>DATGBV010000127.1:0-16423 GCA_035312485.1 Flavobacteriaceae bacterium | reverse complement strand
TTCATATACATATACTTTATTCCATGGTGCAACTATATGAAATCCTTCTCCCAGTGGTGGTTTATCTGTTACAACTCCACCTCCAAAAGTTTTATACAATACGCCAGCTTCTCCAGACCCTATAGTAATTGCAGATTTAGTTATTAATATTATTAATACTATAAGCGCTACGAGAATAGGCAACCCTATTTTTGGTAATTTTTCCATTATTTTTGTTTTAAATTAATCCGTTATATTTTCTTAAGAACCACTCCATTGCAAGACAAAATGCGATAAGAAAGAGTAGATATTTCCAATCTATCAAAGGTATGATATTTTTATGGGTTTTTTGTACTGACAAAAATCTTTCATCATTCAATAAATCATCTAGTAAATTAGTGTAATTATCTATAAAATAACTTTGACCTCCACTATTAGTAGCTACCTGTTTCAACTTTGTTACATCTGCATTTAAGAATTGCTGTTCTATATTGTATTCTAATATTTTAAAGTTTCCTGATTTGGAAATGTTTTCATTTTGTGCTCTTACAGTAAAGTCATATTCTGCTGGAGGTAAACTACTCAAATCTACTTGATACAAATTGTTCTTTAACACAAAAGGGAATTCCAGATTATTTTGTGTTGTCTTATTTTTTAAGATAATTGTAAGAGTTTCTCGAGCGTCAAATTCATAGTTTTTATTAAAATATTGTGCATTTATCAATACACCTGTATTCCCATTATAAAAAGATTCATAATCAACATTTAAACGACTTTTACGCTTATTGGAAGATAAATATTGTATCATTTTACCAATAAAATTATCAAACTGATTGAATGAATGAGTATTTATAAAGCTTTGCGAACGCCATTGCCATAAATTTTCACCTAACAATAAGGCTTCCCTTCTGTTATTATTTTCAAACGTAAGTAACAAAGGATCGTTTGTAGAAACGTTTCCAACTTTCTTGTACAAAAGTGTTTCAACAGGAATTTTGAAAGTAACATTACCGAATGTAGATTTTAATGGTGGAAATGATTCAAAACCTAAATCTTCCAAAATAAATGTTGAATAGTTATTATTCAACTCCGGAAGATAATCTTCTGTTTGGTTTGTTATTTCGTGTTCATAATTGTTATTTACACTATTTAAAAATTGCCAATCTGTTTGAGAGCCAGTAATAACAAAAGTGTTCTTGTATTGTTTATTTAATAGATCAAATAGTTTATTGAAACTTCTATTGGGCTGATATAATATTAAAAGTTGAAAATCGTCTATTCTATTTATAACCTCATTTGGGTTAATAAAAATAACGCTTCGTTGTTCATTACTTTCTATACTTTTCTTTAATGCACCTAGATCTGGATGCAAAAAGGAACTCACTATGGCAATATTTGTTTTTTGATCAATGACTTCTACAGCAAAATTTTTGTTGTTATTGACTTCGTTCTTTTCGTTATCTATAGCAGAAATTGTAGCCTTATAGGCATGAACGCCTGCAGCATTTGCTGGTAAGGTAAAATTTAAAATGCTGGATGTTTTTGTTTGGTTAAAAGAAACTTTTTCAGAATAAACCGTTGAGTTTCCAGAACTTACCTTAAAGTCTGTTGTTATATTTCCATTTCCATTATATACTACAATGACTTCAACCGGAAATCTATTCTTTAAATAAGCGTATCTGTTTACATTTAATTGTTTGATTTGAACGTCAATATATCTTGTGGTATCTCCTAAAATAATAGGATAAATAGGTTGTTTGTAATTAGATGAAGAATATTCATAATCATTACCATAGGTTTGATTGCCATCTGAAATTAATACTAATGGAGCTATTCTGCTCTTATAGATTTGACCCAATTCTGAAATGGCCTTACTAACATTGGTTCTGTCTTCAGTAAATGATAGTGAGTCGCTTGGTTGTAAATTGTTTCCAAATGTGTAAAAATTTACATTGAATTTTTCAGTAATGGCATCATTATTCTTAATGAAATTAATAAATTCTTGTGCTTTTTGATTTTGCTCTAAATGTTGAATAGAACTTGAATTGTCTGTTGCAATAACCAAATTTGGTTTTTCAACAGAAGTTGTTATTTGCTCAAATTTTGGATTTATCAGAAGTAGAAAAATTGAAAAGAAGGTTACAAACCTTAATCCAGCAAAAATTAAATTTAACTTATTTCTTTTTGATTTATACACATACTGAAAAAGCGCTATTACTAGCGCTAAAATTCCAGATAATATAATATATAAAACTGTTGCTGCAGACATAACTTATGTTAGCATTCCACCGTCTACATTTAAAGTTTGTCCTGTTACATACGCACTCATGTCACTAGCTAAAAAGACACAAACATTTGCAATATCTTCTGGTGTTCCGCCTCTTTTTAAAGGAATAGCATTGCGCCAACCTTTTACTGTTTCTTCATCAAGTTTTGCTGTCATTTCTGTTTCTATAAAGCCAGGAGCAATTACATTACTCCTAATATTTCTTGAGCCTAACTCTAAAGCAACAGATTTTGAAAAACCAATAATACCGGCTTTTGAAGCTGCATAATTAGTTTGTCCTGCATTGCCTTTTACTCCAACAACTGAACTCATATTAATAATTGAACCTTTACGCTGTTTTAACATGGTGCGCTGTACAGCTTTGGTCATATTAAAAACTGATTTCAAATTCACTTCTATCACTTTATCAAAATCTTCTTCTGTGATACGCATTAAAAGGTTATCTTTTGTGATACCAGCATTATTAATAAGAACATCTATGCTTCCAAATTCTTTAACCACATCTTCTGCAAGTTCTTGGGCTTGGTTAAAATCTGCAGCATTACTTTGATATCCTTTAGCTTTAACACCATAAGAGTTGAGTTCTTTTTCTAATTCTTGAGCAGCTTCTACAGAAGAACTGTATGTGAAAGCAACATTAGCTCCTTGTTGTGCAAAAACTTGGGCTATTCCTTTACCAATTCCTCTACTCGCTCCTGTAATAATAGCTGTTTTCCCTTCTAATAACTTCATAATTAATTTAATGATTAGTTGATATCCAAATATAGCAAATACAAGTTGCATCAAATAAAAAAACCTCACAAATTTACTGAAGCTAATTCAGCATAAACTTGTGAGATTTTTAACAATATGTATTGTAGATTATAATTTTATATCTTCTGGTTTTTCATAATTGAAAAGATAATCAACATCCAATTCTTGAATTTCTCCTAGCTTGCTTAAAGCATCAAAATCCAAATCTTTTTTATTACCTATAACCATGATATTGTAACTTTCACCTTTAATTCTTTCATCAAAAAACACTTCTAAATCTTCTAAAGACATATCTTTAAGATCTTTATAAATGTCTTTTCTAATGTCATAGTCCAAACCTCTTTTTTTAAGTCGTTCATAATTCCAAAAAATGTTGGCTTTTGTTATACGCTCTGCAGCAATCTTTTTAAGTGTTGCTTCTTTAGCGTTTTTAAAATCTTCAGGAATTTTTGGAAAACTACTCATTACCTCCATCATGCCATCAACTGCTTGAGGAATTTTGTTGGCTTGAGTACCTATATAGGCTATTAAATCATCATTTTCGTCTTTGTCACTCGCAGGTCTGTAAACAACCTGTGTTGCGTAAGCTAAAGCTTTAGATTCTCTGATTTCTGTGTAGGCAATGTTACCAAAATACTCGTTGAATAAAGGCCCTGTTCCAATTGTTTCAGGGTTGAATGGTTCTCCTTTAGCAATAAACAACATTTCGGATTGTACCATATCGTAGTTAACAAAGTAAACATGACCACCAGTTTCTCTTTCTGTGTAAACAATTGCTTCTGGATAATCTTTCAGGTCAGATACTACTTGATGATGCGTGTTTAACGCAGCAACTGCTGCATCTATATCTTTTCCATAATAAAAAATGCGCTGTTTATAGTTTTTTAAATCTTTTACTAAATCTACCAATTCTTGTGGATTGATTGACTTTAATTCACTAACTGGAATGATATTTCGTAATCTAGAATTTTCACCATATTTACCATAGTTTAATAAACCAGTAAATAAAATGCTTCCTTTTTGAGTTTTATTATCCTGACGAGCTTTAGCAATTTGATCTATATATTTATCATAAGCTTCTTGATCTGGAATTGCATTTGCCCAAAGATTTTCTAAAAGTTCTAAACCTTTAGGTAAATTTTCCTTTAGACCACTAATACCAATATAGGATTTTTCATCACCTGTAACGACATGATAATCTATTCCTAATTTGTAAAATTCTTTCTTTAAATCTTCCGGAGAAAGTGTATCTGTACCAAGATATTCCAAATAACCAACAGCCAATGCCAATTTCTTATCGTTGTCACTGCCCATATCAAAAATGATTTCCAGATTAAATAAATCGTTCAATTCATTTTCTATATAAGATACTTTAAGACCATTATCTGTTTTAGTTTCTTTTATTGCTGTAGCATAATCTACAAACTGTGGTTCTAACGGTTCAGATTCTATTTTGTTAAAGTTCACCAAGTATTCAGAGCTCTTATCTCTATTCAAATTTACAGGGGTGATTCCTGGATTTTCAACTTTTGCAATATTTGGATCTTCACCTTTTCTTTTGTAGGTAAGAACATAATTGTTACTATAGAATTTATTGGCAAAATCTACTAATTCTTGTTTTGATATTTTTCTTAAGTCATCTAAAAATGCTACATTATCTTTCCAATCTTTACGGCGAATAAAAGCAATATAATATGCCGAAGCTAAAGCTGTACTGTTTTCATATTGTCTTGTTTGACTTAACTCTAAATCGTTTATAACAGCATCTATCATCCAATCTTCAAACTCTCCTTTCTTCAGCTTTTCTATCTGCTCAAAAATTAAATCCTTAACTTCATCAAGCGTTTGTCCTTCTTTTGGAGTTCCAGTAAAGCTATGGAAACCATAGTCATTATAGAATGTTGGTGAACAACCTGCATTTTGAACAACTTGCTTTTGATTCAAATTCAAATCTATTAAACCTGCATTTCCATTGGCCAAAATCATATCGCACAAAGTGACCAGCTTTTCTTCTTCAGAGCCTGAACCTTGAGCACGAAACGCTATTGAAAGGTTTTCTGCAGTAGGACCAAACACTTCACTTACTCTTGGCTCTGTTATTGGCTCTTCAACAGGAAGTGTTGGATGTGTAACCTCTTTCTTTTCGAGGTTTCCAAATGTATTATTAACTTTTTGAATGGTTTCTTCATAATCTAAATCTCCAACCAAAATCATTGCCATATTATTTGGTACATAATATTTATCAAAATAATTATGTATTGAAACCATTGAAGGATTTTTTAAATGTTCTGATGTACCAATACCAGTTTGCTGGCCATAAGGATGTGTTGGAAACAAATTATCCTTCATAGCATAAAATATTTTTCTAGAATCGCTGTCTTGGCTTCTATTGAATTCTTCGTAAACAGCTTCCAGCTCTGTATGGAAAAGGCGTAAAACCAATTGTCCAAAACGTTCCTCTTCTATTTTTAGCCATTTACCCAATTCATTAGATGGGATTTTATTTTGATAGACTGTTCTTTCGTACCATGTATGAGCGTTTGTTCCAGTTGCTCCAAGAGAACTTATCATTTTATCATACTCATTGGCTATACTATAATTTGAAGCTATTAAAGAAATAGAATCAATTTTTCTATAAATTTCCTTTTTCTTTTCTTGGTCATTTTCAGCTTTATGCTGTTCGTATAAATCAGAAATTTGATCTAAAAAAACTTTCTCTTGCTCCCAATCTATAGTCCCAATTTCATCAGTGCCTTTAAAAACCATGTGTTCTAAATAGTGTGCCAATCCTGTAGATTCTTTAGGATCATAACTTGAACCTGCTCTAACTGCAATGTAGGTTTGGATTTTTGGTTCATCTGTATTTTTGCTTAAATATACTTTAAGACCATTATCTAAAGTATATAAACGTAATCCTGTTGGATCGTTAGATACTGTTTCATAGCTAAATCCGTTAACATCTGTATGCTGTTCGGTTATATAAGCTGCTTCATTACTCTTCTTGCAACTAACAAAAAGTACAACAAGAACAATTGGAAAAAGGAATTTGAATTTTTTCATTTTGATTGATTTAATATTAAATATGAATGAAACGACTTGTAAAAATTATGAAACAAAGAATTATTTACAAATAGTTTGTGTTAAAGTTATTATAATTATGATAGGACTTCGGCAACTTTTTTACCAATCTCTGCTGGAGAGTCAACTACATGAATTCCGCAATCTTTCATGATTTTCTTTTTGGCTTGTGCTGTGTCATCACTACCACCTACAATAGCTCCTGCATGACCCATAGTTCTTCCTGCAGGTGCAGTTTCTCCAGCAATAAAACCGACAATTGGTTTTTTACTTCCACTTGCTTGATACCATTGTGCAGCATCAGCTTCAAGCTGTCCGCCAATTTCACCTATCATCACTACACATTCGGTTTCAGAATCGTTAACCAGCATTTCAACTGCCTCTTTTGTTGTGGTACCAATAATAGGGTCTCCACCGATACCTATTGCAGTAGTTATTCCAAGGCCTTGTTTTACCACTTGATCAGCAGCTTCGTATGTTAAAGTTCCTGACTTAGACACAATACCAACTTTGCCTTTTTTAAATACAAATCCAGGCATAATACCTACTTTTGCTTCCTCTGGTGTGATAACTCCTGGGCAGTTTGGACCCACAAGTCTGCAGTCTTTATCTTTTATGTAATCAGCAGCTTTTATCATATCGGCAACTGGAATACCTTCTGTAATAGTTATAATTACCTTTATACCTGCATCTGCTGCTTCCATAATAGCATCTGCAGCAAATGCTGGAGGCACAAAAATAATTGAAGTATCGGCATTTACTTGATCTACAGCATCTTTTACAGTATTGAAAACTGGTTTTTCTAGATGAAGCTGACCTCCTTTTCCTGGTGTAACGCCTCCAACTAAATTTGTACCATATTCAATCATTTGTGTTGAATGAAAGGTTCCTTCACTACCTGTAAATCCTTGTACTATAATTTTCGAATTTTTGTTTACTAAAACACTCATATATTTCGTTTTTTCTTCAATTGTGACTTTTAACAAAAGTAAGCCATCAAAATGTTTTTATAAAGTTTAAAGCTTATTATTTATTGTCCTTGTTTTTTAACTCTTTAAGCAATTGCGGAATTTGTTTTATTGACGCCATTTCTTTTAGAATAACTCTTGCTTCTTGAGCAGGTGTTCCCCAATAAGTCTTATGACCTTCTAAAGATTTGCTTATTCCAGATTGCGCATGAATAACAGCTTTTTCACCTAATGTAACACCACTTGTACAACCCACTTGTCCCCAAATAGTAACTTCGTCTTCAATAATCACACAACCTGCTATACCAACTTGCGAAGCAATGAGACATTTTTTACCAACCACAGTATCGTGACCTATTTGAATTTGGTTGTCAAGCTTTGAGCCCTTACTAATAATGGTATCTCCAGAAACTCCTCTATCTATAGTACATAAAGCACCTAAATCTACATCATCTTCTATAACTACTCTTCCTCCTGAAAGTAATCTATCATAACCTTCTGATCTTTTTTTATAATAAAACGCATTTGCTCCTAACACAGTTCCAGAATGAATAGTAACATTGTTCCCAATTACAGTATCATCATAAATACTGACATTAGAATGAATAATACAATTATCTCCAATTATTACATTATTTCCGATAAAGCAATTGGGTTGTACTATTGTATTCTTTCCGATTTTGGCTGTATCAGAAATTGTTTTTTCAGCTGAAACAAATGGCTTGAAGTATTGGGTTAATTTATTGAAATCTCTAAAAGGATCATCACTAATTAATAAGGCTTTGCCTTCTGGGCATTCTACTTCTTTATTGATGAGTATAATTGTTGCAGCAGAATTTAGTGCTTTGTCATAATATTTAGGATGATCTACAAAGACAATATCTCCAGCTTCTACTACATGAATTTCGTTCATCCCTAACACAGGAAAATCTTTATATCCAACAAATTTACAGTCTATTAAATTTGCTATTTCGCTTAAAATATATGGTTTAGGGAATTTCAACTGAAGTTATTCTTTAATACGTTCTTTATAAGATCCTTTATCAGTTTCAATTTTAATTTTATCTCCTTCATTAATAAACAAGGGAACATTTACTTCGGCTCCAGTTTCAACTGTTGCTGGTTTAGTAGCATTTGTGGCTGTATTACCTTTCACACCTGGTTCTGTATGGGTAACTTCCAAAATAACACTTGCAGGCATTTCTACAGATAGTGGCAAGTTGTCTTCGGTATTAATTAACACAGTAACAACTTCGCCTTCTTTCATCAAATCTGGTCTATCCAAAGAAGCTTCTAATAATCTGATTTGTGTATAATCTTCTTGGTTCATGAAATGATAAAACTCGCCATCATTATATAAATACTGAAATTTATGTGTTTCTACTCGAACATCATCTATCTTATGACCTGCAGAAAATGTATTATCTATAACTTTACCAGTGGTGACACTTTTTAGTTTTGTTCTAACAAATGCTGGACCTTTGCCTGGTTTTACATGTAAGAACTCAATAATTTTATAAATGTCGTGATTGTATTTTATGCACAATCCGTTTCTAATATCTGATGTATTTGCCATAAATTAATTTGATTTAAAATAACCTTTCATTATTCCACGATGAGAATTTTTTATGAATTGGAGAATTTCGTCACGCTCTGGAGTGGCTTCCATTTCGGCTTCAATAATTTCTGCCGCTTGAGTATTATTATAATTTTGTTGATAAAGGATTCTATAAATGTCTTGAATTTCCCTGATTTTATCGCTAGAGTATCCTCTTCTTCTCAATCCCACAGAGTTTATTCCAACATAAGATAATGGCTCACGAGCAGCTTTAACAAAAGGAGGCACATCTTTTCTTACTAAAGAACCACCTGTTACAAATGCGTGATTGCCAATTGAACAAAACTGGTGAACTGCTGTCATGCCAGCCAAAACAACATAATCACCTACAGTAATGTGACCAGCCAACGTACTATTGTTAGAAAAAATACAATTATTGCCTACTATACAGTCATGTGCAATATGACAATAAGCCATAATCAGACAATTATTACCTATTACCGTTTTCATTCTATCTATAGTACCTCTATTTATAGTTACACATTCTCTTATTGTAACATTATCTCCTATTACTACTGTAGTGTCTTCATCATTATATTTTAAATCTTGAGGAACTGCAGAAATTACAGCTCCAGGAAAAATATTACAGTTTTTACCAATGCGAGCTCCCTCCATGATTGTAACGTTACTTCCAATCCATGTGCCTTCTCCAATAATTACATTGTTGTTTATTGTTGTAAATGGTTCAATCACAACATTCTTGGCAATTTTTGCACCAGGATGTACGTATGCTAAAGGTTGATTCATTTTTTAGTTTTTAATTTTGAAGTACTGCACAAATATAAACAATAGATTAAGCCTGATAATTTATAATACAGAAAAGGCTTCATTATTTTACTTTACTAATTTGAGCCATGAGTTCTGCTTCTGCACAAAGTTTTCCGTTGGCATAAGCATAGCCTTGCATATGACAAATACCACGACGAATAGGTGTGATTAAATCACATTTAAATATTAATGTATCGCCTGGCATAACCTTTTGTTTGAATTTAACATTATCTATTTTCATAAAGAAGGTAAGATAATTTTCAGGATCTGGAACAGTGCTTAAAACTAAAATACCTCCTGTTTGAGCCATTGCTTCCACAATCAAAACACCAGGCATTACTGGAGCTCCAGGAAAATGGCCTGCAAAGAAAGGCTCATTCATTGTAACATTCTTTAATCCTACAACGTGTGATTCGCTTAATTCAAAAATCTTATCAATTAATAAAAAAGGTTGCCTGTGTGGCAACATATTCATAATTTGATTTATATCCATTAATGGTTGTTGGGATAAATCAATATTTGGAACATTATTACGTCTTTCGTTTTTAATTAATTTAGACATTTTTTTTGCAAATTGTGTATTTACAAAATGCCCTGGCTTGTTAGCAATAACTTTTCCTTTAAGACGTGTTCCAATTAATGCCAAATCGCCTACTACATCAAGTAGTTTGTGTCTTGCAGCCTCATTTGGATAATGAAGGGTAAGATTATCTAGTATACCATTTGGTTTAACAGATATTGAGTCCTTTTTAAATGCAACTTTTAATTTTTCCATAGTTTCAGGAGATAATTTCTTATCTACATAAACTATAGCATTATTTAAATCGCCACCCTTTATAAGGCCATGCTCTAGTAGCATTTCAATTTCATGTAAAAAACTAAAAGTCCTTGAGTTTGCAATGTCCTTCTTGAAATCTGAAATATGATTTAGTGTGGCATTTTGCGTGCCTAAAACCTTTGTTCCAAAATCTACCATAGTTGTTACTTGGTACTCTTTGGCAGGCATAATCAAAATTTCACTACCAGATTCTTCATCTGTATAAGAAATAACATCTGTAACAACATATTCTTCTCTAAAACCATCCTGTTCAACAATGCCTACTTTTTCTAATGCCTTTACAAAGAATTTTGAAGAGCCATCCATAATAGGAGGTTCAGAGGCATCAAGTTCAATTATAGCATTATCTATATCTAAACCAACCAATGCTGCCAAAACATGTTCTGAAGTTTGAATTGTAACTCCATTTTTTTCCAAACATGTACCTCTTTGTGTATTTGTAACATAATTAACATCAGCTTCTATTACTGGACTGCCTTCTAAATCTATACGCTTAAACGCAAGACCAGCATTAACATCTGCAGGTTTAAATGTAAGGGTGACTTCTTTTCCAGTATGTAGGCCAACACCCTTTAACGATGTTTCTTTTGCAATTGTTTTTTGCTTAATTTCAGTATTAACTATTGCCATTTATATTTTTTTCTAAATCATTAATTTCTTTAACAATTTTTGGTAAGTTCTTAAAGTGAACATAAGATTTGTTATAATCTCCGTATGAAAAGGCAGGAGAACCTTGCAGTACTTCATTATCCTTAACGTTTCTTGCAATACCTGATTGTGCTTGAATTTTTACATTGTTTCCAATGGTAATATGACCAACTATACCAACCTGACCACCTATCTGGCAGTTCTCTCCTATTTTTGTTGAACCTGCAATTCCTGTTTGAGCAGCTATAACAGTATTTTTTCCTATTTCTACATTGTGTGCAATTTGAATTTGATTGTCCAGCTTTACGCCTCTTCTAATGATGGTTGAGCCTAAAGTTGCTCGATCAATAGTTGTAGCAGCACCAATATCAACAAAATCTTCCAAAATCACATTTCCTGTTTGAGGCACTTTACTGTATTCACCTTTTTCATTTGGTGCAAATCCAAATCCATCAGCACCTATAATTGCTCCAGAATTAATAATGCAACTTTTGCCGATGACACAATCTGAATAGATTTGTGCGCCAGAAAAAATAACTGTATTGTCTCCAATTACAACATTATCACCTATATGGCAACTTGGGAATACTTTTACATTATCTCCCAAAGTAACATTCTCTCCTATATAAGAAAATGCACCAATATAAGCATTCTTGCCAATGTTGGCTGTATCTGAAATAAAGGATGGTTGCTCTATTCCTTGTTTATTAAGCTTTACTTGGTTATAATATTCCAATAGTGTTGAAAATGCTTTGTAGGCATCTTCTACTTTAATCAAAGTTGTGGATATTTTGTTTTCAGATTCAAAGTCTTTATTTACAATAGTAATCGAAGCTTTTGTAGAGTATATATATGGTTTGTATTTTGGATTTGCCAAGAAAGTCAAAGAACCCATTGTACCTTCTTCGATTTTTGAAAGTTTAGAAACTTCTACATCAGGGTTACCTACAATGTCGCCTTCTAAAATTCCTGCTATTTGCTGCGCTGTAAATTTCATTGTCGCAAAAATATGAAAAAATGTCCTAAAGTTTTTCTTTAGGATAGCATATATAATATTTGGTGATTGGTTTAGACAATGCCTTAAGGTTTAATTGGTCTGAAGCCTTTGCAATATCTTCTATTTTTCCAGATTTATATACTACATTTATTTTTTTGTCTTTTGGTTGATACGCTTGGTTTAACACCTCTCCATCAAATACAAAATAGGAGGCTTCATAATCACTAATGCCATATTTTTTAGTAAGATTAGAAATATGTTTCTTTAGAATTTCTTGTTTTACTTTTTTGTTTTTTATTTTTATTTTCAAAAGGTGTCTGTTTATAAGCATTTCGCATAAATTACTTAATACAAAGTCATTGCAGAATTGCCATTCTTTCATGGCTGAAACAATATCGTAATCATCAAGATTTGAAAATATATTGAGCGTGTTTAAATCAAAATTATTATGTGAAATTTCGTTATTTAAAAAATAGCTTAAAGAGTCACTACATTTAAGTTCAACTCCACTTTTACTTATTTCTTTTGCTCGTTTTAATACTTTTATCAATAATTGCTCTGCAACTAGGCTGGTTTTATGCAAATAAACCTGCCAATACATAAAACGTCTTGAGATTAAAAATTTTTCTACATTATAAACTCCTTTTTCTTCAATAACCAACTTATTGTCAACTACATTGAGCATGGTAATTAGTCTTTCACTATTTATATTACCTTCTGCAACACCTGTATAAAAACTATCGCGTTTTAAATAGTCAGCCCTGTCCATGTCCAATTGACTCGAAATAAGCTGATACATAAACTTTCTTTCATACTCTCCTTTGAAGATTTTAATTGCAAGAGTTAAATTTGAGTTAAATTCCTCATTCAAATGCTCCATAAAGATCAAAGAAATATCTTCATGAGATAGACCGTTTACTATACTATTTTCCATAGCATGGGAGAAAGGACCATGTCCAATATCATGCAATAAAATAGCAACATATAGTGCCTTTTCTTCAGCTTCAGAAATTATAACACCCTTAAAACGAAGTACATTAATAGATTTTTGCATTAAATGCACGCAACCAATGGCATGATGAAAACGTGTGTGATGAGCTCCAGGGTATACCAAATATGATAAACCCATTTGAGAAATTCTACGGAGTCGTTGAAAGTACTTATGCTCTATTAATTCAAATATTAACGAATCTGGTATAGTAATAAATCCGTAAATTGGGTCGTTTAATATTTTAAGTTTATTCAAAAGCTTTTTAAAATTAATTTTTACAAATATAACTATATGAACAACATAAATATACTGTGGGTAGATGATGAAATTGATTTACTAAAACCCCATATTATTTTCCTAGAACAAAAAAACTATAATGTAACTACTTGCCAAAGTGGTACTGAAGCCCTGGAAGTTCTAAACGACAAAGTTTTTGATATCGTTTTTTTAGATGAAAATATGCCAGGACTTACAGGTCTAGAAACACTTACAGAAATAAAAGAAATTCAAAATAGCCTTCCTGTGGTAATGATTACCAAAAGTGAAGAAGAATACATCATGGAAGAAGCTATAGGAAGCAAAATTGCTGACTATTTGATAAAGCCTGTAAACCCAAATCAGATTTTATTAAGCTTAAAAAAGAATTTGGATAACTCACGGCTAGTTTCGGAAAAAACAACTTCAAACTATCAACAAGAGTTTAGAAAAATTGCTATGGATATGACTATGGTGAACTCTTTTGAAGATTGGGCAAACCTTTACCAAAAGCTAATTTATTGGGAGTTACAGCTAGAAGATATTGAAGACATTGGTATGTTTGAAATATTAGAATCACAAAAAACTGAAGCCAATATTCAGTTTGGTAAATTCATTGATAAAAATTACACAAAATGGTTTTCTCAAAATGCAGAAGCTCCAACAATGTCGCATACACTTTTTAAAAACAAAGTTGTTCCGTTGTTGAATAAAGAACAGCCTGTGCTCATGGTCGTTATTGACAACTTGCGTTACGACCAGTGGAAGTCTTTTGAGCGGACCATAAATAACTATTATAAGAAGGAAATCGAGATTCCTTATTACAGTATTTTACCTACAGCAACTCAATATGCCAGAAACGCCATTTTTTCTGGACTTATGCCAGGCGATATGGAAAAACTACATCCTAATTTATGGAAAAATGATACAGATGAAGGTGGGAAAAACCTTCATGAAGCAGATTTTTTAGATGCACAAATGAAACGATTAGGACTAAATAATCTAAAATATGAGTACTACAAAATAACAAACTTAAGATCTGGAAAGAAACTAGCCGAGAATTTTAAAGGATTAAAGAATAATGATTTAACAGTTGTTGTTTACAATTTTGTAGATATGCTATCACATTCTAAAACAGAAATGGAAGTTGTCAAGGAATTAGCATCAAATGACAAAGCTTATCGTTCGCTCACGCAAAGTTGGTTCAAAAATTCACCTTTGTTAGAAATTATCCAACAGGCACAACAAATGGGTTTCAAACTAGTGTTAACAACAGACCATGGCACTATTAATGTGAAAAACCCATCTAAAGTTATTGGAGATCGTGATACAAGTTTGAACCTACGATATAAAACAGGTAGAAGTCTTACATATGAAAGCAAAGATGTTTATCTATCAAAACACCCTGAAGAAATCCGGTTACCTTCTATAAATATGAGCAGTTCATTTATATTTGCCAAAGGAGATCTCTTTTTTGCATATCCAAACAATTATAATCATTATGTTACCTATTACAGAAACACCTATCAACACGGTGGTGTTTCGTTAGAAGAAATGATTATTCCGTTTGTTGTATTGAGTCCTAAATAACTCCATGTAATGCAAAAAACATCGATGAAATACACTTTTTATTAGTTTTTATCAAATATATTTACTAATATTGTAGAGTAAAACATTTTGTGTTTGGAAATAATTTACAGTTTGAATGATGTTGATAAAGTTGCAATACAACTAATTCAACATGCTAAAACAAAAACACTTTTAATCTATGGTGGTATGGGTGTTGGTAAAACAACACTTATAAAAGAAATAGTGAAAGGTTTAGGAAGCAATGATGAAGTTACAAGTCCAACATTTTCAATTGTAAATGAATATCATTCAGAAAATGAGATAATATATCATTTTGATTTTTATAGAATCAATGATATAGAAGAAGCTTTTAATTTTGGTGTTGAAGAATATTTGTATTCTAACAATTGGTGCATTATAGAATGGCCAGATAAAATACAAAGCATTTTACCAAAATTAGTTGATAGAATAGATTTAGATTTAAATCCTGACAATAGTAGATCTTTAAAACTAAAATCTATTAAAGAAAAAACGAATTAAAATAGTAAGAAATTTAATGAGTTAAAAACAAAATAAAGCTCCAAATTTTGAAGAATTACGGGAAAACCGTAACTCGAAAGCCCCAATTTAACTGATTTTAACATAATTTTAACATTTGGGTCTAATCTTCAAAATACTCTTTAGTTACATTTGGGTAATTAATTAATTTAAATCCCTTATAAGATGAAAACTAAAAAGTATTTAATCGCAATTGCAATCTTTGGAGGCGTTTTGTTCACAGCTCAAGCATTGAATTTAGATGGACGAGCAAACAACGTTGAAAGAGCGGCAATCAAAAAGCCAACATGCGGATAAAAAAAGTTTAGTTATTGGTAGCATAGTTGCTACGTTAATAGCTATAACGCCGTATTTGTTTTATTTACATGAAAGTGTTCCACAAACAGCAGTTTGGAACACTTTTTTATTTACCTATGATAGCGGTTTTTACGAGAATGCTCAAGTAGCTATGTGGATAGTTACTGGGAAAATGATTCCTCTTTTTTTATTGTTCATATGGTTCTTCACATGTAGACATTGGTGGTATCATGTTCTTTTAGTGCCTATTGCCATGTATATTTATCAAATTTTTGGTACTTTAATTGAAGATTTACGAGTAGATTCAGATCAACTTATGTATTTGTTTCCTATTATGGCTATTATCATCCCATCAATTTATTTAATTCGTGCGAGAATCTTTAATAGAATTAATAAGAAAACCATGCAAGAACTGGAAGACGAATTTAGAATTGGTCCAAAAGGATTCTTTGAAAGATTAAAAGATTATTTTTAAGAACTTCATAAATCAATCAAAAAAATATTCGTAATTTGACTTTTATTTAACCACAGAATGCATGGCTAAATCATTGTCTCCATTTACAAAACAACAATTACTTCCTCAAGAAGAAAAACTAGAGATACTTAAGCGCAAAGGAGAATTATTTATTGGTATTCCCAAAGAAACAGACTATCAAGAAAAGCGTGTCTGCCTCACTCCTGATGCTGTTTCAGCTTTGGTAAGTAATGGTCATAGAGTTCTTCTTGAAAAAGGTGCTGGAGAAGGTGCAAATTTTAACGACAAAGATTATAGTGAAGCAGGAGCTGAAATAACCAATGATTCTGCCAAAGTTTTTGGAT
>DATGBV010000126.1:0-8520 GCA_035312485.1 Flavobacteriaceae bacterium | reverse complement strand
TGCTAAAGTTGTTGTTATTGGTGGTGGAAATACTGCAATGGATGCTGCTTCAGAAGCAGCTAGAATGGGAGCAAGAAAAACGGTTTTGGCATACCGTAATGCAAAAGAAAAAATGGGAGCTTATGGTTTTGAATATGATTTAGCAATTAGTGCAGGTGTAGATAGTTTATTTAATGTTACCCCAATTGCTATTGTTGGAAAAGAGAAAGTAGAAGGCGTAAAATTTGCCAAAACTGAATTGGTAAATGGTAAACTACAAACCAACATGAACAATACGTTTATTGTAAGATGTGATTTGGTAATTAAAGCTACAGGACAAGCCAAACAAGGAGGATTATACGAGCTCATAGATGGTTTGGAAACAGATAACAAAACAAGAATTAAAGCTGATAATAAAACATTTCAAACCACAAATCCAAAATATTTTGCTGGAGGAGATGCTATCAATGGAGGAGCTGAAGTCGTTAATGCAGCTTACGATGGTAAAATGGCGGCACAAGGCATTCATAGTTGGTTAAACAAATAATAAAAACAATCTGTCATTCCGCGCCTGATGCGGAATCCACTTTTACATACTGATTCGGATTCTTGTCTTTAGAGGAATGACAATTAAAATAAAAAAACATGGTAGATCTATCAATAAATTTTGCAGGAATAAAAGCACCAAATCCATTTTGGTTGGCATCTGCACCACCAACGAACTCTGGTTATCAAATCATGAAAGCCTTTGAAGCAGGTTGGGGTGGAGCTGTCTGGAAAACACTAGGTGTCCCAGTTGTTAATGTATCTAGCAGATATGGTTCAGTTAACTATCGAGACACACGTATGATGGGTTTCAATAACATTGAATTGATAACAGATAGACCATTAGTAGATAATCTTCGCGAAATAGAAGAAGTAAAAAAATATTTCCCAGATCATGCGGTTATCGCTTCATTAATGGTAGAAACCAAAGCGGAATGGGAACAAATTATTAAAGACGTAGAAAATGCTGGAGCAGATGGTATTGAACTTAACTTTGGTTGTCCTCATGGTATGTGTGAAAGAGGAATGGGTTCAGCTGTTGGACAAGAACCAGAAGTTTTAGAAACTATTGTGGGTTGGGTAAAAGCTGCAGCAAATATTCCTGTGATTACAAAATTAACGCCTAATATTTCTGAAATTACAGATCCTGGATTAGCTGCTGTTAGAGGTGGTACAGACGCTGTCTCTTTAATAAATACAATTAAAAGTATTGTTGGAATAGATTTAGATACATATGCGCCATTACCAGTTGTAGATGGCAAAGGAACCAATGGAGGTTATTGTGGACCAGCTGTAAAACCCATTGCAATGCACATGATTAGAGAGCTGGCACAGCATCCAGAAATTTCGGGAACTCCTATTTCTGGTATTGGTGGTGTTGAAACCTGGCGTGATGTGGTAGAGTTTATTTTGCTTGGTGCAACTTCAGTTCAAGTATGTACAGCCGTAATGCATTATGGTTTTGGAATTGTTAGAGAGATGGAAGCTGGTTTGAGACAATTTATGGAAGAAAAAAACTATCAAACCATTTATAACTTTGCTGGAAAGGCGCTGCCAAATGTTACTGAATGGAAACATCTAAACCTTAAGCATAAAGTTATTGCCGAAATCAATTCAGATAAATGTATAGGTTGCGAACTATGTTATATTGCTTGTGACGATGGTGCACATCAGGCTATTGCACTTTCAAAAGACAGAACGATAAGAATACCTAGTATTATTGAAGAGAACTGTGTAGGATGCAACTTATGTTCTTTGGTTTGCCCTGTTGAAGATTGTATTACCATGGTTCAAAAAGATGATGGTAAAGAACATCTCACATGGAATGAACGTACTATGAACGATGATATTCCTGTGACATTTAATGATGACAGAGCAGGAGGAAAGGGTCATTTCGTTCCAAAACCTTCTGATGCATTAAAGCGTAATTAGTTTAAATGCCAATAGTTCCCTCATCGTATAAACCTCCTTTAATTTTTAGAAATGGATTTGTTTCAACTGTATATTCTGGTCTTTTTAGAAGAATAGAAAATGTTGTTCAAAAGCGCGAACGCATAGCACTTTCAGATCATGATTTTTTGGATTTGGATTGGAGTTATTCTAAAGTTAAAACCAATAAGCTAATTATACTGCTTCACGGTTTAGAAGGTAATGCCCAAAGAACTTATATGACAGGCACTGCCAAATACTTTAATAATAAAGAAATTGATGCTGTCTGTATAAATTTTAGAGGTTGTAGTGGTGAAGAAAATATAATGTACAGAAGCTACCATTCTGGCGCTACTAATGATCTGGTAGATATTATCGATCACATTTTAAATACAAAACACTATTCGGAAATATTTATCAAAGGTTTTAGTCTTGGTGCTAATGTCACTTTAAAATATTTAGGCGAAAGAAATGAGATTCCTAAACAGATTAAAGCAGCTATTGCTGTTTCTGCTCCGTGTAGTTTATATGGCTCTTGTATTGAATTACATAAATTGAAAAACAAGCCCTATCACAATATGTTCAAACGTGATCTAAAGGAAAAATTAAAATTGAAGCAAAAACTTTTTCCCGAAGAAATCTCAATTTCAGAGATTTATAAAATTAAAACATTATTAGATTTCGATAATGTATATACCTCAAAAGCTCATGGATTTAAAGATGCTTTAGATTATTATGAAAAGTCCAGTAGCCTACAATTTCTTCCTAATATTAAAATCCCAACTTTGATTTTAAACGCCAAAAACGATTCGTTTTTATCTCAAGATTGTTATCCAATAAAGGAAGCTGTAGAAAACCCAAATCTTTTTTTGGAAATGCCCAAACATGGTGGCCATGTCGGGTTTTATTCAAGAGATAATATCTACTATAACGAAAAAAGAGCTTTAGAATTTAGTCTAAAGCATTGTTAATTAGTTTTTTAATGAGATGTTATGTAAGAAAAATCTTTTGTTGTACATTTAGAAACAAAATATTAATTTAACTAACCAAAACTAATTCCAATATGAAAAAAAGTCAACACTTTGTTGCCTACTTTATCGCCCTCTTTATTCTTTTTAATTTAAACTTTCAAAACACCTATTCTCAAGAAAAAAAAGATCGAAATCTGTTTGGTCATTATATCCAAAGAGGTTTAACCAAAACTTCTGAAGGACTTTTGCCTGGATATGTACTATTTACTCCTCCTAATTCTGTTTATGCATATTTAATTAATCGTGATGGTGAGGTAGTTCATCAATGGAAAGGTACTTCCACAATGGGAAGTGTATATTTAAATGATGATGGCTCACTAACCTTAAATGCTGAAGATTTTGATTTTCCTGTTTTTGCAGGAGGTGGAGAAGCAGGTCGATTGCAAAGAATAAGTTGGGATAGTAAAATGCTTTGGGATTTAGAATTTTCTAATAGAGAATTTCACGCACATCATGATATTGCTGTTATGCCAAACGGAAATATTTTAACTATTGCTTGGGAATCAAGAACTTATGAAGAAGTTATAGCAGCAGGAAGAGATCCAGAAAATACTCCTAAAGCTGGTTTATGGCCAGATAAAATAGTAGAGCTAAAGCCAAAAGGAACCTATGAAGCAGATATTGTTTGGGAATGGAAAGTATGGGATCATTTAATCCAGGATTTTGATGAAACAAAAGATAATTATGGAGATGTAGCTGCGCATCCAGAACTATTGGATTTAAGTAGAGGCAGGGAATTACCTGAACCTATTTCTCAAGATAGTATGGACGTTTTGCATAAAATGAAAAGAGCTTGGAGAAACCAAACAGTAGATAACAGAGGATCTGATGTGTATCATTTTAATGCAGTGAATTATCATGCTGAACTTGATCAAATTGCCTTAAGTTCACCAGTTTTAGGAGAAGTTTTTATAATAGACCATAGTACAACTACAGAAGAAGCAGCAGGACACAGTGGTGGACGAATGGGAAAAGGAGGAGATTTTCTATATCGTTGGGGAAATCCTCAAAATTATAAACAAGGCGATTCAACAGACCAGAAATCTTTTGGACAACATGATATTCGTTGGATTAAAAAAGGATTCCCGGGTGAAGGCAATCTAACGTTTTTTAATAATGATTTACCAATGGGTCCAGATAGCTTGGATTATTCAGCTATTTATGAGATTAAACCATTGGTTGATAAAGATGGAAATTATATTTTAAACGAGAACAAAAGATTTGGATTAGAAGAGCCTGTTTGGAAATACATTGCCAAAGATACAGTTTCATTTTTTGGAAGCTTTGTTTCTGGGGCGCAACGGCTTAAAAATGGTAATACTTTTATAAACGAAGGTCCAAAAGGAAGATATTTTGAAGTCACACCAGATGGCGAAATTGTTTGGGAATATTTAAACCCCTATAGAGGGAATATCCATCATCCAGATGGAACACCTGTGCAACCGTGGTTCTTTACATATTCCAACTTTAGATCCAATTTTATTCCTGCAGACCATCCAGCATTTAAAGATAAGGAGCTAAAACCTCTAGATCCACAACCGGAAGTATATAATTTACCACCTAAAAAGGAGGAAGAAGAAAGTGAGGAATAAATTTAGTTTAGAAAATTAAAATTTCTTATTTTTAATTCCTTAAAAACTCAAAGTACTTACCTCAAATTTTTTATAAACCTATGCAAAATGCTCTAATTGAGCGCTAACTAAATAACCAATCAATATGAAAAAAGTATTTTTTCTTGCTTTTTCAGCTATATTATTTATAGCTGTTTCCTGTAAAAAAGAACAACCTCAAACAGTAGTCGAAAAACCAGAAGTAAAAGTCTGGAAACCTGAAGATACTAGGGCTCTTGCTGGTGTTACAGAAAATAGAGGCTTGATATCAAAAACAGATATGGCAACACCTGGGTATGTTTTGTTTTCGCCTTCGTTCGGTACAGATACCTATTTAATGGATTTGAATGGAAAAATAGTTCATAAATGGGCTGGTGAAGTAAGTACAATGTTAAGTAGTTATCTTTTTGAGAATGGGCATCTTTTTAGGCTTGAAAGAGATGAAAACTTTCCCGTCTTTGCTTTTGGTGGGCAGGCAGGAATTATTCGCGAATATGACTGGGATGGAAATTTAATATGGGATTATAAATTGGCCAATGGAAAAGAACTTCTTCATCATGATATAGAAATTATGCCTAATGGCAATGTGCTCGCTATTTGTTACGAAGCTAGAACACCTGAAGAGTCTATTGCCGCTGGACGTGATCCTGAACGAGTTTTAAAAGCAGGACTTTGGATTGATAAGATATTAGAAATCAAACCAATTAGACCAAGTGGTGGAGAAATTGTATGGGAATGGGATATGTGGGACCATCTTGTTCAGGAATTTGACTCAACAAAAGCAAACTACGGAGTTGTAAAAGACCATCCGCGTAAAATTAATATTAATACCCATAGCATGGAAGCTGAATCTGGACCACTAATGGATGAAGTACAAATTGAACAAATGAAAGCAATGGGTGTGATGACTTCCAATGCTAATGTGGATAATCAGCGTTCTGATATTACACATGTTAATGCTGTTTCATATAATGCAGAATTAGATCAAGTTGCTTTCAGTTGTCCAGGATTTAGTGAAATTTATATTATAGACCATAGTATTTCAACAGAGGAGGCTAAAGGTAGTGCAGGGGATTTACTTTATAGATGGGGCAACCCTCAAAATTATGGTGGTGGAACCAAAGAAGATCAAAAACTTTTTGGTCAACATGATGTCAAATGGATTCGAGAAGATTATCCTGGAGAAGGGCATCTTTTAGTATTTAATAATGACATTCACAATCCTGACAACAAATTGCCTTCATTGGGTGCAGCTTTGGCGAAGGCACAATCACCAGATCCACATGTTGCAGTGGGCGATTTTGGAAATTATAGTTCGGTAATTGAGTGGGTTTTGCCAGAAATTGTAGATGGTACTTATAAAATTTCAGAGGAAGATGCTTTCGGGCCAACTGAACCTTCTTGGGAATACATTGCACCGGATAAATATTCGTTTTATTCTCCATTTGTTTCGGGAGCACAACGCTTAAAAAATGGAAATACACTAATAACTTCAGGAGTTAGAGGCAGATTACTGGAAGTTACTCCAGACAAGAGAATTGTATGGGAATATTGGAATCCTTATAATAACGGATATACATTGCCTGATGGTTCGCTCCCACAACCTGTAGGTCCTTTTATTTATGCCCAATATAGGAGTACGCATTTTGATCCTGATTTTCCAGCATTTAAAGGCAAGGATTTAAAACCGATTGAACCACAACCGGAACCGTTTGTGTTTAAAATGCCACCACCACCTCCTTCAAAGGAGAGCGATAGTATTCAATAAAAAGTTAATTAACCAAAAATCAGTAAAAAATGTCTATTAAAATTATAGGAGCCGGATTACCAAGAACAGGAACCAATACATTAAAACAAAGCTTGGAACAATTAGGACATAAGCATGTGTATCATATGAAAGAACTTCTTGTTAATCCCGAAAAACTTCATTACTGGAAAACATTGTCTGAAACTGGAGATACAGATTGGGATGCTTTATATGATGGATATGATGGTACAGTTGATTTTCCTGGCTATCCTTGGTACAAACAACACATGAAGCGTTATCCAGATGCCAAAGTAATACTTACTGTTAGAGATTTTGAAAGTTGGTACAAAAGTGTTGATAGTACAGTTTTTAGAGCAGGACCTCAAACACCTGGTGAGAAAATTAAAATGATGGGGAAATTGTTAATGAGTTCTCGTGCCAGAAATGTCGTAAAAGTTATCAAGTTTTTCAAAAAGACTTTTTTTGCTAATGAATTGGAAGGAAATTTTCAGGATAAAGCACACGCTGAAAAATTCTGGAACCATCACATTGCTAGTGTGAAAGCGCATGTTCCTGCCGACAAACTTCTAGTTTATGACGTAAGAGATGGTTGGGCACCTTTATGCAAATTTTTAGGAGTTGAAGAACCAAAAGATCCGCTTCCACATTTAAACAAAAAGGAAAACTTCAAAGAAATGCTTCCTAAACTTATGAAAGGACAGATGGTTTAGCCTCTGGTATAGCGAATGAATTCTGAAAGCTGGAGAGTAAAATTAGCCTTATTATTAGTAAGTAGTTTAACCATCATGTCTATGATAACCATATCTGCGTCTCTGCCAGATATGACAAAGACATTTTCTGATGTTCCCAATGGAGGAAAATTGGTAAAAATGGTGCTATCATTTCCTGGATTATTTATTGCCTTGAGTGCTATCATTGCTGGATTGGTAATTGATAGAATAGGGAGATTAAAACTTTTAGGTGTTGCATTAGTGTTATATGCAGTTTCTGGAAGTTCAGGCTATTGGTTAGATAATCTATATGCTATTCTTGCAGGAAGAGCTTTGCTTGGTATTTGCGTTGGGATTACGATGACCATTGTGACAACATTAGTTGCCGATTACTATCAGGGAAAAGCCAGACAAAAATTCGCAGGACTTCAAATTGCAGTTATGTCTTTAGGTGGTATCATTTTTATAACGCTTGGAGGTGTTCTAGCTGATATTAGTTGGAGAGTTCCATTTTTGCTATACTTTTTTTCAATCCTTATTTTACCTTTTACTTATTTGTTTTTAAAAGAACCAGTAAAAGTAGAAGAAATTCATACGAAGGTTAAAGCTGTTAAATCACCAAAAATTATTTGGTTTGTGTTTGTAAATGTGATGCTTATGTGGATTATGTTCTTTATCATTCCCATTCAGATACCTTTTTATTTGAAATCTATTGGGATTGAAAAAAATTCACTTATTGGTGTTGCCATTGCTTCAAGTACTTTTTTCTCGGCTATTGGAGCTATCTCTTTTTCCAAGATTAAAGATCGCTTTTCTTTTAAACAAATCTTTGGGTTAGGATATTTACTAATGGCAATCGCATATATTTGTATAGCCGTTGGAAATTCTTATGAAATGGTTATGTTGGCCATGCTATTAGGCGGATTAGGAATGGGAGTAATGATACCAAATGCTAACGTTTGGGTTATGCAATTGGCTCCTTTAGAGATTAGAGGTAGAGAAATAGGAAGGTTGACAACGTTTTGGTTCATGGGACAATTTTTGTCGCCAATCATTCTTTTACCAATATTGGATGTTGTATCACAATCACAATTATATTTTCTAATTGCAGGCATTTTATTAATATTGAGTTTAATAATGTTTGTGTTTTATTTTATGACCAAAAAACAGAAAGTGATTAATGAATTATGAAAACCTTCACACCAGCGCATTAGAAAAGTTATTTGGTACTATTAAAATGCGAATTGTAAATCAAAACCCTAATATTAGAATCATAAAATTAAACGATAGTAAGAACATATCTAGAACTCTAGGGATTGTGAAATTTTTTGATGTAAAAGGCGAAGATTTAATAAATGCACATCATAAAATTCTCGCCGGAGGTGTATTAGGAAAGACCTTATATAATTCTAATATTGATTTTGACAAAGAGTTTATAGGATCAATTT
>DATGBV010000125.1:0-2434 GCA_035312485.1 Flavobacteriaceae bacterium | reverse complement strand
ATCCAAAACACCTAGCTGTAAACCAATATGGGTAGCATCTTTAGGAAACAAACTCGATTTCAACTCAAGCTTAACAATGCTTAAAGTCTGATTAGCCCAACTAAAAGAAGAATTTGCAAGTAGTCTGTCTAATAAACCAGTAGGAGTAAATTTAAAATGTTTCAATAACCGTTTTCCAGTACTTGCTTTTATACCATGTCCAACATGGCGTTGACCACGTTCTGAAATCGTATCCAAATCCTTTATTTTAGTAAATAAGGTCATCATTCTCCCATGCAGTTTAGGGTCTTTATAATCATGTAAAAAATGCTGTAATGCCAAGCGATACTGTTTTTTAATAGTAGAGCAGTGACCAAATTCACTGGCATTTTCACGTACACGTTGCATACTTGGTTTGTTTCGTATAGCCTCGCCATTAAAGCCACCACCAGCCTTACGCACATACCCAACACCTTTGGTAACATAAAAATTCAAATCACCAATAGTGCCGCTAAATTTCATTAACCCTTTCTGTCTTGCCATATCCTATCTGCTTTAAACAAAATCAAACTAACGGTCATCTCGACTATAGTCATTGAGCCTGACGAAATGAGGAGAGAGATCACATAAAGTTGAGTATCATTTAAATGAACACTAATCTAATAAAAAACAATTAGTTTTACAATAAGTATAGCGTATATATAGTGTATTTACTTTATCTTTAAGCCAAGTTAAAGATATGTTATTGCCATATTAAAAGTAGGTAATAAGCACATTAGGGTAAACCGAATACATTTCTTAATTTTATGTAATTTCTATTTTGAAACAGCTAAATTTTTAGATGAAAGCACTAGTGATATCTGGAGGAGGAAGCAAAGGCGCATTTGCTGGAGGAGTGGCTCAATACCTTATTGAAGAGAGACAAAAAGATTATGACCTTTTTATAGGCACATCTACCGGAAGTTTGTTGGTGTGTCATTTGGCCTTGAACAAGGTTGAAAAAATAAAAGAAGTCTATACAAGCGTTAACCAAGATAGTATTTTTAACCATTGTCCGTTTATTATTAAGAAAAAAAGAGGTGTTGAAACTATAGGAATTCATCATTTTAACGTTTTAAAAAATTTTTGGCGGGGCCGTAAAACCTTTGGCGAGAGCGAAAACTTAAAAACCCTTATCAAAGAAACCCTTACAGAAGACGAGTTTAATACCTTAAAGTATTCTAAAATAGATGTAGTCATAACTGTATCTAACCTCTCTCTTAATCATGTAGAGTATAAGTCTATTCGAGACCACAGTTATGAAGAATTTTGTGAATGGATCTGGATATCCTGTAATTATATTCCGTTTATGTCGCTTCATAAAAAGAATGGTTGCGAATATGCTGATGGTGGTTTGGGCTCTATGGTGCCGATAGAAGAAGCTATTAAAAGAGGAGCAAAAGAAGTAGATTCAATTATTTTACAAACCGAAGTCACACAATTCAATAGAATGCCTTCTATTAATTCTTTCTCATTGTTAACCAACATGTTCGCGTTTATGCTGGACAGAATAGAAAGCCAGAATATTAAAATTGGAAAGTTTGTGGCCTCAAATAATGATGCAATTATTGATTTCTATTATACGCCAACCGTTCTAACAACAAACTCATTGATATTTAACAAGGAAAAAATGACCCAATGGTGGCAAAGCGGATTTCTTTTTGCCAAAGGCAAAAATGAAGAAACCAGTCAATTGGAAAACGAGTCTTAAGTTACCAAAGTTCGCTAACTTCTTTTTTTATAAAAGATAAAGCAGCATCACTAGGCGCTCTTTTCTCAAGCATTTCTTGTAATATAACTTCACGTAATTTGTTTGCTGTTTTTGTTTTTTGCAATAAACTAGCTTTTCTAATGAGTTGAATGGTTGCATTTTTTGCCGCAGTAATAATGTTCCAACATTCATCACTTAAATAAATCTGTTGTGATAAATTATGCTCAAACTCTTGTTCAATTGAAGATATAAGTAATCGTTCATAATCTTCTTTATTTGAACTACTTGGTGCTATTCTTATAAGTAATTTACTTGGCGTTATTCTTTCCAAAAACAAGGTCATTCGTTCATAGGCCTGCAATCGCATTGGCATGGCTGTAACCTTCATATCCTTATGAAGTAAATAGCGTCTTCTGCCATCTTCATTTTTGGTATGTTCCTTAAAAAAGTAATATGCAATCATCCCAGTAATTAGAGCTGGTACAGCATAAAGGAACATTTCTAAAATTTTTTCAATTTCCATGGTTTAAGATTTTGAGGTATGATAATTTCCTCCCAAATATAAGCAATCTTTTAAATCTTGCATATTAGAGAAAGGGACAACCGTCTTTTCATACCAATACGTTTTGTTGAGCTCTTTGGATAGATTATGGTCGTCAACGTTCATTTCTATATCACGCATTCTAAACTGGCAAGGATGCTCAT
>DATGBV010000124.1:0-9800 GCA_035312485.1 Flavobacteriaceae bacterium | reverse complement strand
GGAAAAACCGAATTAAGGGAGCAACCTATGGCGTTTGGGAAAAAGAGTACAATAATACCATTACAGGAGAAAGTTTTGAAAACTTAATCTATCCGGAGTTCAAAGGCTATCATGCGAATTTAATAGGTGCATCATTAGAGTCAGATCCCTATAGTTTTAAAGTGTATAGTGAATCAGAAGAAGTGTTTTTACGGTTGTTTACACCAGAGGAGCCTAAAAATGCACTTCGTGGTAGCCATCCACAGCCTGAATTTCCAGAAGGGGATATTTCTTTTATGTACGAAATACCTGCTCAACGTTCTTTTAAGCCTATAGAACATCATGGGCCAAAAAGTCAACCAACAAGTATTCGTATAAAAATTGGAGATCAAGGAATTAAAATGAACTTGTGGTTTGATTTTAGAACAATAACGAATTAAAAACCTAAAAAATGAAGGTAAATCAACTTTTGGTAGTTTTATTTTTAAGCCTACTATTTATAAATTGTGAGGAAAAGTATGGAAAAAAACCAACAGTTTATACCGTTGGAGATTCTACAGTAAAAAACGGTCAAGGAGATGGTGCTGGAGGTCTTTGGGGTTGGGGCGATTTTATAGGCCAGTTTTTAGATTCTTCAAAAGTAAAAGTTGAAAATCATGCTTTGGGCGGTACCAGTAGCAGAACATATCAAAATCTGGGACTTTGGGATTCTATATATAATAAGCTAAACAAGGGCGATTACTTACTAATACAATTTGGACATAACGAGGATGGTCCCATAAATGACAATTTTAGAGCTAGAGGAACCATTAAAGGTATTGGTAATGAAACCGAAGAAATAGATAACATTCTTACAGGCGTGCATGAAATTGTGCACAGTTATGGCTGGTACATTGAAAAGATTGTAAAAAATGCCAAAGCTAAAGACGCCATACCAATTATGTTTTCTCCAATTCCTAGAAACGATTGGAAAGACGGTAAAGTCCCGAGAAATAATGAATCTTATGGTTTATGGGCGAAACAAATTGCTGAAAGAAACAATGTAACTTTTATCGATTTGAATGATAAAATGTCATTAAAAATGGAAGCTCTTGGTGAAGATAATGTTACCGAAACTTACTTTTATAAACGCGATCATACACATACCTCGGCAAAAGGTGCTGTGATGGTAGCCTCAATAATTATTGATGCCTTAAAGCAAACTTCAAATTCGCTAAAAAACTACATTGCTGAAAGCCCAAAAATAGTATTCCCAAAAAAGAAAAACATCTTTTTAATTGGCGATTCTACAATGTCAAATAGCGAAAATCCAAACGCTCAAGGTTGGGGCGTTCCTTTTCCTAAATTCTGTGACACCATGCAAGTGAATGTAATTAATAAAGCTCGAGGTGGAAGAAGTTCTAGAACTTTTATCCATGAAGGGTTGTGGGATAAAGCAAAAGCAGAATTTCATGAAGATGATTATGTGTTTATTCAATTTGGGCATAACGATGCCGGTAATATAGATAAAGCCAAGTATAGAGGTTCTTTAAAAGGTGTTGGAGAAGAAATTCAGGAAGTTGAAAGAGATAGTATTACCGAAACCGTGCATACTTATGGTTGGTATATGAAAAAGATGATTAGAGAAACTAAAGAAAAAGGTGCAATACCAATTGTTTTAAGTTTAACACCACGTAATGAATGGCCAAGCGGAAAAGTAGAACGTAGAACAGATACTTATGTAAAATGGACAGAAGAAATAGCCAAAGCTGAAGATGTTTTTTATATTGATGTGAATGATATTGTTGCCACAAAATATGAAGCATTAGGAAAAGACGAAGTAAAAGCATTCTTCCCACAAGACCATACACATACCAATTTAGAAGGCGCAACTTTTACTGCATTAGCTGTTGCTGAAGTTTTAAAAAACTCAAAGGAAATGGGTATGCGAGGTTATATTTTTTATTAACCTTAATCTAAATGAAATACTTCTTTTAGAGGTACTTCAACTGGTGAATTATCTGGATTTGTTTCCATAATATCGGCCATATAAGCCCACCATTTTTTAACAATAGGATGATTGGGTAAATAAGCTTCATCAAAATCATCACTTATTTTTTGAACCGCAAAAAGTGTTAGCGTTTCTTCATCTAAAAAAATGCTATAGTCTTGTACTCCAGTTTCTGAAAGTAATGCGGAGAGTTCTGGCCAAATTTCATCATGTCGTTTTTTATATTCGGCTTCAAAACCAGGTTTCAATTTCATTTTAAAGGCGTTTCTTATCATTGTTTGTTGGTTTATGGTTTCGTTATTCCTTTGGCAATTCTACATTTACCGTTTTATCGTCTTTTACATACTGGTTTTGAAGCAATGTCTTCATCTCTGCTGTAATTGTAGAATCTTTATCAATTATGTTATTCTTTTCTTCAGGGTCTAATTCCAAATTATAAAGTTGATAGGTTGCAGGCGAATTATCTTTATGACGATTTCTAATAATTTTAAATGGTTTATGCATTAAACTTTCTTGAATATGACCGCGTACATAAATATCGTGTGGCGTTTCTGTTTTTGAATCCACAATAGAATTCCAAATATTTACACCTTCAACATCTTTTGGAATTTCAGCATTAATTAACGAAAGCAGTGTTGGCATAACATCTGAAACCGACATATAATTTGAGTTTTTCTTGGCATCTAAATGATTTTCCCAGTATATTATTGCAGGAACCCTGATGGCTCCTTCGTAATTTGATGCTTTCCAATCTCGTAATGGATAATTACTGCCTAAAACGGGGTTTGCTTTAAACTTACCGTTATATTGCTCAACTGGATACCAGTTTTCCATAGCACCATTATCACTAATAAAAATAATTAAAGTATTTTCTTCTAAATTTTGCTCCTCTAAGGTTTTTAAAACATCGCCAATTCTGTAATCCATATGCGACATGGCAGCTGCAAAATCTCGCCTTGAACTATCCTTTATAGTTTCTGAATATGGTGCTTTCCATTTATCTTCTTCTTGTAAAGGAAAATGAGGTGCGCTGTATGCCAATTGTATATAGAAATTTTTAGTGGTATCTCGTTTTTTGGTAATCCAATTAATGGCTTCTTTAGTCACTAAATCTGTAGTATGGCCTTCCTCTTTAATCATTTCCTCATTTCTGTACCAACTGGCGTCTCCATTTTTATAACGATGTGTATATTGGTCTATTTGCCCATGAAGAAATCCATATGAATAATCAAAACCAAAAGCATTTGGGCCGTTGGAAATATCTAAACCTAAATGCCATTTACCAAATAATGCATTTTCATAATTTTGCATTTTTAATGCTTGTGGTAATGTTGTGATAGAATCTGGCAAGGTTTTTTTGCTTTTTCCACTAATAGGTGCAACTATGCCTATTCTACTTGCAGGCATTCCGGTTAAAAGTGAAACTCTTGATGGCGAACATGTTGGGTTTACATAAAATCGATTTAATTGCAATCCATTTTTAGCCAATGAGTCAATATTTGGCGTATTAATTTCCGAACCATTATAACTAACATCATTCCAACCGGCATCATCGGCTATAATTATAAGGATATTAGGATTACTTTTTTTGTTCTTTTCTTCAATATTTTGTTTACAGCTAAATATTATAAAGCCTAATAAAACAATAATATAGAAGATTAATCTCTGCATAAATGTTGGGTAAATTCTATTTTTTCACTTTTAATTGAAGTGAGCTATCATTAATTTCAAACTCATTATTTTTTAGCATAGTAATAACTTCAGAGCCTGCTAATAAAACTGGTCCGTAACCATGTGCAGCATAAACGTTAATTGGTCTGTAATAATAAAAAGCGGGATCAAAACCCATACCTGTACCAACACAAGTGCCTTCCACTTGTCCTTTTTCATTCACTTTTGTAGCAACTGCATTCCATCCCAATAAAGCAACTGGCGAATAAGCTAGTTTATCTATATACCCTTTATTTACAGCTTTAGCAATAGCATATGTGTAAATAGCGGTAGCCGACGTTTCTAAATAAGTGTCGTTTTTATCAATAAGCTGATGCCAAAAACCAGTACCATCTTGATATGGAATAAATCCTTTAATATGCTTTTGTAATTGACTTAATACTTCATCATATCCGGGATGTGTTTTTGGTAAAACATCTAATAGCTCAACTAAAGTCATAACAGCCCAACCATTAGCTCTTGCCCAATGAAATTGAGGATGATCTTCCATGGCCATAACCCAACCATGCATATACAATCCTTTTTCTTCATTAAACATACGTTTTGAAAACTGCAAAACTTGTTTTACTGCATCATCATAATATTTGTTATCCCCAGTGAGTTTTCCCATTTGTGCTAATGCAGGAACACTCATAAATAAATCATCCAACCATAAAGTATTAGGTTGCGGTCTATTTCTAGCTAAAGTACCATCTTCAAAGCGGAATTGTTTATTACTTATATAATCTATAAAATTATCTATTAACGGTTTAAGATTAGCATCTAAACCAGCTCTTCTTGCTTTTATCATTGCTGCACAAATGGCTCCAGCATCATCCAACGCATGCGGTTGTAATGATTGTCTTATAGGTGAGTTGTAATTTTTATTCTCTTTTAATTTCTCATTATAAAATGGAGCTATGTCAGCTATCAATTTTAAACGTTTATTAGTGTAATCAGAATATTTTTTATTACCTGTTGCTTCAGCTAAATGTAACATTCCTGCATACGTTACACCCCATTCATAGCTTGTTAATCTAAATGCCCCAGATGAGAAAATAGTATTTTCATCCAAATTTTTAAGATCAGTAATTTCTTCATTGGTTTTAGCATTAATTAATTTTGAAGATGTTTCGCTTTCAAGAAAGTTATAAACCCTATCAATAGTTACCACAATTTCTTCTATTGATTTTGCTCCATAAGGCGTTGGGTAATCTGGTTGCAAAAGATGTAGGGGAGTAGTTACATCGTTAGTTTTTTCTTCTTGATTTTGCTCTTCTTGTCTAACAGAAGAATTGCATGACATGAGAAGTATTAATATTCCAATAATTTTTATTTTCATTTTTTTTAATTTAATATTTTGATGTTTATTTTAGTTGAAAGTTGGTTTGTTAGTTTTTTTAAATAGTTTGAAAAATAGTCTTTACTAATAAATTTTTTGTCACTTATTTCCCAAGTTGCAATAGCATAATAACTAATGGGTTGATCGTTTTCAACTTTGAGTTTTGCTAAAAAGGTATTAGAAAGATTTCCCGTTTTTGGAGCTTCGGTATAACCCAAATACTTGTTTTTAGGTAAAATAAGTGCCATTCCTAACCACCATTCCTTATCGTAGGTTTGTTTGTCGTGAGTATAAAGCACTATATATTTTTCATTCTCATCAATAACTGTTAAAGGATTATCGTTGTTTATATTTACCAAACCAATGACTAAATTTTCATCACCTTGAAGGTTAGAGATTGATACCGTGTTTTTATAACCATAAATTCCTGGATAAATAGTTGTCATTTCTTTAACCGAATAATTTCTGTTATCGACTGGTCTCCAATTTTCATATGAATAGTTTAAAGTTGATTTAACAGGACCTTCATTGCTAATTTTAAATGTTGTCTTTTCAATATTATTTATTGAATCGTTAACGGTTACACCTAACCGCATTAAATCGGATTCTGTAGCAAGTGCATAACCACCAATGCCAACAGAATTTCCAACAGATAAAATATCTCTTCCCCAGTCTTCCATAACATGATAATTATCTACTACTGCACCAAGAGAGTCTATGCCAACAGTCTCTGGTGACATTTTGCTTATTTTCTTTCCAAAAAGGTCTTTTGAATTTCTCCCATCTAAATAATGCCTAAAACCAACTTTGTCATTTTCCCAAGAAGGGCCATCAGTTTGATATTGTTGATACCCTAAACTTTTTGGCAATTCATTAGCTAACATTATTTCAGAAGTTTTAGGTTGTACAGGCGATGTTGCGGAGCTTCTTTTTCCAAATCTGACACTTGTCCTTACAATGTAGCTGGGTTTTTCTTTTACCCATTTAAGCGATATTTTTTTTTGCTCATTTGCAGCAAAATTTGCAACTAAAAACAATTCGTCCCATTTTTCATCACCATCTAGATCATTAAGTTGAGAAGGTATTGTATCTGCTTTGTAAATTATTAATGGATATGTATTTACCGAATCTATTTTTTTAATAAGACTTCTGTTAATTGAAATAGGCTTGTCTATTAATTCAAAATTAGAATTGTTTGTTAATTCAATTTCTGTAAAAGCCTCTTTTTCGCCATTTTTACAAGCCGTAATTAATACTATTATTAGTAATAATACGCTTAACTTTTTTTTCATTTTTTTTCGATTTTTCAATTAAACTTATTTTATGGCAACATCCCAAACTTTTGATAGTTTGGAGATTCCTTTTGGTCCTTTTATTTCAAGTACAACAACATATTTTCCAGATTCTTCATATTGATGGATTGGGTTTTGTTTTGTTGATGAATTACCATCTCCAAAATCCCAAGCCCACGATATTATGTCTCCATAAGATTGATCTATAAAGGCAACAATGCGTTTTTTCATATTTATAACTTTAAAATCCCATTTTGCATTGATATCTTTCTGAAATGGGGTTTCGAGTGGCATTAGTTTAAATGGTAAGCTATAACTAGCATTTCCATACATTGTATGCTCTTTTGATAGATTCCAAAACCCATTATTCTGTGTTTTGGTAATATCATCATAATCAATAATAGCCCAACATAAACCAATGGTGTTATTTTCTTTTAAGTTAGATTCGACAGCTCTTTTAGGGTCGTTTCCTGCATAATCAAAAGGTGTTACCCAAAACTCTAGTGTTAATTTACCCTTTTCACCTGGGTTAAAGTTGTAATCATAAGCTGCATTGGCATAGGGTAAATCTTTAATCCAAGGTTGGCTACCCCAAACCATGGTCCAGTCTTTTTCTTTAGCTGGTGTGAAAATATGATAGTTTTGTGCATGCACACCGTGAAAAGAAAAATAGGCATCCATAATATCGAGGTTTTTGTTAGGGTGAAACCTATCAATGAATGGGCCTCCAGATAAATCGGCATCTACAATTAATTCGAAGGTATCATTATGTAGATCTGATGATGAAAAATCCCAGTAATCATCATATGCTTCATATAAAAAATACAAACGGTTTAACCCTTTTACCCAACCAACTTTTACGCTTACATTTAGGTTTTGCAAATTTGCTTCAGTATGCTTTTTACTATCATCCCATAATTGATCCATGCCTACAGCATAATTTTCAGGAACAGTATTCCAGTCATCTGAATTTCCATCTATTCTAGGAATCATATTTTTTGGAAATTGAAAAACTTGAAAATTTCTAGTTTCTTGTGAAACAGAGTTTAGCCATATAAGTAGACATGCAAAAAATGCTAGCACTTTTGTTTTATTGTAAAAAAAATTAATAGGATTTATTTGTGTTTTATCCATTGCTATTTTAATCTGTATATTTTTAAATCATCTATTTCTTGTCTTGATTCAGTGGTTCTAAAACCAAAATATCCGGTTCTTAACGGGCTGTTATCTAAAAAAGAGAAGTATTCTTTATCATCTACAAATACTTTAATAATGCCATTGTAAATTATAGTTTTTATTACATAGGTTTTATTGGGTTTTAAAAGGTATTCTTTTTCTCTTAAATCTTTAATAAGAAGCCTTTTGCCATTACCTAAATACTTTCTAAATCGTGTTGTTGTGTTACTGTTACCTCCAATACCAAAATAGTAAAGTTTTAAATCATGGTATTGGGCAAAAGTTCCATTTCTAGTAAAAAGGTTAAGGTTTTTTGGATCATTTGCCATCCAAAACTGATTTAAATCTGATAGCCTATCGTTAATGCCTCCTTCAATCACTACTTTACGTTTATATTCTACCAATAGGTTTCCCGAAAGTTTTTTGTTTAACCAAATGGTAGCACCACAATCTACATTAATGACTAATTTTTCGTCTTTTATTTCAACTTTGGTATTACGTAATGTGTCTGTTTCTATTTTCCATTCTGAAAGGGTTTCTTTAAAATTGTCTTCAAATACAAGTTTATCAATTTGATAATTCACTCCCATTTTATTTATAATCTGAGCATATAATGTATTTGTTATTATATTTAAAAAAACTATAAAAAATATTCTTTTTAGCATTGAAAAATAGTTTCTTAATCTTGAATATTTGGATGGTCTTCTGGTAAATCATCTCCAACCAATTCAAGTAATTCAATAGCATTTAAACACCATTGCGCTGTAGTATTAGTTGATACTCCAGGAACTTCATAAACTGGTTCTAATGTTTCATCTCCTTCAAAAAGGGTAGTGTTGAATTTTATTTGATACCTACTTCCTTCTGAGCCTAAAAACTCATTCCAAGCTCTTTTTGCAAAAGATTTGTCTCCAGTTATTTTTGCATAATAAGCTGGAAGTCTGGCATACCAAGGTCCTGTAGCTCCCAAACGGGTGCTTTTGCCAAACTCCTTTTTAATATCTTCTTTTGTGGCACCATAAAATTTTGAAAATTGCAACCATAATTTGTTAAATTTCTTGTTCTTTAATAGTGGCATTAATTCAAAAGAAACTTCTGGCCCTCCCATTAAAACAGACAAATGTAAAAAGCCTATATCTTCTTTATTTAGTTGATGGAGTTGATGTGTTTTGGGATCGTATCCAAAAGCTGCATCTTTTGCAGAGAAAAAGCCATAAGGCATTTTAGATAAGTTATTTACACCTGTTAATATTTTATCTCGATACTTTGTGTTACCTGTGCGTTCCCATTCAGTCATCCAATTTCCAACAAGAGCAAACCAATCTGGACCTAATCTTGCATGTGTAGGGTATTGACTTTTTTCCATTATTAACCTTACAGGGTCAAGATTTCCTATTGCCGTGTTCGATGCTTCAACAACGTCATGCATTAAATCGCCTGTACGTTCATCAGTTGTTAAATAATAGTAAAACCTTCCAAGAGCAGCTTGAGATATTCTAATTTCTTTTGCACCGCCACCCCAATGACGTACATTATGTCTAGACCCTAAGCCATTAAATTTTCCTAAATGATAAACGTCAACTTCTCCTGTGTGACGGGTCATGGCTTCTGCCATTCTAAACACGTCCTGCTTGCCAGTACGTAAATATTGATACCAAAGCCACATATTAGGCATTAATTCGGTGTTGTCCCATGCGTAACCACCTATATCATATTTCCAAACATGTCTGTCAAAATCATAGCCGTGCATAATATCTCCATAGTCCCAAAACCCATACCAATTGCGTTGTTCAACCTCTTTCTTATAATAATTGTAGGCATTATCTAATTGATTTTCTAGCCAAGCTTTTCCTTTAGTCGACCTATCTGGTAAACTCCAAAAACCAAAAACAGGGATATTATGTATATATTCTGGAGAAGCAGTAAGCAGTGGTGGGTTGTTTCCCAAATTAGCAATGGTATTTAATGTTTTGTATGAAGGCACGTTTGAAGAGGCAAATAATAAGATTTCACTGGTTCTAGCAATTCCTTTTGGAGTAGCATGTCCTGGTTGGGCATCTTCATAGCTTGCAATTAATGTATGACCAGTTGGAATTGTATCATAAGGTCTTAAATCCATTGCTGGACTATCTGGAGACCAAAACCATGCTTTTATTTTGCCAATATCTTTTTTCATACCTCTAACTTCTAATGATGTTGGGTAAGATTGCCAAAAATTACGTAGTGTAAGTGTTAAACCTCCTGAAACATCTCCGGCAAAAACCATACCCCGTGATCGGGTTCCAAAACCTGCATCTAACCATACACTTTT
>DATGBV010000123.1:0-3455 GCA_035312485.1 Flavobacteriaceae bacterium | reverse complement strand
ATCCAAAATACTTAGCTTCAGGATTAGCAAAATAATAACCACTTACACTGGCAGCTGGCCACATGGCCAAACTTTCAGTAAGTTTAACACCAATGCTTTCTTCGACGTTTAACAATTTCCAAATGGTTTTCTTTTCTAAATGGTCAGGACATGCAGGATATCCAGGTGCAGGACGAATACCTTTATAACTTTCTTTAATCAGTTCTTCGTTAGAAAGATTTTCACTTTTCGCATAAGCCCAATAATTTGTTCTTACTTCTTTATGTAAATATTCCGCAAAAGCTTCAGCCAATCTATCTGCTAAAGCTTTTATCATAATAGCATTGTAATCATCATGGTTCCTTTCAAATTGCTGTGCTAACTCTTCTGTTCCAAATCCTGTTGAAACACAAAATGCACCAACGTAATCATCAAGTCCAGAATCTTTAGGCGCAATAAAATCTGCTAATGCAAAATTGGGAACACCTTTGCGTTTTTCTAATTGCTGTCGTAATGTTAAGAAGGTTTGAATTAATTTTCCTGATTCATCATAAACTTCAATATCATCATCATTTACAGTGTTAGCAGGAAAAAGTCCGAAAACCGCTTTTGCTTTCAATAACTTTTCATCAAAAACTCTTTTGAGTAAGCTTTGAGCATCTTCAAATAACTCTACTGCTTGTTTTCCAACCACATCATCTTTTAATATTTCTGGGTATTTTCCGTGTAAATCCCAACTTCTAAAAAATGGGCTCCAATCAATATAATTTTTCAGTTTTGTAATTTCAAAATCATCAAGAATTTGAATTCCTAATTGATTTGGTTTAACAATATTTGAATCTTTCCAATCAATTTTGAATTTTCGTTTTCTGGCTTCTTCTATTGAAACATAATCTTTCTTTTTTCCTCGCTTTAAAAATTGCTCTCTGAATTTTTCATACTCTTCACGGATCTGTTCTTTATAAACCCTGTTGTCTTTTTGAAGCAAATTACCAACAACGGTCACTGCTCTTGAAGCGTCGTTGACATGAACCACTGTATTTGAATAATTAGGTGCAATCTTTACTGCAGCATGTGCTCTAGATGTAGTAGCTCCACCAATGAGCAAAGGCACATTAAAACCTTGTTTTTCCATTTCTTTGGAAACATAAACCATTTCATCTAATGACGGTGTAATGAGTCCACTTAAGCCAATGATGTCTACTTGTTCTTTTTTGGCAATTTCAATAATTCTTTCCGGTGGTACCATAACACCCAAATCGATGATTTCATAATTATTACAACCCAAAACCACGCTTACAATATTTTTACCAATATCATGAACATCACCTTTTACTGTTGCCATTAATACACGGCCTGCAAACTCTTGTTTACCATCTTTTTCGGCTTCAATGAATGGTTGTAAATAAGCAACCGCTTTTTTCATTACACGAGCTGATTTTACAACTTGAGGTAAAAACATTTTTCCACTTCCAAACAAATCGCCAACCACATTCATACCTATCATTAAATGTCCTTCTATGACTTCAATAGGTTTTGAAACAGATTGTCTTGCTTCTTCTACATCTTCTATAATAAAAGTTTCTATACCTTTAACTAAACTATGTGTAATTCTATCTTGCAGTGCATCATTTCTCCATTCTAATACTTTAGTTTCGTCTTCCTTTTTGTTTCCTTTTACAGTTTCTGCAAAATCCAATAATCGTTCTGTGGCATCGTCTCTTCTATTTAGAAGTACATCTTCTACATGTTCCAACAAATCTTTAGGGATTTCATCATAAACTTCTAACATGGTTGGGTTTACAATACCCAGATTCATACCGTGTTGAATTGCATGATAAAGAAATGCAGAATTTATGGCTTCTCTAACTGTATTATTTCCTCGAAATGAAAATGACACATTACTCACTCCACCAGAAACATTAGCATATGGTAGGTTTTCACGAATCCATTTTGTAGCATTGAAGAAATCCAAAGCATTAAGCTTGTGTTCTTCCATTCCTGTTGCCACTGGGAAAATATTAGGATCAAATATGATATCTTGAGGCGGAAAATTGACTTTGTTTACTAGAATATCATACGATCTTTTACAAATATCTATTCGTCTTTGATAGGTGTCTGCTTGTCCCACTTCATCAAAAGCCATGACAATCATGGCTGCACCATAGCGCTTTACCAATTTAGCATGATGAATAAAAACGTCTTCGCCTTCTTTTAAACTAATTGAATTAACGACAGATTTTCCCTGAACAACTTGTAAACCAGCTTCGATGATTTCCCATTTGGAACTATCAATCATAATTGGGATACGCGCGATATCTGGTTCTGATGCAATAAGATTCAAAAAGGTCACCATAGCATGTTTGCCATCCAACATACCTTCGTCCATATTCACATCAAGAATTTGAGCTCCTCCTTCAACCTGATCTCTTGCTACATCCAGCGCCTCTTCATATTTTTCTTCTTTTATTAAGCGTAAGAATTTGCGCGAACCTGTAACATTAGTACGTTCTCCTACATTAATAAAGTTGCTTTCTGGAGTGACAATCAAGGGTTCTAAACCGGAAAGTATTAGATACTTTCTTTGGTTTTTAGTTGTTGGTTGTTGGTTGTTGGTTTCCATCATTGCTTTTTATAATAATTAATGAAACCATTCAGTAATTTTTTACATGAAATTACTTTTTCTAATATTTCTTTAAGGTGTTCTTCTGAAATATATTCTAAATCATAAGACAAATATAATTGTGTCTCTACTTCATTAAGTGATCCTCTTGCTATATACAAAAAATGTATTGTCTCCTTATTTGATTGTCTACCATTTCCTTCTGCTATATTAGATGGAACAGAAATAACACTTCTACGCAATTGATTTGTTAAACCATAAATTTCTTCTTTTGGAAATAACAATGTCAATAGATAAACTTGTTTTACCAATTCCCTCGATTTTTTCCAAACATCTAATTCTGTATAGCTCTTCATTTTTTTCTTTCTATCAACTAGCAACTAAATACTAACAACCAAGCTTCTAGGTTCATACTTTGCTGCAACCTCTGCAATAGCTTTTATATGCTCTGGCGTTGTTCCACAACAACCTCCAATAATATTAACCAAACCATCTTTTAGATAATTCTCAATTAGTACTTGCATTTGTTTTGGTGTTTGATCATATTCACCAAAGGCATTAGGTAATCCTGCATTGGGATGTGCTGAAGTGTAAAACTCTGTCGTATTTGACAAACGTTGTAAATAAGGCTGCAGTTGGTCTGCGCCAAGTGCACAATTAAAACCAACACTTAGCAAAGGAATGTGAGAAATTGATGTTAAAAAAGCTTCAACTGTTTGGCCAGACAAGGTTCTACCTGATGCATCAGTAATGGTTCCAGAAACCATTACTGGAATATCTGTATTTCGTTCTTCTTTTATTTCATCTATAGCAAATAAAGCTGCTTTTGCATTGAGTGTATCAAAAATAGTTT
>DATGBV010000122.1:0-7629 GCA_035312485.1 Flavobacteriaceae bacterium | reverse complement strand
ACTGGAAAACGTGTTACATGAACATTTATCGGAGACATGAAAACACTTACTTGTAATCGCTTATCGTTAAAATATTCTTTTTCAAAAACTTCTTCTATAACTACAACTTTACCATCAACAGGAGAAACAACTTGGTTGTCGTTTATTTTGGTGTAGCGTTTTGGGTTTCTAAAAAATTGAAGAATTAAAAGAAAGAAGACCAAAAGCGTTATTTCCAGTAAAGTTTGTAGCCAACTTTGAGCAATAAAACCATCAATCAATAAAAACAATGTTACAACAAAAAGAAGTGTAAAAAATATTATTTTATGACCTTCTTTATGAAACATAATGTGTAATTCTTAAAAATAAATAAATAAATGGTGCTGCAAAAAGTATGCTATCCAGTCTATCCAACAAACCTCCATGACCAGGCATTATAACACCACTATCCTTAACATTGGCTTGCCGTTTGTATTTAGATTCTATCAAATCGCCCAAAGTGCCAAACACACTTATAATAATACTTAAAATAAGCCAATTGCTAAAATCTAATGTATGTGTAAATTTAGCAATAAAATAGCTACTAATGCATGCAAAAAATAAACCTCCTAAAAAACCTTCAACTGTTTTTTTGGGAGAGATTGCTGGAAACAGTTTTTGCTTTCCAAAATTCTTACCAACCAAATAAGCAAATGTATCATTTACCCATACTAAAATAAACGATCCTAATAAGATGTTTGGATTGTATGGTTTGTAAAAGTCTGCAATGAGAATAATGAAAATAAATGCACTGGATACATAAAACGTTGTATTTATGTAACGTTTAGTTATAAAACGAGGAAGTGTTTTTTCTGTAAACAGGTCTCTTATCAAAAAAAGTTGTACAAATATTGTTATAACGTGCAAAATTTGAATGGCTTCACTAAAACCTTCATCGGTGCTTAAGAATAATTGCCAGAATGCAAAGACCAGATAAAGAATTACAAATATGATGTAAGACGTAAAACCTCTTAATTGTATTAGTTTGCTGAATTCTGCCAAAGCAATTAGACCATAAAAAAAGAACAATGCAATTAATGCGTGTTGAGAATAAAGACAAATTAAAAATAAGGATATGTATAAAACTCCTGATAGGCTTCTGGTAATTAATTCTTTCATCTATAAGTCTTCTAACAAGAGCAAATATAAGTTTTTTGAACTACTTCCGTAGCTCAAGAAATCTTTGTCGTCACAAGCTTTAAAATGTTTTATAGTGGTAATATTGGTAGGGATTTTATTTCTGTTTTTGTCTTTTATGCCTCGTAAGCCTTCACTAATGGTCTCTACAAACTGACTTGTTGTAGCATAAATCACAAAATTTGAAGGTAATTCTTTAAGCTTTTTTTCAGCGATTTGATTTGAGGAAATCAATAAAGAGCCATCATTGGCAATAAGATACTCGCAGGTTGATAAAAAAAACGCAGTATCTGTAGAATACTTGGATGTATTGAATTCGAATTTTTGAAATTTTTTTTCAAGCCTCTCGTCGAGCATGCAAACCTTTTTTTCAGCCCAATCGTTTTCTTTTAAGATGTTATCAAGGTTTTCATAGACCTCGTTAAGATCTTCGCAGTATAGAAATTTACCACCATTTGCCTTGAAGTTTATAGTAAAACGTTCATCAATAGGAAGTTTAACTTCTGGCATATATTTGCTTCTCCCTTCATTTGCGTGTTGGTCTTGAGAGGTATCAGATTTTGGGCCAAAGATTTTTCTAAATAGGCTCATGTAAAGTATTTGCTATTAACCAGAAAACGGTAGTTTTCACCAAAGATATAAAAAGTTATAATAAACCTAACCCGATTTAAGGTTTTTGTAACGTAATTACTCTTCTTCTGAAGAAGATTCATCTTTCTTTTTAAAAGGTCTTTTTCCAAATATTTTCTCTAAATTATCTTTGAAAATAACTTCTTTTTCAAGCAATACTTCAGCCAATTCTGTAAGCTTGTCTTTATTGGCTTCTAGGAGTTTAATTGCACGTTGATATTGCTCTTCAATAATATTTGAAATTTCTTTATCAATTAGTTCTGCAGTTTGCTCACTATAAGGTTTGGTAAATCCGTATTCATTTTGTCCTGATGAATCATAATAGGTTAAATTTCCGATTTTATCACTCAAACCGTAAACTGTTACCATCGCCCTTGCCTGTTTGGTAACTTTTTCAAGATCGCTTAAAGCACCTGTCGAAATTTTATTGAAAATAACTTTCTCTGCTGCTCTTCCTCCTAAAGCCGCACACATTTCATCGAGCATTTGCTCTGGATGCACAATTAACCGTTCTTCAGGCAAGTACCAAGCTGCTCCAAGAGAACGACCTCTGGGCACAATAGTTACCTTAACAAGAGGAGCAGCATGCTCAAGCATCCAACTAATTGTGGCGTGTCCAGCTTCATGAAAAGCGACAGCTCTTTTTTCTTCAGGAGTAATGATTTTATTTTTCTTTTCAAGACCACCAATAATTCTATCTACAGCATCGAGAAAATCCTGTTTACCAACAGACTTATTTCCTTTTCTTGCAGCTATCAGAGCTGCTTCGTTACAAACATTGGCTATGTCTGCACCAGAAAAACCAGGTGTTTGTTTTGATAGAAAGTCAGTATCTAAATCTTTATCTTTCTTTATAGGTCTTAAGTGGACTTCAAAAATTTCCTTGCGTTCTCTCACGTCTGGAAGATCTACAAAAATTTGTCTGTCAAAACGTCCTGCACGCATCAAAGCGGTATCTAAAACATCGGCTCTATTTGTTGCGGCAAGCACAATAACATTGGTGTTTGTACCAAATCCATCCATTTCGGTTAGTAATTGGTTCAAAGTGTTTTCTCGTTCATCATTAGATCCTGAAAAATTGCTTTTTCCTCTTGCTCGGCCAATGGCATCAATCTCATCTATAAAGATTATGGCTGGTGATTTTTCTTTAGCCTGCTTAAATAAATCTCTTACTCTTGATGCACCAACACCTACAAACATTTCAACAAAATCTGAACCAGATAATGAATAGAAAGGCACTTTGGCTTCACCAGCAACAGCTTTGGCTAAAAGGGTTTTTCCTGTTCCTGGAGCACCAATCAAAAGCGCTCCTTTTGGTATTTTTCCTCCTAAAGCTGTATATTTTTCTGGGTTTTTAAGAAAATCTACAATTTCTTGAACTTCTTCTTTAGCTCCTTCTAAACCAGCTACATCTTTAAATGTGGTTTTTACTTCAGTATTCTGATCAAATAATTTTGCCTTAGATTTTCCAATATTAAAAATTTGACCACCAGCTCCACCACCAGCACCTGATGACATACGCCTCATTATAAAAATCCAAATACCTATGAGTAAAACAAATGGTAAGATACCTATTAAGAAATCTCCCCATAAATTTTGTTCGGTTTTAAAAACTAAATCTGTAGTAAGCTCATTGTCTTTTTTAGATTCTTTAAATGTGTTTTCAAAATTTTGAAGATCACCTATTTCAAAAGAATAATTTGGAATTCTTGTAGCTGTAGGCAATAAAGTTGAAGGTTTAGACTTCTTATGTATTTCTTTTTCTTGAGCTTCTCTAGTAAGATAGACTTTAGCTTCCCGCCGGTTTACAATTTCAACTTTTTCTATATCACCTGCTTCAAGATAACTAAAAAATTGTGATGGCGTGGTTACGTTTGAACCTTGAAAACCGCCACCACTAAATAATTGTATAGCAATAAAAATTGCTATAATACCACCATAAATCCAATATGGATTAAACTTTGGTTTTTTGTTTTTTATATTTTTTTTATTGTCTGCCATTAATTCTTTTTAATAACTTGTTTCTATTACAGTTGTTTTGGCATCTCCCCAAAGACTTTCAATGTCATAGTATTCTCTAATATGTTTTTGGAAAACATGCACAACAACATTAACGTAATCTATTAAAACCCATTCTGCATTGTCTAATCCTTCAATATGCCAAGGTTTTTCTTTAAGCTCTTTACTAACTTTTTTTTGAACTGAATTTATAATGGCACTAACTTGTGTGTTTGAAGTTCCTTCACAAATTATAAAATAATCACAAACCGTATTTTCAATTTCTCTTAAATCTAAGATGTTAATTTCTTTTCCTTTTACATCTTCAATTCCATCTAATATTACTGTTATTAATTGATCTGCGCTAATATTGTCTTTCGCCATTAAATTGTTTTAATTTGTGCAAAGTTATTATTTTTTTAGTTCTTTATAGTTTAAATTAATCATAAGATTTGCAACTTAATTATAATGCATGTAATCAAACTTAATGCCATCGATTCTACCAATTCGTATTTACGTAAAATATGTATACATGATGCAATTGAAGATTACACAGTTGTAATGACAAAGAAGCAGACTAATGGTCGTGGCCAAATGGGAACTATTTGGAGTTCCAAAACTGGTCAAAATCTTACTATCAGTGTGTTTAAAGACATTTCATTTTTAAAAATAGAACAGCATTTTTTTATTAGTATTGTGACATCTTTAGCTCTCTTGAAGACCTTGAGAAGTTTTTCAATCACAAAATTGAGTGTAAAATGGCCAAACGACATTTTGTCAGAGAACATGAAAATTTGTGGTATTTTAATTGAAAACATCATCAAACAAAACAATTTCAATGCATCAATTATAGGTATTGGTTTAAACGTCAATCAGACTGATTTTAAAGATTTACCAAGAGCTTCTTCCTTAAAACTCATAACAGGAAATGTTTTTCATTTGGATGAGGTCTTGCATGAGCTTATTAAGAACCTAAAGTTCTATTTTGGTAAGTTGAAACATAAAGAGTACAAAACTTTAAAAAAAGAATACGAAACTTATCTGTTTAGAAAAAATAAACCTTCAACATTTAAAGATGCTGAAGGCAATCTGTTTTCAGGTTTTATTAAAAAGATAACCAATTCTGGAAATCTTAAGGTTTTACTTGAAGATGAGGTTATTAGAGAATTTGACCTCAAAGAAATTACTTTACTTTACTAAATAGCATTTGGAATACTGCTAGCCAATGTTTCAATAAATTTACTAATAGGTCCTTTTATCATCATCGCCATCATTGGGTTGAAATCACCTTCAAAAGCTAATTGTACTTCACTATTTCCTGCATCAATTTCTTTAATATGACCTGTAAGCGAAAAGTCTAATTTTCCACCAGCTGCACCAAGTACTATTTTATTTGGAGCAACAACTTCTTTCTTTTTTAGTACAATTTCTGGCATGCCTTTTAATGCAAATAGGAACTTGTCGTCATCAAGCATTTCAAATTTGCTGATATTTTCTGGCATTAAAGATTCAAAGTTTTTCACATCAGAAAGAAAGTTGAATACAGCTTCTGGCGATTTACTTACATTTATTTTTGGGGATTCTAAATTCATTTTCTAAATGGTTTTAATTGGATGCATCAATTTGCATTCCATTCACTCGGATTGTTATTCCAATCAGACAAAGTTTTCAAATCTTTTTGTGATATATAATTGGTTTCCAATGCTTGTTCCAACAAACTTTTGTAATTACTTAAAGTGTAAAGAGTTATGTCTTCTTGTTTAAAATTGTTGGACGCCAATTCAAAACCATAGGTAAAAATGGCTATCATTCCTTTTACATTAGCGCCAGCTTCTTTTAAGGCTTTTACAGCATTCAGACTACTTTTACCTGTGCTTATAAGGTCTTCGACAACTACAACATTTTGCCCTTTTTCCAGAAAGCCTTCTATCTGGTTTTTTCTACCATGATCTTTAGCTTCTGGTCTCACATAAACAAACGGAAGTCCCATATATTCTGCAACAAGCATACCAATTCCTATAGCTCCTGTGGCAACACCAGCAATCACATCTAGCTTTCCAAACTGTTTTTCAATTTGCTTGCCCATTACCTCTCTTATGTAATTTCTTATGTTTACAAAAGATAGTACAACTCGGTTATCACAATAGATTGGAGATTTCCAACCAGATGCCCAAGTAAAAGGTTCTTTTGGGCTTAATTTTATGGCATTTACCTGTAATAAGACTTCTGCTGTTTTTCTGGCTGTGTGTTTGTTGAAAATCATAAAGGCAAAACTAATATAATTTTACTTTTAAATAACACTTGTTAATTAATAAAAATAAATTTTTTGAGTAGGTTTATATTCTTAAAAATTGATAATTTTAGCACTTTGTAATAATTATACAACACTTATGTATAAAGTTTTTGTCAATGACAAGCCTATAGTTCTTACTACAGAAATTGAACAAGAAACCTATTTTAAAAACTACTTACTCAATAATGTAAAACTTGGAAAGGTTATAAGAACGCTTAATTCTACTAAACTGGAAGAAGTAAGACTTATCCATAAGAATAAAGATAAGTTGCTCAAAAAGTTTTTAAAAAAACTGCCCAATGTTATTGCTGGAGGCGGAAAAGTATTAAACGATAAAAATGAGGTCTTATTTATTTTTAGGAATGGGAAATGGGATTTACCTAAAGGCAAAGCTGAAAAAAAAGAAACTATAGACCAAACAGCCATTAGAGAAGTAGAAGAAGAAACAGGTGTACAAGGCCTTAAAATTACCAAACCACTGGAGATGACCTATCATATCTTTAAGCGAAACGGACGCTACAGAATTAAAATTACCTATTGGTTTGAGATGAAAACAACTTACAATGGACCTCTTAAAGCTGAAGAAAGTGAAGGCATTACTCAGGTAGCTTGGCTAAACAAAGAGCAACAAGAAGAAGCTTTAAAAAACTCGTATGCCAATATTAAATTGTTGATGTGATTTTTTGGATGTACTATATTATTTGATCAAATTTATAACCAAATGTATCTATATCTTCTTTATAGATGTCCATAATAATATTATTAGTCTCATTATCATAGTATTTTTTATAGTTATCGGTTGAGCCTTTTAATAAATGAGGTAATGAAGTTTCTTTCAATTTTAAAAGTTCAAATATTTTATGAGTATCTTCTTGTAAACTTTCAAAGCGCCCAATATAATTCAAAGGTATAGTGCTTTTAAAACTTTTAAGCCAATACATTTGAGGTTTAAGCATTCTCTTTCCGGCAAAAAGGAACAAAAATTCTTTAAAAGATATTTCTTTTGTTATCCCATAATTTTTAAGGTGAATATCATCTCGTATAATGTTTTTGTACAAAGAAAATGCTCTTGACCAAGGATTTCGAACAATAGAAAATTTAAAATATGATTCGTATTGTTGTTTTGTGACAGTATATTTATTTCTATGATTATATACCTTATTGAAATATTGATATTTTTTTCTACGAAGTAATTCGGTTATGTTTTCTTTAGAAAAAAATGTATTTGGAATTAAATAGGGCTGTTCTATCATTCTAATAGTTCTATGGTCTTGACCTCCACGACCATCGTGATTATCAAGATGCCCTAATTTAGATTCAATACTTGTCCCTGCACATTTTGGGATATGAATAAAAATGCATTTATACTTATGTGAAATCACGTTTTTGTTTTATAATTAGTTGTAATTTTTCTTAACCTAAATTTATATTAATGATTTAATAAAATGTGTTTTAGTAGTTTACATTAGCAATTGAAGGAAGCTCGACTATTTTTTTGAGAATGTCAAGGTTTCAATATTCTATATACAGGATATTGTAAATGGGCTTTTTCA
>DATGBV010000121.1:0-4314 GCA_035312485.1 Flavobacteriaceae bacterium | reverse complement strand
AATATTTCTTCAAGCTCTAATACTTTCACATTTTTGCAACAGTAGTCACAAAAGCCATCTTTGTAATTTTTCTTAATAAACCTATTTATATACCTGTCATTAAAATGTCTAATACATACACTTTTATTAGGAATATATCCGATGTTTAATTCTGAAAGTTCTAAATAATTCTCACTTACCCTACCCATTGAAAATATTTTTTTATTGAATATTCCAAGCAAATGTAATTTTTATTCTCTCAATTTAAAAAGCAGACTTTTAATATTAAAAATATGCATAAAAATGAAGCGGGTTCGAGTCCCGTCCAGACCGCAAGATTTCCTACTACTAGGAAACAAAGATGTTGTGTTGGTCACAGAAATGTGACAAAGTAGTTTAGAAATAGACTAGTGAGAAGCTTTTCCTTAAAGCCTGCCTTGAGCGGTGTCGAAAGGGGAGGGCTTTTTTTGTTTTATAATATATTATTCTGATTCTAAATAAGAATATTCTAAAAGATTAGTTTTAAAATGAAAAAGTTTAAGGTAAGTAGTTAACTACACTTTTATATTTTATTCAATAAATCAAGTTTATCTAATTTTATGACTATGAAATTAAGACTTTACAGTAGAACATATTTTAGTTAAATCAATATTATGGTTAACTGCAACTATATATAAGTACTCTACATCAAAATAAAGACTACTCACAACAATATATTACAAGAAGGATTAAAATTCACTTGATTTATAATGCAATTGTAAAAGGTAAGGCAGTTAAAGTTCTTTACATCATAACTAAAGCTCCGCATAAACTTTAGTTTCATATGGCGAAGTTTTTTTTGAGTTAGTCTTCAAAAAAAAACCTTTGCTGTCTTCCTTTTGTACAATCTGCATAGACTAATTCAAATTAAAAACAATATGAAAACAAAGTTTAGAAGAATTCTAATGCTATTTATGGCATGTATTGTGCAAATAACTTTTGCACAAGAAAAGACTATTTCAGGAAATGTGACAGATAATTTTGGTTTACCACTTCCTGGAACCACAATCATAGTAAAAGGAACAACAACAGGGACATCATCAGATTTTGATGGTAATTATTCAATTAATGCTAATCAAGGAGCAACACTAGTTTTTAGTTTTATTGGGTATTTACCTACTGAAATCATTGTTGGGGCCTCTAACACAATCAATGTTACACTACAAGAAGATACTGAATCTTTAGAAGAAGTAATAGTTACAGCAATTGGTATTAAAAGAAAGTCAAAAGAAGTAGCGTATGCGACAACTCAAATAGATCAAGAATCTCTTATACAAGCTGCACCAGTAAATGTTGCTTCAGCTCTAGTAGGCAAATCATCTGGTTTAAACATCAACTTCAATAATAATGGGGTTAATCCCTCACAAACAATTCGGTTAAGGGCTAATAACTCATTAAGTGGTAATAATGATGCATTGATAGTTATTGATGGTATACCACAATCTGGAGGATCTATATCAGATTTAAACCCAAATGACATAGAATCTGTAAACATTCTTAAAGGTGCTTCTTCGGTAACACTTTATGGATCAGCAGGTGCTAATGGTGCTTTAATAATTACTACCAAAAGAGGGGAAACTGAAGAAAAATTAAGCATATCTATTACTTCCGCTGTTACTTTTGAAGAAGTAAAATTCTTTCCAAAGACACAAACTGAATTCGGTAGTGGTTCTGATAATGCTTTTGGTTATACTCCAGATGAAAATGAAAACTGGGGACCTAGATACGATGGTAGTATTCGTCAGGTAGGTCCAGTATTAGCAGATGGTACTTTTCAAATGCTTCCTTACGCACCTATTAAAAATGGAAGAAAAGATTTCTTCGAAACTGGTATTACAACTCAAAATGGTATATCATTAAGTTCTGGAGACGATACGTCTTCATATTTTTTTTCTGCACAAAGAGTTGACAAAACTGGAGTTACACCTGGAGACAAATATACTAGAGACAACTTTAGGTTTAACGCTTCAAAATCTTTAGGCAAATGGGAGTCAAGTACTTCCATAGCATTTTCACAAGATAAAACGAGTCAAGCTGGAGCCAGTCCGAGTGATGGTAGTTTTTATAGAATCTTACTAAATTCTCCAGCACATATACCTCTGTCCAGATATAAAAACTGGAGGACAGATAAATTTGCAACACCAGAGACTTATTATAATGCATTCTTTAAAAATCCATATCAGGTAATTGATCAAAATAGAGATAATTCAAAGTCAAACCGATTACAAGCTATTGGAAATTTGAAATATAACTTTAATGATTGGATTTCTGTTACATATTCTTTAGGTGCAACTTGGTTTAATAGTGAATTTAAAAATACTAATGAAGAATATACGTATGCTCCAACTAGCTATACAAGACCTGGTAATGAAGTAAACGCTGTAAGAGATGGGTTTTCAAGCGACTTTACATTAAATTCTGACTTACTGGTTAATATTGAAAAGGAATTATCTGATGATTTTAAATTAAGGTTAATCTTAGGTACACATCTAGATACTAGACAAAATAACCAAATAAATATTGCTTCAAATAATCTGTTCACAAATATTATTTATAATGCAAATGTAAGGACAGGTATTTTAGGTTATGATAATGTTAATTTTGATTCACCTCAAAGTTCATTTGAAAAGCGTCTATACTCTTATCTAGGTGATGCTACTATAGGTTTTAAAGACTACTTATTTTTAACAGCAAGTTGGAGACAGGATACTTCATCTACCCTTCCGAAAGAAAATAATACATACTCATATTATAGCGGTGGCTTATCATTTTTAGCAACCGATGCAATAGAAGGTTTAAAAAGTGATTTTTTAAATTATTTAAAGTTTAATGTGAGTTATGCTAAAGTAGGAAATGATGTAGCACCCCTAGCAACAAATGAAAATTTTATAGTTCCGGCAGGATTTCCTTTCGGTGGAACAGCAGGGTTAAGACCAACAACTATTTCGGTCGACCCTAACTTAAGCCCTGAATTCTCTTATTCAACAGAAGCAGGATTTAGAGCAGAATTCTTTAAAAGCCGCATTCGATTGGATGCTAACTACTACTTTGTAAGATCGGAAGATCAAATCAATTTTTCTACAATTTCTGCTACCTCTGGAGCAACATCATACCTTACTAATTTAGGTGTTGTTGAAAACTCTGGTATAGAAATCGATTTAGGTATAACACCTATTAGAACAGAATATTTTCAATGGGATTTAGGTTTCAATTTCACCAAAAATGATTCTGAAGTTATTTCATTAGCAGATGGAACACTTCAACAACAAGTAGGAACTGGATTCCAAAACACGGCATTTTTAAATGCAGTAGTAGGTCAGCCATACCCTCAAATTTCCGCTCCAGGATATACAAGAGATCCTCAAGGTAGAGTTATAGTTAATGCTAATGGTGACCCATTTGCTACTAATGAATTTAAAAATCTGGGCAATACTGTTCCAGATATTATTGCTGGTTTGACAACAAATTTTAGATATAAAGGCTTAAGCTTACGTGCAGTAGCGGATTATAAAACAGGGCACTATTTCTATAGCACGTTAGTTGAAGCTCTAGAGTTTGCTGGTTTAACAACGCAAAGTACATCAACAAACAGACAGCCTTTTATTTTTCCTAATTCAGTTTATGAAACTGCTCCTGGCTCTGGTGTTTTTATTGAAAACACAGATAGACCAACGTCTAGTGGTACCAGACAATTCTGGCAAAACTCTTATAACAACATCAAGGAAAACTACGTAGTAGATGCTACAGCTCTTAAATTAAGAGAAATTGCTTTAGATTATAATCTGCCTTCCAAGTTTTTAGAGAACAGTCCTATCGAGTCTATAACTGTTGGATTAATTGCTAATAATATAATAATGATTAGACCAGATGAAAATCGTTATACAGACCCAGAGTTTTCAATTAATACTGGATCTAGTGGTATAACAGGAATTGGTTCGTCTGCTGAAGCTCCACCAACTGGGACTTATGGATTTAAAGTAAATGTTCAATTTTAAAAAAATGAAAATGAAAAAAATAAAATATATAACGATTTTAATGCTTTTGATATTAACAGTATCATGCAGTGACAATTATTTTGATGATAACGACAGTACTGATAATCCGCCTAGTACAACGCCTGAATTAACTCTTATAGCAGCTCAAAAGTATTCTGCTGACATGTTTTATAATGCTAATAATGCTGGAAATGCCTTTAACCTTATAGGAGGTATTCATGCTGGTGTAATTTCAGATTCTGGAGATCGTGTATGGTATGATACAGAACAACAGTATTTTATCAATAATGATACGTATCAA
>DATGBV010000120.1:0-6144 GCA_035312485.1 Flavobacteriaceae bacterium | reverse complement strand
AACAAATGTATTGAAATGCGAAATGTATGGAAAATTAAAAATGCCCAATTCAGCGAGATGAAATTTAATTGGACCAATATCGAATTTAATAGATGCTATCAATGCAATACAAGTTAACAGTATAAAATATGTCAGAATTAGAACTCTACTAGCTCTGTTGTATTTCAACTTTATAAATTCAATATTTAATAATCGTAACATTATTCTATTATTTGTTGTCGGTTAATTTTAAAAACTGCTCTTCAAGACTTTCTTTTCGTTTTACTAAATGAGATAAAACAATGTCGTTTTCAAAAAGTAATTTGTTAAACTCAGAAGCTTCTAAAGGCTCATTTAAAAAGGCGGTTATTAATCCATTTTCTTCTTTTATGATTCCAAATACAGGATTTTCTTCAAGTTGCTTAATAAGTTTTTCGTTGTCTTCAGATTTCAATTCAAAAAAACCATAACTGGATATCATTTCGTCAACCCTTCCAGAATACAAGCGTTCTCCTTTTCTCAAAACCACAACATGAGAACATACTTTTTCAACTTCATCCAGTAGGTGAGAGGCCAATAAAATTGTAGTGCCCTGACTGGCAATTTTTTTAATGATGCCTCTTATTTGATGTATTCCTTGAGGATCAAGTCCATTGGTTGGCTCATCAAGAATTAAAATTTCTGGGTCATTAAGCAAGGCCGAAGCAATTGCTAAACGTTGCTTCATACCCAAAGAATAGGTTTTGAATTTATGATTTTTTCTATCTAATAGCCCAACAATCTCTAGCTTTTCTTCAATGTTTTTGTAATCAACACCTTTAATTTTACATACCAATTTCAGGTTTTGATGTGCTGTCATGTAAGGATAAAAGTTTGGACGTTCAATTATAGCTCCAACTCTTTTTAATGCATCATGTGTTGATACAGTACCATCAAACCACTTAAAATCACCAGCAGTTTTATTCACGACATTTAAAACTATACCTAGAGTAGTGGACTTGCCACTTCCATTAGGCCCTAAAATGCCATAAACATTTCCTTTATTAATTGTAAAAGTTAAATCTTTTACGGCAGTTAAATAACCAAATTTTTTTGTGAGATTACTAATTGTTAAAATTGGCTCCAAGGCAAGTGTTTTTTTTGGTGGTTATAATCGTAAGACGACAAACCTTTTAAGTTGTTACATTGGTTTACAATAACTTTGATAAATTGTCTTACTTTTGAATTGTAGTTGTTACGATATGAAAGATTTAAAAATTTCAAAAAAGAAACCTTCATTTCCAGTAAGTCATAAACTTAATGAATATTTAAAGGAATACAAAAGGGACATAAAGATTCCCATTTTTTATGATGACTTGCTACGTTTTCAAGGTTCTGTAGTTGTGTATGATAAGAATGACGAAGATACACTTTGGATTCGGGTTTACTACAACGATTTTGAAAGAGAAAGTATAGATTTAAGTTTAAAAAAGGTTTACACTATTCTGCATTCTGATGGTAATGAAAAGACAATACCATTTTTAAGTGTAGATGCCATAGACTATTGTACTTTTGGAAACTCAAAACCTTTTAGAGTCAAGATTAGAAATATATTGAACGACAACTACACATACTTTTATGTAAAGAAAGCAGATGCATCCCGTATTTATGGATTAGAATTAGAACACATGCTTTCACCATATAATCTCAACTTTCTAGTTTATAAAGATACTTTAATTGAAGAGCATATTGCAGGTATTCCAGGTGATGAGTTTATCAAGAATTTTTTACCAAAATGCAGTTCTTCTGAAAAATCACAAATAGCCAAAGAGTTTGTAAAATTTAACGAGCGTTGTATGATACGATTGCTAGGTGATATGCGTTCGTATAATTACGTTATTGTACCTACTCACGACTTTGATCATGTTGTTTATAAAATAAGAGCCATAGATTTTGACCAACAATCCTACGAAGGAAAATTTAATATTTACAGACCACAATTTTTTAAAGAGAATATTAAGATGGTTGAATTGGTTTCTGAAAAGTTTAATAAGTTTTCTGTAGACCAGTACAAAGTTGAAGAACGATCTATTGTTGCAAAACGCCTCATTAGTTACCACGACAGAATAGATGAATTAATTGAATGTATGGTGAATGATACTATTTCAACAAAAGAACATATAAAACTATTGAAGTCTGTTATTTATGATTATACACTCGATTTAAAGTTTAAGCGAAGTAAAAATATGGGCGAAATTGTAAAGAATGCTTTAGACTTTGTAAAGCGTAATTATGAAACGGTTAATCCTGATTTACTTTAAAATAATCAACTTAATTCCAGTGTTCGTCAAAATCTAGATTATCATAGTCTTCAAGATCTAATCTGTCTTCAAATTCATCATCGTCATCCAAATCTTCAGCTTGAAAAGCCTTTTCTGGAGCTGTATCTGGTACTTGCCCATGAACAAACATTAAGTTAGGATAATCTACGCCTTCAACAGAATCTACAATTTCAGCAAGTTCAACATAGAAAGTCCACATGTTAAAGAAATCGTAGACATAAATTAATTTGGTTTGGGCTTCATGAACAATGTCTTTAATAATGGTCTCATTCATTAGTTTTACATCATTTCCGCTATCACTAACATCAAATAATGAAATTTCTTCACCTTGATTCCACATGTCGTCACTTACATAAAATGAAGCCATTTCAGCACCATCAAATCCAAATGACTGAATAATGATGTTATGTAAATCCTCAAAAGTATCTGTTTCAAGAATTTCTAAATCCCTAAAAATATCATCATCAGATTCGTTATCAAGAATGACCCTAAATCTATAAACCATTTGTAGTATAATTTGATTACAAAAGTAGTTTTTTTACTTTATTTACTAAAACGATGCAGTGTAAAAGTTATAATGCTTAAAAGCATAAACGCTCCAATTTGATGAGCAATGCCCAACCAAACAGGAACTTGTAAGATCAAAGTTAAGACACCTAATAGAAACTGAAACCCAACCATCAGTAACAATAGGTTAATTCCTCTGGATTGATAACGTGTTAAATTCATTTTTCTGCCTTTATTCCAGACTATAAATATGATAAAAACCACGATATAGGCAAGTATTCTATGAACAAACTGCACACCACTTTTACCTTCAATAAAATTTTTGTACAGCGGATTTTGTTCTTTGTAAACAGTTTCATGCATAAATTTTCCTTCGCTCATCATTGGCCAATGGTTGTGTATAAAGCCTGCGTCAAGTCCAGCAACAAAAGCACCATAAATAATTTGAAGCAAAACAATGGCTAAAGTTATTCTCAATAAATTTCTGAAACGAATATTTATAACTTTTTTGTTTGGTAAAATAATATCAAGAATTACCCAAAGTGTATAAGCAAACGTAATAAATGCAGTTGTTAGATGAGTTGCCAACCTGTAATGACTAACATCAGGTCTATCTATCAGTCCACTTTTTACCATGTACCAACCTAAAAATCCTTGAAAAGCTCCAAGCCCTAACAGGATTAATGATTTTTTGATTGTTGATTTAGAAAGTTGCTTTGTAATTATAAAGTATAAAAAAGGAATAAAGAATACCAGACCAATTAATCTGCCAATAAAGCGATGTAGCCATTCCCAGAAGTAAATGTCTTTGAAGTCCTCAAGATTAAAATGATAGTTTAGTTTTTGATATTCTGGGTATTGTTTGTAAAGTTCGAAAGCTTCTTTCCATTCGGTTTCATTCAATGGTGGAATTGTACCAGAAATCAGTTTATAATTTGAAATGGATAATCCAGAATGTGTTAGCCGCGTTATTCCTCCAATGATAACCATGATAAAAATTAGCAAACATCCTGTTGCTAACCAATACACAACTTTTTTGTTATCCTTTATCATGCACTGTAAGTCCTAACTGTTTTCCTTTTTTTATCATTAAATTATAAGCTGGTTCATATTCATTTGGAATATCACCTTCAAGAATGGCTTCTTTTATTGTTTCTTTAATGATTCCTATTTCTTTTGATGGTTTCAAATTAAAAGTTGCCATAATCTCTTCGCCAGAAACTGGTGGTTGAAAATTTCGAATATGGTCACGTTCTTCTACTTCAACTATCTTTTGACGAACTATTTTAAAATTATTATGATATTTTTTATACTTTTTTGGGTTTTTAGTTGTGATATCAGCTTCGCAAAGTGTCATTAAATCTTCAACAAAATCTCCAGCATCAAACACCAAACGCCTTACTGCAGAGTCTGTAACTTCGTCTTGCGACAGAACAATTGGACGAGAACTCATGAGTACCATTTTTTGTACATACTTCATTTTATCATTCAGTGGCATTTTTAAACGCTTAAATAAATGAAACACCATTTTTGAACCTTCAAATTCATGTCCATGAAATGTCCACCCAACTTTTTTACTAAATTTTTTTGTTGGTGCTTTTCCAATATCGTGAAGTAAAGCAGCCCAACGCAGCCAAAGATTTTCTGTGTTTTTAGAAATATTATCAACTACCTCAAGTGTATGATAAAAATTGTCTTTGTGTTTTTGACCTTCAACTTCGTCTATTCCTTTTAAAGCTGTAAGCTCTGGTAGAATATATTCAAGTAAACCCGTTTTTTCTAACAGAAGAAAACCAATGGAAGGTATATCACTCTCAAGAATTTTGTTGAGTTCTACAACAATACGTTCATTGGTAATTATTTCAATTCTATGTTTATTTTCAGTAATTGCTTTAAGCGATTTTTCTTCAATTTTAAAATTTAACTGCGTTGCAAAACGAATAGCACGAAGCATTCGTAAAGGATCATCACTATAGGTTATATCTGGATCTAAAGGTGTTCTTATTATTTTATTTATTAAATCCTGAGCACCATTAAAAGGGTCTAACAAGTCACCAAATTTATCTTCTGATAAATTAAGAGCTAAAGCATTTATAGTAAAATCACGACGGTTTTGGTCATCTTCCAAAGTGCCATTTTCAACTATAGGGTTTCTGCTGTCTTCGCTATATGATTCCTTTCTTGCACCGACAAACTCTATTTCAATATCTTCATGCTTGAGCATTGCAGTACCATAGGTTTTATAGACTTGAACTTTAGGAGTATTAGGTAAATTTTTGGAAACCTGTTTTGCGAGCTCAATGCCACTTCCTATGGCAACAATATCAATATCCTTTTTTGATTCTCTTTCTAGAATAAAATCTCGTACATATCCACCAATAACATAACTGTCTAAACCTAATTCTTTAGCAGACTTTGATATAATCTTGAAGATTTTATGGGATAAGGCTTGTTTGTAATTCATATTAAATGTGCCACTAATTCACGAATGTTTATAAAATAATTCTTTTATGATCGAGTAAGTCTTTGTGAAAATTGGCTAAAATTGCCAATCTACAACTTGAAACTTTTAAATAGTTTATACATTGAGCTATATGTTTATCATGTAAATTTTCAACTGATTTAATTTCTAATATAATTTTATCAAAGACAATAAAATCTGCATAGAATTTATGAGGTAGAATAACGTCTTTATAATTTATTATGTACTCTTTTTCTCTTTGAAATGGAATATCTCTGCTTTTAAATTCATATTCTAAAGCGTCTTTATATAATATTTCAGCAAAGCCGCTTCCTAAATTATTATATACCTCAAATAAAGCTCCAACTATTGAATAACTTTCGTTTTTATACAGAATGTTTGACATAATTATTCGTGAATTTGCGGCTTATTTTCTTATAATCTGCACTTTTCCATCATTACCTAATTTAATGATTGCTGATGGTTTTTTGCTTGATTTTGCGTTCGGCAAATTTACTACATAATCAACACCTTTTAAAATCTCTTCACTTATTTCTTTCAATGATTTTGGAGTATGTTGGCCACTTATATTAGCCGATGTTGATACAATAGGTTTTTTGAACTTTTTTAATAAATGACCTGCAAAAGATTCGCGAACAACTCTCAATGCAAGAGTATTATCTTCCGCAACTAAATTTTCGGCTACATGTAATGGTTTGTCATAAACAATGGTTGTTGGTTTAACAGCATATTTTAAAATATCGTAAGCTACTTCAGGCACTTCTTCAACATATTGATTAAGCATTTTAAAATCGCTAACAAGGCAAATCATTGTTTTAATATCTATACGTTGCTTTAACTTGTAAATTTTTTGGA
>DATGBV010000119.1:0-20858 GCA_035312485.1 Flavobacteriaceae bacterium | reverse complement strand
CATTAAGCTCATCGTCAGAAAGTGAAATAGTAAACAAATCGGCAGATTCAACTATATCTATTTCAAGTGTCATATCAGTAATATTAACTGTTTGACCTTCGTTTACTACAATAGGATATCTTTTTGTGGTATATCCATCTTTAGAAATTTTTAATACTTGTTCACCCAAAGGAACATCTGAAGAAAATTCAAACTCTCCTTGTTCATTAGTTAGTGTTGTTTGTTGAGTTTCTTCTATAGTTATAGTAACTTCTGAAATAGGTTCAAAAGACACGGCTTGCTTTACACTTCCTTTAATTAAGGTCTGTTGAGCACTAGATGATAACATTGAAAAAACTCCGAATATAAAAATTAGAAAAAATTGTTTCATATTTGAATTTATTGTTGATATTTAATTCCCCTAAAAATTAATCATTTAAGGCTCGCAAATTTACATTTTTTATAATAAATATTTTAATTTGGCGCAACATTTGATTATTATATAACATAACACAATTCCCAATTAATGAAAAAATCAAGAATTTTTATCAATATTTTCTCAATTCTGGTACTTTTTGTCAGTAATGCTCAAGAGAAAAAGATTTTTAAAGTCCATACAATTGCATTTTACAATTTAGAGAATTTATTCGATACCATTAATGATACAACTAAATTTGATGAACGAAGTCCAATCATGGAAATGAAGACTGATATACAAGAAGTGTATAAAAAGAAAGTACAAAATATGGCTCGCGTAATATCTGATATTGGGTATGATACCAGTAAAAACTCTCCTGCCATAATTGGTGTTTCTGAAGTTGAAAACAGAGAAGTGCTAGAGGATATTGTTAATGATCCTTTGCTATTAGATAAAGATTATGGTATAGTACATTATCATTCACCAGACGCAAGAGGTATAGATGTTGCTTTATTATATCAAAAAAAACTGTTTACTCCTTTATATACCAGTAGTCATGAACTAAAAATTTACGATGATATTACAAGAGAAAGGGTTTATACTAGAGACCAACTGTTGGTAAGTGGCAAACTTGATGGAGAAATGATACATTTAATAGTAAACCATTGGCCTTCAAGAAGTGGTGGAGAAGCCAGAAGTAGACCAAAACGAATGGCTGCAGCTAAATTGACAAAACATTTAGTAGACTCCGTTCAAGCTAAAGATCCATACGCCAAGCTTTTTATTATGGGCGATTTGAACGATGACCCAACAAATGCCAGCGTTAAAGATATTTTAAAAGCACAAAAAGATCGTGAAACTGTTGGCTTAAAAGGTATTTACAATCCTATGGAAAACTTCTTTAAAATGGGATTAGGCTCTAATGCCTATCGTGATAGCTGGAGTTTGTTTGATCAAATTATGGTTACAAAACCTTTGTTAGAAAAAGATTACTCTTCTTATCGTTTTTATAAAGCCGGTATTTATAATAAAAACTATTTAATAAATAAACGTGGTAGATGGAAAGGCTATCCTAAACGAAGTTTTGCAGATGGAGGCTTTACAGATGGTTTTAGCGACCATTTTCCTGTTTATGTACATGTTATAAAAGAGGTTAATCCCGATACTGATAAATAAAGTTTTGTTATGAATTTGGCCAAACAAACCACGGAATTCTAGACAAAAATAGAACCAAAGCTATTGTATAAAATATTGCAATAGTTTTAAATTTAGGAGTGGAAGTTAATTTCTTTTTATGCTTTGAATAACCTATAGTTATCAAAGCCACTGCTATTATATTAATAATTGGGTGCTCAACCAAATAAAGCCTATTAACAGTATCTTTCATTACTTCTCCCATTCCAAGCTCACTAAATAAACTTAACCTTGGTGATACAAAGTAAAGTATTAAACCAATTAATAACTGAATGTGAGAAACTATAAGTGTAAATAAATTAATCCTGAAATCTTTTGCTCCAAATTCTTTCTTGCCAAAAAATTTATACAATGCATTAATAGTTGCTACTAATAAAACGAATAAAACAAGATAAGCCCAATATGAATGAAGCATTTTTACAGTTGAATACATGAATACGGTTTAAGAAATTACAATAACAAATGTAATGAATTTAGAACATAAAAAAACCTGCACATTAGTACAGGTTTTTTACAAATTAAAATATTAGTTTATTTATTGATATACCCATTCGCCTCCAGTTTTTATAACAGCCATGGTTTCTGGACCCGTCGCTCCAGTATACACTATATAAGTAAGTACATACTTTTGCTCTTCAGCAGTAACAAAATTACCATTTTCTAAAAGCGCATTAAAGGCCTCAAGTAACATTTCTTCACTCCAATAATTACCACTACTACTTCTTCTATCAAAACTACCAAATTGAAGTACATTAGCAGCAGGTCCAGGGTAAATATCTATAAAAGCATTGGATATAAATGCGATGTCTGCACCTGTAAGGTCGTACCTTATGGTATTATCTGGTACCCAAGTACTACCATCATGACCAAATTGTAAAGATGTACTAATCACGCTCATATGAGGAGTCCATTCTCCATCAATTTTAGTATACCGGTTACCTCTTATTTGCGCGCCACTTGAACTAGAGAAGTAATCGTAAACCATTATAACCTCATCGTCATCTAAACTATAGGCCCAAGGTGCTGTTAAACTTAAAAATGTTGGTAGATAATCTTCTGCAGGTGTAGAACTACCGAAATTATCAAATCTACCTGGTTGTCCTGAATCTTCTCCCATAGAATCAAAATCTGCAGAACTCAAAAAATAAACGCCATCAACCGCTTCCCAAGAACCTCCTGAATATACAAAATGCTCTCCTTTTGAATTAGCTTCGCCTGAAACACCCAAAGCCTTAATTTTAAGAAAATCAATTTCCCAAGAAGCCGCTTCAGATGTGTTAGATTCGTAAGTAAATGCTACATAAATAGTTTGTCCATCATACGCCGAAATGTCATAATCTTCAGACTCCACAAACGTCCAGTTGTTTCCTGGAGGTATTGTAGCTAAATTGATTGTTTCCCAAGTTGCTAAAGCAGGATCTGTTCCAGTAGAGTAGTCAGCAGAAACCAAAACGTTTAATAACGAAAGATCGCTGGCATAATTAATAGCCTGATTTATTTGTAATTTTAAATTTGATTCACCAGATAAATCAATTGCTGGAGAAATCAACCAATCCTCATTGTCTTGTGCTCCACCTGAAAAACCACTCATATATGCATACTCTACGCCACCAAAGGCAGCCGCTTCCCACATTTCAGCATCACCTACAGCGCTAATAGCTTCAAAACCACTAAGGTCTCCATTAAACCCAGCTTCAAAAACCGTTGCCAAACCAACTTCAGGTGTGTCAAAATATTGATTGTATCTTGCTAAAACAATTTGTCCTTCGGTTGGACCTGCAATTTGTGCATCCAATACATCTGGAATTTGTGTGGTAGCATCTACGTTAGGGTAAAACCCAAACGCGTCACTTCCTGTAGATGCGTAATCTGCATTTGTTAATTGATAAACATCTGCTCCAGAATAATCGCTTACGCCTTCTGCACTACCTATAAACAAATCATAATTCACCAATACTGATGATCCTTCACCCCAATAAGGATACATTTCTGCTAAAAAAGAAGGTAGCATTGTTTTTGCATCTTCTTCTGAACTAAAATTCCCAAAAGTTAGTCCCAAATCATCATAATCCTCACTTGTTAGTGTGTAAGTGTCCGTACCTAAAATTGGTTTTTCAACGGCATCTATGTCGTTATAAATGTCTTCCATAGGATTACAGCCAATAAAGACTGTGCCTAAAATTGCTAAACAATAAATTATTTTTTTCATTTTCATTTTTTTTTAAAAATTAAATCTTGCTCCAATACTAAACGTTCTTCCAAACCCATAATATACTAATGCCGTTTCAGCAACTGAACCTGTACCATCTAATGAATCTGCAATAAATTCTGTATTGAAAACATTATTAATACGACCTGTTAAATTAGCTTCAAAAGGCCCCATATCAAAATTATGAGATAATATAGCATCGAACGTACCATAAGCTGGTGCCACCCATGTTTCTGGCCCTGGAGTACCACGATCACTTGGATCGAAGTCGGCATATAAATTATCAAAATAATTATAATCAATAATAAAGTTTGTTCTTGGTGTAATATTATAATTCATCCCAAGTGCCATTGTAGTTTGTGCAGCATCACCAACATGCAGGTCTTTAATATAAAGATCTACTGTGTCTACAACGTTTTGATCTTCATCAAGTATGTCAACATCTGTTACGTCACTATCCCATTTCCAGTCTCCTAAAGAAAGCATACCTGTAAATCTAATTTTATTTGAAGCTCTATAAACAAAATCCAATTCTATCCCTTGGTGGATTGCATTTACACCTAATATATTAGCTGCTAAAAAAGACCCATCTGGTTGTTGATAAGACGCTGTTTCTGATCTGTCTTTCCATTTTGTTGAATAAAGATTTAGATTGGCTGTTAATTTTTCGCTCCTATACCCATATCCAATTTCAAAACTTTGAATTTTTTGATTCACAGCATCTTTATTAATATGCTCATTATCAAAATTCAAAAATACAGCATCAAAATCCGGTGCTTTTTCAAAATACCCTAAATTGGCAAACACATTATGGTGATCATCTAGTCTATAGTTTGCACCTCCTTTTATACTAAAACCAGCAAAACTATAACGGTCTGTTTCCTGAAGTGGATCACTATCTAAATAATTAAAATAATCAACACGTTTATAAGATGTATTAGATGCTGCTAGTGAAACAAAGGTGTTAAATTTGTCACTTACATCATATTCCAGCTGACCAAAACCACCTATCCATCCAACAATACCATCATTAAAGTATGAGAACTTATCACCAACTTGTGCTGTTCCGTTTGGATTGTTTTCGTCATCATCAAAGGCAAAATATTGTCCGCCCAATAAGTCTGTTACTTCTCTAAAATGAATTCCTTTATAATTTCTATAATCCAATCCTGCCAATAATACCATATTATCAGATAAATCGGTTTTTAAAGTAGATAATAACCCATACCAGTTATGATCATTACGAGATGCTCTTAATATGGTTGTTGATCCATTAGCTCCATTAGCAATGTTTTCATCAACAATTCTATCTAAATCCACAGGTCCATACTCACCAAACCTATAATCGGTTCCCCACTTGCCTTCTCCAGACCAGCCGCCACCGCCACCAGATCCCCAAGATGCATAAAGCGCTGTGGATATACTTGTTTTATCGCTAAGGTCCCAATAATGGTTTAATGACAACAGCGGTTTATTGTAAAAGTTGTCTTCAATATGAGTGACTTGTCCATTTTTATAACCCCAGTCTGCATTATACTTAATCCCTCTAGGATTAACTCTAAAAGTTTCAATAGTTTGTCTATTTTCTCTTTGTCCATGGCGCTGTTTGGCACCTAACATAGTAAATGCTAATTTGTGATTGTCATTGATTATTTTAGACAGGTTAAGGAAATAAGAAACGCCAGAAAACTCTAAACCATCAACATAACCATCACCTTCTGTTTTAGCAGCAGAAACCGTAGCCGCAAAGCCTTTTTCTCCTAATCCAGTTGAATACGTTAAACCATATTTTAAATAGCCGTCATTAGCAACTGAAGCGTTAACACTACCTCCTTCTTCAATATCTGTAGTTCGTGATATAATATTAATTGTTCCTCCTATTGATGGTACAGCAATTTTAGCGGCCCCAAGACCTCTTTGTACCTGCATTGAGCTTGTAACATCTGACAGCCCAGCCCAGTTACTCCAATATACTGCTCCATTTTCCATGTCATTAACTGGAACACCATTAATCATTACCGCAACGTTTTCAGACTTAAATCCTCTAACATTAATTCTACCATCTCCATAGCCACCGCCTGTTTTAGTAGTATAAACCCCAGGCGTAGATTTTAAAATTTCAGGAAACTCTTGTGTTCCTAATTTTAATTCAATGTCTGCTGCTTTTACAGTTGAAACCGCCACAGGTGTTTTTCTATCAACAGCAACTGATGCAATTATCTGTACTTCCTGTAGTCCAAATTCACTTGGCTGTAATTCAATATTTCCAAGGTCAGTATCTCCAGAAATAGAAATTTCTTGAGTTAAAAACCCAACATAAGATATTAAAATTACAGCATCTGTTGTAGTTGTTGTAAGTGTAAAATTTCCGTCAAAATTTGACGATACTCCATTTGTTGTTCCTTTTTCAACAATGTTTACTCCTGGTAAGGGAGTGCCCAATTCAGGATCCATTGTAGTTCCTGTTACCGTGCTTTGAGCAAAGGCAGCATTAAAGCTTACCATTACCAAAGCGAAAAATAAAAATCTAGTAATGTTTCTCATTTTTTTATATTAAGATTGGTTTTAAATTTTGTGCAAAGATTAACATATTGAAAAAACTTAAGTTTAAGTTAATGTTAACAAATCGCAACTATGCAAATTAAGAAAAATATTGAATAAAATTGCTTTAGCTATGATGATATTTATACAATTTTGCCTATTTGCTTTTATTTTTTTGATAAAAATCAATAAGGTTTTTTGTTGATGTGTCATGTCCCTTTTGTCCATTCCCATTGATTTCAGATAGTATCGTATTTGCTAATTGCTTGCCCAATTCAACACCAAATTGATCGTAACTAAAAATGTTCCAAATGACACCTTGTACAAAAATCTTATGTTCATACATAGAAATTAGTTTACCTAATGACTCTGGTGTTAATTTATTTATAAAAATAGTGTTTGTTGGTTTGTTTCCACTAAAAATCTTAAAAGGTAATAACTTATTTATTTCTTCTTTAGAAAGATTACTTGAATTCAGTTCACTTAAAACCTCATCTGTTGTTTTCCCATTTAACAAAGCTTCTGTTTGCGCTAAAAAATTTGAAATTAGTTTATCATGATGATCTTGATTGCCATGCAAAGATTTGCAAAATCCTATAAAATCTGCTGGTATTAATTTGGTGCCTTGATGGATTAATTGAAAAAAAGCATGTTGGGAGTTTGTGCCCGGTTCTCCCCAAATAATGGTGCCAGTTTGATAATTTACAGGCTCTCCATTTCTGTCAACACTTTTACCATTGCTCTCCATAATACCTTGTTGTAAATAGGTAGTAAATTGATTTAAGTATTGAGAGTATGGAATAATAGCTTCACTTTCGGCTTTAAAAAAGTTATTGTACCAAACACTTATTAAGGCTAAAATTACAGGGATATTATTTTTAAAATCTTCATTTTTAAAATGAACATCCATCTTGTGAGCTCCTTGAAGCAATTTCTCAAAATGGTTAAACCCAACAGCCAAACTAATGGTTAAACCAACAGCGCTCCAAAGCGAGAAACGACCTCCAACCCAATTCCACATTGGGAAAATGTTATTTTCATCTATTCCAAATGCTTTAACTTTTTCAATATTGGTTGAAACTGCTACAAAATGTTTTGCTATAGCCTCTCCTGATGCTGTTTTTAAAAACCAATCTCTAATTGTATTGGTGTTGGAAAGTGTTTCCTGTGTGGTGAAAGTCTTAGAAACAACGACAAAAAGTGTAGTTTCTGGGTTTAATTTTTTAATCACTTCATTAACATGATCTCCATCTACATTACTTACAAAATGTGTGGTTAAATGGTTCTTATAATATTGAAGTGACTCAACAACCATAGCTGGTCCAAGATCTGAACCTCCTATTCCAATGTTTACAACATCAGTGAATGGCTTTCCTGTAAAACCTTTTCTATCTCCACTAATAACTTCACTTGTGAAAGTTTCAATTTTCTGTTTAACCTCATACACTTCTGGAACAACATTAATACCATCTATAAAAAATTCAGCATCTTTGGGAGCGCGCAAAGCAGTATGTAAAACTGCTCTGCCTTCAGTTTGATTTATTTCTTCTCCTGAAAATTGACTTTTAATAGCATCCTTTAGTTCAACCTCATCAGCTAGTTCTAGCAAATATTTAAAAGTTTCTTCAGTAATTCTGTTTTTTGAATAATCTACATAAAAATCTTCCCACTGAATTGTAAACCTATCTGCTCTATTTTCATCTTCGGCAAATAAATCTTTCATCCGAACATCATTTATTGCTTCAAAGTGTTTCTGTAAAGTTTTCCAAGAGTTTGTTTTAGTTGGGTTAATATTTGGTAATGCCATGCTATGAATTTGCTTGAGTAATTACTGCTTGATTTAGTTCTTCTTCTCCTATTATTTCTGGTTGAAAGAAAATATTATCTAACTCATATTTTATAGGCTGAATATATTCTATATATTTTACTTTAAGAGAATCTGAAATTGGTTCGGCTTCAGGTAGCTTTTGCTTAAACGGATCAACTTGTTTTCCATTTTTCCAAAAACGATAACATACATGTGGCCCACCTGTATTTCCTGTCATGCCTACCCAACCAATAACATCACCTTGTTTTACAAAATCACCAACCTTTGCTTTTCGTTTACTCATATGTAAATACTGTGTTGAATATGTAGCATTATGTCTTATTTTTACATAATTACCGTTTCCTCCTTTTCTTCTTGATTCTGTTACTGTTCCATTAGCTGTAGCTAAAATGGGCGTTCCAACATTTGCTGCAAAATCAGTCCCTTTGTGCGGCCTTATTTTATTTCCGTAGTAAGCAATTCTACGTTTTAAATTATAACGGGAAGAAACACGGCTAAACTGAACAGGTGCTTTTAAAAAAGCGCGTCTCAAATTTTTTGCTTCTTCATTAAAATAATCGGTAACCCCTTTTACACTATCTGTTATAAATTCAAACGCATAAAAGGGTTCTTTTTTATGCTCAAAATAAGCCGCTTTAATATCTGCAACACCAGCATATATAGTATCATCTATATATTTGTCTGTATACATAACTTTAAACCTATCTCCTTTTTGTAGTCTGTTAAAATCTATTGTCCACGCATAAATATGGTCTGCCATCTTGTAGGCTAAAATAACACTAATACCTTGTTGGTCTAATGCATCTGAGATATTTGTACTGATAACTCCAGTTGCAGTTTTTTCAACATATTTTATTGGTTTTTTACTCGTGTATGCATGAATTGAATCTTGAAAATTTATTACAACATACTCTTCTTTATTCGGCTGATAAATGAAGCATTTAGGTTCTTGCAACGAATCTTTAGAACAAAGTAGCGTGTAAGGCTTTCCAACTTGGAGTTTTCTAATATCAAAACTATCTTTAGCTTTTTCTACTATATGAAAAATTTTGGGGTAACCAATACTGTTACGTTCTAGAATTTCCCCAAAACTATCACCTCTTTTAATGGTGTCTCGTTTAACAATGTAATCGTCCAGACAAAACCCAAATTCATAAATATCAACTGGTTCTGCTATTGCTATTTCTTCTTTTATTTCTAATTGCTTTGGGGCTTCTTTACAGCTAACAAAACTTAAAATTACCATTAAGATTGTTAAACACCCTTTCCCCAATCTTTCAATTCCTGTTTGGTCCATAAATCTGGAAAAAATATTCTTCGTTGATATTTTGGGTGCATATATTTTACCCATTCACTTCCTCCTGTTGCTTCTGCTGTTTCACCTCCTATATTTAAATAGTGATTTGCCGTGTTATAATGTGCCATTACCCAAGTAATATTTACTGTGTAATCGTAATGACGCATCGCTTTTATTAAATTTTCGTCTTCTTTTACTGACTTTGGAAGTTCCTTAAATTTACTCCAAAGGTTGTGTGTGTTGTAAAATTTTGTAAATCTAATAAATTCTTCTTTGTATTTTTCTTCAAAAGTTGTTAATAAATAACTTTTTTTGCCAGTTTTGTAATCTTTTCCAGCAGCTTGCCAATATAGGTGATCAAATGCATGCTCATAAGATGTATTTCTGTCTATGGTTTTTCTGAACCTATTATCAATTAAATTGATAAGCTCTGTTGATGCAAATTCTATTTTTCTGTATTGGGCGCTTTGAAATCCACTGCCAGGAGTTAATGTTGTTCTGAATTTATTGTATTGGTCAACTTCCATACCATCTTTCATAATGTTGAAAGACGAAGTAAGCATATCGAAATAACGACTAACTCTCATCAGTTTAGATGTGAAAAATTCTGCATCAATATTTTCTTTTCTAGCTACTTGATCTATCTCCCAGAGTATCATTTTAAAAAGTAGTTCGTTGATCTGATGATACATGATAAATACCATCTCATCTGGGATTGTAGTTCTTTGTATTTGAAGGTTTAAAAGAGAATCTGTATGAATATAATCCCAATAGTTCATTGGTTTGCTGTACAACAAACCTTCTAAATGAGTGTCTAAATCCTGACCTATATTCTTATATTTTTCTTTGAGTTGATCGGTAACGTCTTTTTTAGAGTCCATTAATGGTTTACAACAATTTTAAATGGGTACTTTAAGCCTTTGAACGCTTCAAGATCGGCTCTTAATGATCCTACAGCAAGATCGGCTTTTACGCGCAAAGGTACTCTATTTTTGTCTTTAGATACCCACAATGTTAAACTTTCTTCTTCTTTAAAGACCCGTCCTGCCATTACATAAGGTCTGAACTTTAAAGACTCAATATATCCAAATTCCGTGTTAATTATTTCTTCTCCTAAATACTTTAATTTGAACCCATAATTTTCTTCATCAAAAAACATATCTACCATTACTTCATCTCCAGGTTTTAATTTAGTTACATCTAGCTTGTTACGTAAATAGTAAAATGTTGAAACCATATCTTGAATATTTGGTTTTGTATTAAAAACCTTATTGGTCTTATGTTTTTTATTATTTACATAGGCTTTATGATTTTTCTGGTCAAATTCTATTTCAATGTTTTTGGTATGTCCTCCTTCATCTATGTCTCTTATAAACTTATAAGGAATTAAACTTTCCTTGTCAAAGTAGCTTTCATACCTGTCCTTCACTTTAAAAAACCATTTTATTGCACCTGTTGTCCATCCTTTTCCTACCACATGAAAAACAGGTTTATTATTTAAAGTTTCTTCTTTAATGGTAAGTGTTGCGTTACCTGCTTTAAGAAAACCACTATAGCTCATTTCGAACTTAAACCATTCACCTTCTTGAAATGCTGGTGTATTCTGTGAAAAGACATTGAATACAAATAATAGGGGCAATATAAGTAGTATTTTATTCATTTTTGTTTGTAATTGTAATGTGTAACTCTATAACATAATTTTTATTGTTATATCATAAGAATTACAATTACTGTTCCAAAAGTATTAAAACAAAAAAACTCCATCAACAAGAATGATGGAGTTTTTGAATAATTAATACTAAATTAATGTTAAAGAGTGCCTCTGCTCGCTTGCTCTCTTTCTATAGATTCGAAAAGAGCCTTAAAATTGCCTGCTCCAAACCCTTTTGCTCCCATACGTTGAATAATTTCGAAGAATAAAGTTGGTCTGTCTTCAACTGGTTTTGTAAATATTTGGAGTAAATAGCCTTCTTCATCTGCATCAACCAAAATTGAAAGCTTTTGAAGTTCTTTAATGTCTTCTTTCATCATATCTTTATGAGCTCCAAGCCTTCTTGGTATGTCGTCATAATAAGCTTGTGGTGGAGGTGGTAAAAATTCCACACCTCTAGCTTTAAGTTCACCAACTGTATGAATAATATCATTAGTAGCTACTGCCAAATGTTGCACACCTGGTCCTTCATAAAAATCTAAATACTCCTCAATTTGTGATCTTTTTATACCTTCGGCTGGTTCATTAATTGGGAATTTAACACGACCATTGCCATTACTCATCACTTTACTCATCAAGGCTGAATACTCTGTGTGGATTTGTTTATCATCAAAGGACAAAAAGTTTTCAAACCCCATAACATCTTCATACCATTTTACCCAAGTATTCATTTCTCCCCAACCTACATTACCAACCATGTGGTCAATGAACTTTAATCCTGTTGGTTTTGGATTGTAATCTGATTTCCATTCAACAAATCCAGGTAAAAATAAACCATGATAGTTTTTTCGTTCAACAAATAAATGAACCGTTTCTCCATAAGTATAGATTCCTGAACGAACAACTTCACCAAATTCGTCTTTTTCAACTTGTGGTTCCATATAAGATTTAGCACCTCTTGAAGTAGTTTCTTCATAAGCTTTTCTGGCATCTTCAACCCAAAGTGCTATAACTTTTACACCATCACCATGTTTAACTATATGATCGTTAATTGGAGATTTGCTATTCAATGGTGTTGTTAATACCAGCTTTATTTTGTCTTGTTTTAATACATAGCTCACACGGTCTCTCGATCCTGTTTCCAATCCTTTATATGCATACGATTGGAATCCAAATGCAGTCTTGTAATAATGTGCTGATTGTTTTGCATTACCTACGTAAAATTCTACGTAGTCTGTTCCTAAAAGTGGAAGAAAGTCTTCTGCTCCCTCAAATATTTTTTCCAGTCCGTAATCAACTGATTTTATGTCTTTATTCATTGTGTTTAAGTTTTTTGTTGGATTAGTCCAACCAGGATTTATGATAATCTTCATCTGCTATTTTCATAGCTTCTTCTGTAACCTTTAAAGGTTTGAACGTATCAACCATAACAGCCAATTCGTCTGTTTTGGTTTTACCAATACTTCTTTCTGTTGCACCAGGATGAGGCCCATGAGGTATTCCTGCAGGATGCAATGAGATATGCCCTTCTTCCACATCATTTCTGCTCATAAAATCCCCATCAACATAATACAAGACCTCATCACTATCTATATTGCTATGGTTATAAGGTGCTGGAATACTTTGTGGATGATAATCGTACAAGCGAGGCACAAAACTACAGACTACAAAAGCATCTGTCTCAAAAGTTTGATGCACTGGTGGTGGTTGGTGAATACGACCTGTTATAGGTTCAAAATCGTGAATTGAAAACGCATAAGGATAATTGTAACCATCGTAACCAACTACATCAAAAGGATTGGAAGCATACACCATTTCTATAATATCGCCTTGTTTCTTTACTTTGATTAAAAAATCTCCTTTTTCGTTATAAGTTTCCAATTCTTCTGGTCTTCTGATATCTCTTTCGCAATATGGCGAATGCTCCAAAAGTTGACCAAACCAATTTCTGTATCGTTTTGGTGTGTAGATTGGTCGTCTAGATTCAACAATAAACAATCTATTATCTTCGGTGTCAAAATCTATTTTATAGATAATGCCTCTAGGAACCAAAAGGTAATCACCATATTTAAAATCGAGATTGCCCAACATGGTGCGTAATTTACCACTACCTTTATGCACAAAAATTAATTCGTCTGCGTCAGTGTTCTTATAAAAATATTCAGAGGTTGATTGTTTTGGTGCAGAAAGAATAATGCTACAATCGCTGTTGGTTAAAATTGTTTTTCTACTGTCCAAATAATCATTTTCAGGTTTTACTTGAAACCCTTTAAATTTGTAAGATTTAATATTGTTTGCTTTAGCTATTTTTGGAGCAACACTATATTGTTTTTTTATAGCTTTTACCTTTGTTGGTCGCTGCTCATGATAACTATTTGTAGACATACCATCAAAGCCAATAGTCCCAAACAACTGCTCACTATATAAGCTACCATCTGGTTTTCTAAATTGTGTATGTCTTTTATGAGGAATTTTCCCTAATTTATGATAAAAAGGCATTGTTCTAATATTAAAAGTTTATTTCGACTTCGCTCAATAACCAATACAAATTATTGATTATAAATTATCTATGTATATAAAGATACAACAATGCTAGCTCATTCAGGATTTCTCTTGATGAGGAAGTGGAGTAGTAATAATAAATCTGCCCAAAACAGTTTCATCTGTGACTTGTTTATTGTTTTTAATTTGTCAGATGTAATTCGCTTTAATATGGTTTGGTTCAAGAAACAACCTTATCATACTTATTTCATAATGATACAAATATCGTGAAAATTTATGAATTTATAAACTTTGGAAAGTTAAGACTCTTATTAAAACCAAAAACCAAGATTAAAAAACCATATGTTGTCTTTTAGTTCAGGAGACCAAGTGTATTTGGCTTCAACAGGACCAAGAAAAGTTTCGATTGAATAACCTAAAGCATATCCTGTGTAATCAGGATTTAAAAACCAATCACCAGATTCAAACAGGTCATCTTCTACATTTGCAAAATTACCTGCCAAACTAATATGATGCTTTTTGAAAATCTCGTAGTCTAAACTTAAAGTGGCTTTAACAAAGCTATTCCCTGGAAGTGTTATGAAATCATAACCGTAAAACGATTTGAAATTATTAATAAAATCATTGCCATATCCACCCAAAACAAAATCTAAATACCTTGTTGAATCGTTTCCAATTTTAAAACCACCTTCAGTTATTAAAGTTGCTGTTAATTGTTTAGAGAAACTTTGAGCATATCCAATGGTTGCTTGTGCAATTGAATATTCTGAAAACGTTTTGTTATAATCAGATGAATATAAGTACAAATGAAAATCTCCATCAAACAAAAACCCTTCATTTGGGAAGTATTTGTTATCAAATGTATCAAATTTTAACCCTCCAAAAAAACTGAAATAATCACTGTTCTCGAAAACTTTTTCGTTTTCATTATTATCGATAATAGTTTCAGAATTTATTTTTAAATGTTTTAGTTCTGCTCCCAAAATTAGGGCAAAATCCTTTCTAAAAAGTGTTTGCAAATAAAACTGATTTGTAAAATCAGACAATTCTGTATCTATTTTATTCACACCGAGCATATCTACTTCTTCCTCGGTTAATAATGCTTCGGCAGCAATGTTTCTGTGAAATTGGTTAAATCTTGATTTTAAACCTATACTCCAATAAAACCCTTTATCAATAAAATACTCGAAATTGTACCTTATATTATCTCCTAAAATCAGGTCTATTGACATGACATCATTTTTTACAAACAACTTCTTCTTTGTTAAATTAACAAGCAAAGCACTTTTATATAAATTGTCATAATGAAGTCCAAGTTTTATAAATGCTTTCTCCGACGATTCTTGTACCGAAGCGTATAGATTGTAGCCTTCATCGTATTGTGTTTGTTTAAGGTCATAAGAAAAACTATCAAAATTATTAGTTGCTATCAAGTTATTTATGCCATCATTAAATGCATCATAACTTATTTTTTCATTTGGTTTAATTTTAAGCTTACCTAAAATATATGCACGCGTATAATTATTATTTCCTTCTATTTCTACATTATTTATCTGAAGGCTGTCCTGGGCAATTATTTTAATAGGTGAACGTTTCTCTTTTGATTGCATTAATGCAATATCTTTAAGTTGATTTGCTAGACTTTTTCCAGCTTGTTCTCCTCTTTTTATAATCTCTTTTTCTTGATTAAAAGAAACTACAGAAAAATCTTTAATGTCTGGTTTTATATAGACATCCGTTTTTTTAGATTTTACTTTCATGTCTCTAACTGTTCTGAAATTATTTATTTGAAGTAAAATGTCTGTTGCAGAAGATAATCCCTCACGATTTTGTAAATCATCTTGTACATCTACTCCTATAATTAAATCTACATTTTTTTGTTTAAGCTCGTCTATAGGGTAGTTATTGATAACACCTCCGTCTATCAACACTTTGTCGCCTATGGTTACTGGTTGAAAAAGTGATGGTAGTGCTCCACTAGCCATTACAGCCTGCGCTAAATTACCTTTATCCAGTAAAACCTGTTCCCCTGTTTCTATATTTGTGGCTATGCAAAAAAATGGTATTGGTAATTTATCAAAGTCTTTAATATCCCCTACGTGAAACATTGTTTTTGAAAGTAAATTATACGTATTTTGTCCTCTGGATAAAGCCGAAGGTAATTTAAGTTTAAGGCTATCCAAAGGTAAAGTCACAGCATACTTTTCTGAGTTTTCCCTTTCATAAAAGGTTTTTGCGGCTCTTGGTAAATTATCACTTAAAATGTCATCAAAGTTTACTCTATTGAAAAGCGAATCTATTTGCTTACCAGAATATCCAGAAGCATATAACGAACCTACAATAGCTCCCATACTAGTTCCTGCAATATAATCTACCCGTAACCCTAAACTATCTATAACTTTAAGAACGCCAACATGAGCTAAACCTTTTGCACCACCTCCACTTAAGACCAAACCAATTTTTAGGTCTTTCTCTCTATTTACTTCCTGCCCATAGGTATAAACGAACATTAGAGCTAATATGAAAAATAGTTTATATCTCATTTGTTGTTATAATAATTGAAAATAATCTTTGCTTTAGATTCTCCAATTATAGGTTTTAGTTCATTTTCTTTTAACTTGATAATACGTTTAACAGATTTAAAATGTTTAAGCAAAGTAACAATTGTTTTTTCTCCAATGCCTGGAATGGTTTCCAATTCGGTATTTAACGCACTTTTGCTTCGTTTATTTCTGTGATGCTCAATTCCAAAACGATGTGCTTCATTTCTTAACTGTTGAATTATTTTTAGCGTTTCGCTTTTTTTATCTAAATATAATGGAATTGGATCATCTGGATAAAATAATTCTTCTAAACGTTTAGCAATCCCGATAATAGTAATTTTTTCTCGTAAATTTAATTTATCGATACTTTTTAACGCTGATGACAATTGACCTTTACCTCCATCAATAATGATAAGTTGGGGTAAATCTTGCTCCTCATCCAACAAACGTTTGTAACGCCTGTAAACTACTTCTTCCATTGAAGCAAAGTCATCAGGACCTTCAACTGTTTTAATGTTAAAGTGTCTGTAATCTTTTTTACTAGGTTTTCCATTTTTGAAAACGACACATGCTGCAACTGGATTTGTCCCTTGAATGTTAGAATTGTCAAAGCATTCAATATGTCTGGGCTCTGTATCTAACCTTAAATCTGTTTTCATTTGAGCCATTATTCTATTGGCATGCCTATCTGGATCTGTAATTTTAATCTGCTTAAAACGTTCCATTCTGTAATATTTGGCATTCCTTAAAGATAGGTCTAAAATGTGCTTTTTATCGCCAAGCTTTGGAACAGTTATTTTAATGTTTTCGCCTAAATTTACTTTAAAAGGAACATAAATCTCTTTTGAGTTTGAATTGAATCTTTGCCTGATCTCAATAATTGCCAATTCTAATAATTCTTCATCTGTTTCGGCTAGTTTCTTTTTGATTTCTAAAGTATGCGATCTAATAATTGACCCATAGGAGAGTTGTAGAAAATTGATATATCCATAGCTTTCATCGCTAACTATTGAAAATACATCAACATTACTTATTTTAGGATTTACAATAGTAGATTTGGCTTGATAGTTTTCTAGAACTTCAATTTTTTCTTTTATTTTTTGAGCTTCTTCAAACTGCATATTACGAGCTAGTTGTTTCATTTGTTGCTTAAACTGAAATAGTGAATCTTTAAAGTTTCCTTTTAAGATTTCACGAATGGCCTTTATATTCTCATGATATTCTTTTTCGGTTTCCAAACCTTCACATGGCCCTTTGCAGTTTCCTAAATGATATTCAAGACAAACTTTATATTTACCTGCTTTTATCTTTTTTTCGGATAAATCATAGTTACATGTGCGCAATTGATACAGGCCTTTTATTAATTCTAACAAGGTTGAAACTGTCTTCATACTAGTGTATGGTCCAAAATAACTGCTTCCATCTTTAAAAACCCTTCTTGTTGAAAAGACTCTAGGAAATCGTTCATTTTTAATGCAAATCCAAGGATAAGACTTGTCATCCTTGAGCATGACATTATATCTTGGTTGATGTTTTTTAATTAGATTATTTTCAAGAAGAAGAGCATCTGTTTCTGTTTCAACCACAATATGTTTAATAGTCGCTATTTTTTTTACAAGTACTCTAGTCTTTCCATTTTCATGGGTTTTTGTGAAATAAGAACTTACCCTTTTTTTCAAATTTTTCGCCTTCCCAACATACAGTATTGTGCCATTATCATCAAAATATTGATATACTCCAGGCGCATTTGGTAATGTTTTCAGTTGTATTTGCAAGGGCGATTCGCTCATTGGTTCAAAAGTAATATTTCAAAATTAAAGGTTATTTAATATCTTCTAAAATTTAGAATAAAAAAGATGGTTTTTGAATTATCTTTATCACTACTTTTGCGCACTTTTTAAAATTTTAAATGAACAAACAAATTATAGGTAGAGTCGATATGGTAGATTTGCCTGAATTAGGTCTTTTCAACATTGATGTTAAAATTGATACAGGAGCATATACTTCTGCCATTCATTGCTCTGAAATTATAGAAAAAAATAATGAGCTATTTTGTACTTTCTTTAATGAAGGACATTCTAATTTTAATAATAAAACTGTAAAATTTATAAATTACTCTCGGACAGATGTTAAAAGCAGTAATGGCATCAAAGAAAATAGATATAAAATAAAATCGGAAGTTGTTTTTTTTGGAAAGACATATAAAATTAACTTAACTTTAAGTACTCGAGATGATATGAAATTTCCAGTACTTATTGGCAGACAGTTTTTAAAAGACAAATTTTTAGTGGATGTTACTCAAAAGTACGTTTCGTATAATCAAAGTATTTTAAATGTGCATTTGGTTAAAAGCTCATGTTCTCAATCAAAACAGACAGTACAAATTCCTGCCGAGTTTAAAAACACTATAAGCCTTAACTAATGAATATCGTTATTCTTTCCAGAAATAGTAATTTATATTCAACAAAACGACTTGTTGAAGAAGGTGAAAAACGCAATCATATTGTTGAGGTAATCGATCCGCTTAAATGCGATATTATTATTGAAAAGGAAAAACCCACCATATATTATAAAGACCGTTATCTTGACTATGTAGATGCTATCATTCCTCGAATAGGAGCCACAGTTACATTTTATGGTTGTGCAGTAGTAAGACAGTTTGAGATGATGAACATATTTACTACCGTAACATCAGATGCCATTGTACGATCTAGAGACAAATTAAGAAGTTTACAACGGTTAAGTAAAGCTGGTGTTGGAATGCCTAAAACAGTTTTTACAAATTATTCCCGAGATGTTGAAGAAGTGATAGAACATGTAGGTGGAACACCTGTTATAATTAAACTTCTTGAAGGAACACAAGGGCTTGGTGTAGTTCTCGCCGAGACAAAAAATGCTGCTGAATCTGTACTAGAGGCCTTTAATGGATTACAAGCAAGGGTTATTGTACAAGAGTTTATAAAAGAGGCCAAAGGTGCCGATTTAAGAGCACTGGTTGTTGATGGTCATGTTGTTGGCGCGATGAAACGACAAGGTAAGGAAGGTGAGTTTCGTTCTAACTTACACAGAGGTGGTACCGCTGAAATTGTAAAACTAGATGAAGCAGAGTTAAAATTAGCTATGAAAGCTTCTCGTGCATTAAAGCTACCTGTTTGTGGTGTAGATATGTTACAATCTGGAAGAGGCCCACTGCTTTTGGAAGTAAATTCTACACCTGGACTTGAAGGCATTGAAAGTGCAACTGGTAAAAATATAGCAAGAGCCATTATAACTTTTATTGAAAGAAATAGAAACTAATGACCTATAAACAGCGTAAAACAATAACTATTTTAGGAAAGCAAATAAGTCTTGGTGAAAGTTGCGAATTAAGTTTTGGTGTTGCCAATTTACATACTTCATCCAGTGTTGATGTTCCTGTGTTTGTTGAACGTTCAAAAAAACCTGGTCCAGTTGTGTTATTTACTGCAGGAATTCATGGTGATGAAGTTAATGGTGTAGAAATTGTAAGGCAAATAATTGCAAAAGGTATTAATAAACCAAAATGTGGTACCATTATCTGTATTCCTGTAATTAATGTTTTTGGGTTTATAAATTTAAACCGAGAGTTTCCAGATGGCCGAGATTTGAATAGAGTTTTTCCAGGTACAAAAAAAGGATCTTTGGCCAGTAGAGTAGCGTACAAATTAATTAATGGAGTTGTACCAGATGTTGATGTTATTATAGATTTTCATACAGGTAGTGCAGGCAGGTTTAATGCGCCACAAATAAGGATTGTTAAAAACAATTCTAGTCTAGACAAATTGGCTAAAATATTTAATGCCCCTTTTATTCTCTATTCTAAAGACATTAAAAAATCATTTAGAAATACATGTAATAAGTTAGGAAAATATATGTTACTTTTTGAAGGTGGTAAGTCTTTTCATATAGATAAAACTGTAACTAATACTGGAGTTAATGGAGCAAAGCGTGTACTAGCCCATTTAGGAATGCTATCATCTAAATTTAAAGTATCCAAACTTAACAAAACACCAGTTTCGGTTTTGGATAGCAGATGGCAAAGAGCAAACTTTTCAGGGATGTTTAAAGCTTCAATCGCTATAAATTCTAAAGTAACCAAAGGCGATATTTTAGGAAATATTACAGATCCATACGGAAAATTCAATCATTTTGTAAGAGCAGCACATTCTGGATATATCATCAATGTAAACGAATCGCCTATTGTATATCAAGGCGACGCTCTGTTCCATATTTCAACAAAGTTCAAATAATAGTTCATCCTAGTGACTAAATCTGAAATCAGAAAAAAATATAATACACTCCGAGACAAATTATCTCAATCAGAAATTGATGATTTCAGTTTGCAAATTGCCAATTCTGTTTTAGAGCTTCAAATTTGGCAACATACTTATTATCATGTGTTCTTGACTATCGAAGATAAAAAAGAAATAAATACAAACTATATCTTAAGCATTTTATCAGGAAAAGATAAAAATATTGTAGTTTCTAAAAGTGATTTTTCAACTGGTCTAATGACCAATTTTCTTCTTACCGACAACACAAAACTTAAATTGAATTCTTATAATATTCCTGAACCTGTAGATGGTATTCAAATAAAAAATAATAAAATTGATGTAGTTTTTGTTCCACTTTTAGGGTTTGATAAGCAAGGAAACCGAGTAGGTTATGGTAAAGGATT
>DATGBV010000118.1:0-5038 GCA_035312485.1 Flavobacteriaceae bacterium | reverse complement strand
ATAGTACATTTTACCTTAAATATCCAATAAGTTTTAAAACTGAAACAGCTACAATTTCCTATCCAATAGAATTAGAAGGGTATTTGCCAACTCTTTTAAAAAAGAATATAGTTCTGGAGTTGCAATTTAAAGACCTTAACTCACATTTTTTATATCAATTAAACGGATTAACAATTCCTAGTTTATTATTTATGGTTATCATAATAATTATTTTTATTTGGGTATTAAAATCCTTTTATTGGCAAAAACAAGTCATAACTAGAACAAATCAATTTATAAATAATTTGACACATGAACTTAGAACGCCTCTATTTTCAATAAGTTTGGCAAGTAAAATTCTTGAAGAGCAAGGAGAACCAAAAAACAAACCCATTATAGATATTATTAAAAAGCAATTAAAGCGGTTAAATCAACATGTAGATAAGGTTTTAGAATTGGGTAAGCTCGAATTTCAAAAAAAACCCTTTATATTAAAAAAGATTAATTTCAAACCGCAGCTAAATAGTATTTGTTCAGATTTTCAAGATTTAGCAAAACTGGAAGGTTTTGAATTTTCCCATCAATTACAAGGAGATAGTTACTTTATTAATGCCGAAAGCACACATTTAGAAAATGCTATAAACAATGTACTGGACAATGCAAGAAAGTATGTTTCTAACCAACCAAAAATTGAACTCAATGCATTTATTGAAGGCAAAAATTTAATCATTAAAGTAAGCGACAATGGTATTGGTATGAATCCTAATGAAAAACAATTGGTGTTTAAAAAATATTACAGAGTATCAAATGGGAATTTACATAAAACAAAAGGTTATGGTTTGGGCTTGAGTTATGTAAAAGAAGTAGTAAGTAACCATAAAGGAAAAGTAAAAATTGAAAGTGAACTAAATAAAGGTACAGCAGTAATGATAACCATTCCATTATTAAAAACACATGGCAACGATTGAAAATAAGATAATATTAGTTGAAGACGATGAAGCTTTAGGATATTTACTTTCCGAATATCTAGGTATGAACAACTTTAATGTGTCTTGGACTAAAACTGGAACAGAGTGTTTAAAAATGTTAATGTCAAATACTTTCAACTTATGTATACTTGATGTTATGTTACCAGATATCGATGGATTCGGTTTAGCAAAAGAAATAAAAGACAAATATCCATCACTTCCATTTATATTCTTAACTGCAAGATCTTTAAAGATAGATGTATTAAAAGGCTTTTCGCTTGGAGCAGTAGATTATTTAAAAAAACCAATTGATGAGGAAGAATTGGTGGTTAGAATCAATAATTTGTTATCAAGGCTGCAAGTTCCAAAACCTCAAAAAAACGAAAGCAGTATTTTGGAAGTAGGCAGCTATACATTTAACCCAAAAAACCAAGAACTTGTTTTTAATAATGAAGTGACATCCTTAACTAAAAAGGAAAATGAACTTCTACTTTATTTAATCAAACACAAAAACAGTTTATGTACTCATAGAGACATTTTAGTGAGTATTTGGGGGAAGAATGATTATTTCAATAAAAAGAGCCTTAATGTTTTTATTACACATTTAAGAAAACACCTAAAAAATGATCCTTCAATTAAAATAGAAAACGTACATAATCAAGGATTCATTTTGAAAATAGATTATTAAGTAAAATAAGAACTTTATTGATTCTCTAAAAAATGAATACATCACTCAAGAAAGCGTAATAGAAAGAAAAATGTATTTCAATTATATACTTCCCTTAAAGAGTGATGTATTTCATTGGGAAATTGAACTATCTAACAAATCCAAATTATTAATTCCCTTAATTTAATTTAGGTTTATTAATAAGTCTTAAAATAATAGAGATAATATAAATTATTAACCCGTAAATAGTAGAAATTGAACTTACTTTAAGGCCACCAACCATCATTTCTTGACTTACTTGTCCCATTTGTTCAATACCTTTAAAGACTCCATAAAGCCCTATAATTTGTCCAAGTATTCCAATAGAAAGTGCTAATAAACCAATTTCTTTAATCCATTCCTTAAACTTCCAAAAACTAACAATTACTCCTAGTAAAAGAATAGTTAAAATGACCATAAACAATGGTCCGCCTTCATAAAATAAATCAATCATAATTTTTGTTTTAAAGTTACTGGATAAAGTTAAAAAGAAAGGTGGTTTTTCAAGATGTTATAAACATGTCTAAAGCTGTTAAATCCATTTATAAACCAATATGAGCAATGATTTTAAAGCGGTTTAGGTTGAATTATTATATTTTTGCAACATGACAAACATTCAATTTCTTAAAATTATTTATTGGATATTAGCTTCAATATTAATTGCTTTTTTGTTATTAGCTTCAATCCATAATTATTGGAACGCTTTACTAATTTCATTGTTTTTAATGCCAGCAGCTTTAATGGTAAAATATGGTATTGAAAATGCAAAGTTATTTACCGGATTTAAAAGATGGCTTCGGTATTTCTTTGTTGCTTTAGTTTCGCTTTATTGGGGTTATATTGCTATTACTTTAGCATATTGGTATTTTTTAGAGCTAAAAGCAGAATCACTCGATAAAATTTTAATAAACCCAATTTTTATCTGGATTTTGATTGGTTTTTTTGTAGCTGTTGAATATTTGATTTTTAAAAAGACTAACAATAAAAAAGCAGAAACAATTTTAATTTACAGTGAACGAAAGAAAACTGTTATATCAAAAACTAATTTGGCCTTTATTGAAAGTAGAGGAGATTTCACTACAGCTATTCTTATTGATGGTAGCGAATATAAAAATGCAATTAAAATTTCAAAATGGGAAACTAGACTACCAGATTTCATCAGAATTCATAGATCTTTTTTAGTTAATCCTGATTATGCTACTCTTAAAGGAAATGAAATTGTTGTGCATGGTAAATGGAATTTACCAATCTCAAGAAGTTATAAGCCATCTGTACATAGATATTTTAATTAACGTATAGTTGGTTTTAGGTTCTATCAAATACAATTTGTTAGGAACTATTTGTATAAATTCTTAATTCTTTGTTAAGAGAATAAAAATTATTCTTTTTTTAGTAACTTTAGTGGCATGCGTCCTGCATTTGTTAATTTCAATAAATGATCATTATTTAAAACCATTTTGTTATGCCAACATTTAATTTAAAAATCAACAATCAAAGTCATACTGTTGAAGCAGATATAGACACACCTTTACTTTGGGTGTTAAGAGATCATATAGATTTAGTAGGAACTAAATTTGGATGTGGTATTGGTCAATGTGGTGCGTGTACAGTTCATGTAGATGGTGATGCAATGCGCAGTTGTTTATTGCAAGTGTCTCAAGCCGAAGGGATGAACATAACAACCATCGAAGGGCTTTCAGAAGATGGAGACCATCCTGTTCAAAAGGCCTGGTTAGAACATGATGTACCTCAATGTGGGTACTGTCAAAGTGGGCAAATTATGTCAGCGGCTGCATTATTGAAGAATAATCCGAACCCTTCAGATGAAGATATAGAATCTGCAATGGATGGGAATATTTGTAGATGTGGTACTTATGTAAGGATTAAACAAGCAATAAAAACCGCTTCAAAACTATAAAAACCAGAAGTCATGACAAAGATAAAAACACAATATAATCGTCGTTCATTTTTAAAGATTTCGGCTGCTGCAGGTGGAGGAATGCTTATTGGTTTCAGTTGGTTAACAGGATGTACTTCAGATAAAAGAATTAAAGAAATAGTAGCGATTCCTAATGAGTGGTTTGAGATTAATGGTTATATAAAAATAGGAGACACAGGCTTGGTTACTATATATTCTCCTAATCCTGAAATTGGCCAAAATGTTAGGACCTCAATGCCAATGATAGTTGCTGATGAATTAGATGTAGATTGGGATAATGTAGTTGTTGAACAAGCTCCTTTAAACACGGGATTTTATCAAAATCAATTTGCTGGAGGTAGTCTTTCCATAAGATTAAGCTGGAATGCTTTACGAATGGCAGGCGCAACAGGCAGAAGAATGCTATTGGAAGCTGCTGCAAAAGAATGGGGTTTAACAGTTTCAGATTTAGCAGTAAGCAAAGGCGTTATCAAAGAGAAGAATGGAGAGAGAACTATAGGGTATGGAGAAATTGCTTCAAAAGCAGTAGACATTGAAATTCCGGAAGAGGTTGAATTGAAAGACATCAGTAGCTTTGAAATTATTGGAAATAGCAAAAAAAACGTTGATGGTAAAAAAATTGTTACTGGCGAATCTTTGTTCGGATTAGATTTTAAAAGAGAAGGTATGCAATTGGCTATGATCCAGCATCCACCGGCTTTTGGGATGACAATTAAAAGCTTTAATGAAGATGAAATAAAAGCCATGCCAGGCGTCAAAGACGCTTTTATAATAGATACCACAATACCAGAACCGCAATGGTGTGATGAAAAAGGTTTTCTCAAACTAATCGCTATAGTTGGTAATTCCACATGGCAACTTATGAAGGCTAAAAAAGCAATAAAGGCCGAATGGGAAGTTGTAAGTGAATTGGAAAATTCAGAAAAACATACAAAGAATTTAGAGGAAGCATTAACTTCAGGTAATGTTCAAGATAGTAGAAAAGATGGTGATGTAGATGGAGCCTTTAAAAAGGCAGCTAAAGTTATAGAACGCACATACACTTCGCCTTTTTTACCACATAATACAATGGAACCAATGAACTTCTTTGCCAATGTTACCGAAGATTCGGCAGAATTAATTGGCCCTACACAAATGCCTGAACCACTTGAAGGATCAGTCTCACAACTTCTCAATTTACCAATTGAAAATGTTACTGTAAATATGACTCGTATTGGAGGTGGTTTTGGTAGAAGACTATATCAGCATTTTGGACTTGAAGCTGCTGCAATTTCAAAAAAGATAGGTGCTCCATTAAAGCTTATTTATACTAGAGAAGATGATATGACACAAGGTACTTACAGACCGCCATATCTGTCAACGTATAAAGCAGGTTTAGATGATAATAATAACCTCATTGCTTTTTCAGTAAAAGGTGCTGGTTTGCCAGAAGGGCCTGTTTTCCCA
>DATGBV010000117.1:0-12721 GCA_035312485.1 Flavobacteriaceae bacterium | reverse complement strand
GTAAGAATTTTTCAATAACCGAATTGAAATTAAAAAAAGATTTAGAAGGAATCGTAACACTCCAATTAGATGAATTAACCAGCAAAAGAGCAATTGCTACAACGAGAAGTTTTGAATACACATTTTCTGATATAGATAACATCAAAGAGCGCATTTCAACTTTTGCAACAAGTTGTGCTGAAAAATTACGTAAACAAAAATCAAGGTGTCACATGATTATTGTAATGTTAAGCAGCGATACGCACAAGAAAGATTTAGAGCAACATCGCGCAAGTACTACAGTAAAACTGTCTTATCCAACAGATTCAACATTAATTATTAGCAACCAAGCCGTTAAAGCAGTAACTACTATTTTTAAGAAAGGTATTAAATACAAACGCGCTGGCGTGATAGTTACAGGATTAGTACCAAATGATAATTATCAATTGCACCTGTTTGAGCACGAAAACCCAAAACACAAACCATTGATGTATGCTATTGATGGATTGAATAAAAAATATAGAGATTATAAAATAAAACTTGGAAACCAAGACTTAAAACGTACTTGGAAAATGCGCCAAGAACGATTATCTCCAAGACACACAACCAACATTAATGAAATTATAAAAGTAAAATGCTAGCACAATCTACCAAATTATCATTTTTTGTACCAGATAGTTCAGAAAGTTTTGAAACTACTTATTTTGATTCAGGAATCTCGGCTGGATTTCCTTCACCTGCCGATGATTTTAAAGAAGAACGAATCTCGTTAGATAAAGAACTAATTAAAAATAAAGAAGCTACATTTTTTGCTCGCGTTAATGGACAATCTATGATTGATGCTGGTTTAGGAGATAATGATTTACTGATTATTGATAGAAGTTTGAGTCCTAGTCATAACAAAATAGCAGTTTGCTTTCTTGATGGAGATTTTACCGTTAAACGCTTAAAACTAGATAATGGCGACCTTTGGCTGCAACCAGAAAATACTAAATACAAGCCGATAAAAATTACAGAAGAAAACGAATTTATTATCTGGGGAATTGTAACCAATGTGATTAAAAAGGTATAATCATATTTCTGAAAGCAACACATTTATGTTTCAAGTTTTATATAAATTTAAACCAACAACACCTATTTTTAGTATTCATATATGCATGTAAACACCCAAGATATCGATAGTATTTCTTATAGAGAAGCAGGAAAATTTGAAGAAACACGATTTGAAAAAATTCATAATGTTATTTTCGAATCTTCTATTGATGCATCTTATTTAGTTGCTAAAGAAATAGCCCATTTAATAAGACAAAAAGCATCTCGGAGTGAACTTTGTATTTTAGGACTTGCAACAGGTTCTTCTCCGATTAAAGTATATGAAGAATTGGTTAGAATGCATAAAGAAGAAGGGTTAAGCTTTGTTAATGTTGTCACGTTTAATTTGGATGAATATTATCCTATGGAGAGAAACAATATTCAAAGCTATCATTATTTTATGCATGAACATCTTTTCAATCATGTTGATATTCTAAAGGAAAACATACATATACCAGATGGGTCAATCAATACAGATAGCCTTTACGAATACTGTATACATTATGAGAATAAAATTAAGGAATATGGTGGATTAGATTTTCAATTATTGGGTATTGGAAGAACAGGCCATATTGGATTTAATGAACCTGGCTCTCATTTTAATTCTGTGACTAGAAGCATAACACTAGATCACATGACTCGTGTAGATGCAGCTTCTAACTTTTTAGGAATAGACAATGTTCCCAGAAAAGCTATTACAATGGGCATAAGCACTGTAAGGAAAGCTAAACGGATAATATTATTGGCTTGGGGAATTAAAAAAGCAGAAGTTATAAAGAGAACAATTGAAGGAGAAATTAGTCCAAATACACCAGCAACCTATTTACAAGAACATAATAACACTACTTTTATATTAGATAAAGGAGCCTCTTCAGAATTAACAAGAGTAAAAACACCTTGGCTTGTAACAAATTGCGAGTGGGATGAAAATCTCAAATTAAAAGCGGTAGTTTGGTTAAGCATTCTTTTAAAAAAAGCAGTTTTACAATTAACAGACAAAGACTATAACGATAATGGTATGTCTGGTCTATTAATAGAAGAAGGAACTGCCTATGATTTGAATATAAAAATGTTCAACAAATTACAGCATACCATAACAGGATGGCCAGGAGGAAAACCAGATGCAGACGATACAAATCGTCCTGAAAGAGCTCACCCTAGAAAAAAGAGAATTATAATTTTTAGTCCTCATCCAGATGATGATGTTATTTCTATGGGAGGAACGTTTGATCGCCTCATAGAACAAGGCCATGACGTACATATAGTTTATCAAACTTCAGGCAATTTAGCAGTATCTAATGAGGAGGCTTTAAAATTTGCAGAGATTGCAAACAACTTAAATTCAAAGTCACCAGAAGTGAATAAAATCATAAAAGATTTAGGCAATACTCACAAGAATGATATAGATTCCCAAGATGTAAGAAAACTAAAAGGTTTAATTAGAAGAAGTGAATCTTTAGCCGCAACTAGATACCTAGGATTAGAAGACACTAATGTTCATTTTTTAAACCTTCCATTTTATGAAACAGGAACAATAAAAAAGAAAAAATTATCAAATAAGGACATCACATTGATGTGTGAAATAATAGACAAGATAAAACCTCATCAGATATTTGCGGCTGGAGATTTGGCAGATCCTCATGGAACTCATAAAACATGCTTAGATGTTTTATTTATAGCTTTAAAAAATCTTAAAGAAAAGACTTATATGTCAGATTGTTGGGTTTGGCTTTATCGTGGTGCATGGCACGAATGGGAAGCCTATGAGATAGATATGGCTGTTCCAATGAGTCCTGATCAAGTTTTAAAGAAGAGACATGCTATTTTTTATCATCAGTCTCAAAAAGATGGAGTGATGTTTCAAGGAGATGATTCCAGAGAGTTTTGGGTAAGGGTTGAAGATAGAAATAGAATTACAGCACAAAAATATAATAATTTAGGACTAGCAAATTATGCAGCAATTGAAGCTTTTAAAAGACATTATTTTTAACGAACAAAATATACCCAAGAATATAGATATATGGTGAACTTAACTACATTGGATTACACCTTGATTATTTTCTTTTTTGCTATCACACTTTTTATAGGAATATTTGTTTCAAAAAAATCTGGAAAAAGTTCAGCAGAATATTTTTTATCAGGACGAAACATGCCTTGGTGGTTGTTAGGCTTGTCCATGGTTGCAACAACTTTTTCAACCGATACACCCAATTTGGTTACAGATATTGTAAGAACCAATGGTGTTTCTGGGAATTGGGTTTGGTGGGCGTTTTTACTTACTGGATTGCTGACGGTTTTTGTATATGCTAAACTTTGGCGAAAATCTAATGTTACAACAGATATAGAGTTTTATGAATTACGCTATGGAGGGAAACCTGCTAAATTTTTAAGAGGTTTTCGTTCTATTTATTTGGGAATTATCTTCAATATTTTGGCAATGTCTGCGGTAACATTGGCAGCTATAAAGATTGGAGGTATTATGTTGGGTTTAACACCATTGCAAACAGTTGTTATTGCAGGAACAATAACCATGGTTTTTAGTGCACTTGGCGGATTTAAAGGCGTAGTCTATACCGATTTTATATTATTTTTCACTGCTATGGCTGGTGCTATTGGTGCAGCTTATTATTTGGTCCGATTACCTGAAGTTGGTGGATTAGAGGCAATGTTGACTCATGAGAATGTTTCTGGAAAACTATCATTATTGCCAGATTTTAGCAATAAAGAAGCAGTTATTACATTGTTGATTATTCCGTTGGCAGTACAATGGTGGAGTTCTTGGTATCCTGGTGCAGAACCTGGTGGTGGAGGTTATATAGCCCAACGTATGTTAGCAGCAAAAAATGAAAACCATGCTATAGGAGCTACATTCTTTTTTAATATTATGCATTATGCATTAAGACCATGGCCATGGATACTTGTTGCGTTAGCTTCATTAGTAATTTTCCCTGATATAGCAAGTATTGCAGAAGCATTTCCTAATATAGAAGAAGGAAAACTAGGACATGATTTAGCATATTCTGCGATGTTAACAAAACTACCTAGTGGTTTATTAGGCTTGGTGTTAGCGTCGTTAGCAGCTGCTTATATGTCTACAATATCCACGCATTTAAATTGGGGCTCATCATATATTGTTAATGATTTCTATAAACAACAAATCAATAAGAAGGCTTCAGAAAAACAATTGGTTTTGGTAGGAAGAATTTCCACAGTTGTACTTATGGTTTGTAGCGCTCTGTTAGCTTTAGTGCTTCAAAACGCATTACAGCTTTTTGATATTATTTTAATGTTTGGAGCAGGTACTGGATTAATCTTCATTTTACGATGGTTCTGGTGGCGAATTAATGCCTGGAGTGAAATTTCGGCTATGTTTGTTTCTGGTATTGTGTCTGTACTTTTAACTTTCACGGCATTAGGCTCATATTTTTTTGGAGAAGAAGGACTACTTCCGAGTTGGGGAAGATTCCCAACAATTGTTTTAATAACTACAATTACTTGGCTTTTAGTCACTTATTTTACAAAATCCGAAAGTAAAACTGTTCTTCAAAAGTTTTACATAAAAATTCAACCTGGAGGTCCAGGTTGGAAGAAAGTGATAGATGAAGCAAAGTCTGATAATTTAAATCTGGTTGATAATGATTCTGGGTGGACAGTTCCTTCAGGAATTATAGCGATGCTTTTAGGATGTGTTTTAATTTATAGTTGTCTTTTTGCAACTGGATACTGGATTTATGGAAACCATAAATGGGCTATTATTTTAACGTTAACAGCAATAATTTCTGGTATTTTATTAAGTAAAGTCTGGAAAAAAATAAAGACAAAGATTTTCTAGAACAGTATGATTTCAAGAAAAACCCAGATAGAAAAATTAACCAAATTTAAAGAATGGGATTTTATTGTTATTGGAGGCGGAGCTAGCGGTTTAGGTATAGCAGTTGATGCTGCAAGCAGAGGTTTTAAAACAGTACTGTTTGAAGGAAATGATTTTGCAAAAGGGACTTCTAGTAAAAGCACAAAATTGGTTCATGGAGGTGTAAGGTATTTGTCTCAAGGTCATATAGGTTTGGTTCTTGAGGCGCTTAAAGAAAGAGGAATTCTTGCAAAAAATGCCAAACATCTTTTTAAGAATCAATCTTTTATTATTCCTAATTATAGTTGGTGGAAAGGGATTTATTATACTATTGGGCTTAAAATTTATGATTTAATGTCCATAAAATTAAGTTTGGGAAAATCTAAATTAATAAGAAGGGCAAAAGTTCTGAAAATTCTTCCCAATCTTAAAAAGAAGAACCTTTCAAATGGCGTTGTGTATCACGATGGTCAATTTGATGATTCCAGACTAGCAATCAATCTTGCCCAAACCGCCATTGAACAAGGAGCAACAGTACTCAATTATTTTAAAGTTGTTGATATTTTAAAAGACGATCATGGTAAAAATGAAGGTGTAATGGCTGTTGATACAGAAACAAAAGAAAAGTATCATATAAAATCAAAGTGCATTATCAATGCAACTGGAATTTTTACGGATAAGATTTTAAAAATAAATGATCCAACACACAAAAAAACTGTGGTGCCGAGTCGAGGAATACATTTGGTATTGGATAAATCTTTTTTGAAGAGTGACTATGCCGTAATGATCCCAAAAACTACAGACGGAAGAGTTTTGTTTATAATTCCTTGGCACGATAAAGTTTTGATGGGAACTACGGACACACCTGTTAAAAAGAAAACTTTAGATCCAGTCGCGACAAAATCGGAAATAAACTTTATTCTCAAAAATGCAAGCCAATATTTTAACAAGCCTCCAAAAAAAGAAGATATTCTTTCAGTTTTTGCAGGCTTAAGACCTCTTGCTGCACCTAAAGAAGATGAAACAAAAACCAAGGAAGTATCAAGAAACCATAAAATAATTGTTTCAGACAGTAACCTTATCAGTATCGTTGGCGGAAAATGGACAACTTACAGAAAAATGGCTGAAGAAGTAGTTGATAAATCCATTCAACTTCATAAATACAAAACCACTAAATCACGAACCAAAACACTTCCAGTTCATGGTAATATTGCGCAAGAACAAACTGTAGAAAATCATTTAAATATATATGGTTCTGAAGCAAATAGTATAAAAGAACTTGAAGAATCTAATATTTTATATTCTAAAAAAATTCATGTAAATTACCCTTTTTCAGTAGGACAAATTGTATGGGCTGTTCGGCATGAAATGGCTAGAAGTGTTGAAGACGTTTTAGCAAGAAGGGTGAGGCTATTGTTTTTGGATGCCAAAGCAGCTATTGAATCATCACTTTTTGTTGCAAAAGCCATGGCAAAGGAACTTAATAAGGATGAAGCTTGGATTGATGAGCAAGTTGAAAAATTTAAAAAAGTAGCTGATAAATATGTTATAGACTATTATTATGAGTAAACATTTTATTTTAGCATTAGATCAAGGCACAACTTCATCGAGAGCAATTTTATTTGACCATTCAGGAAAAAATATTGCCACTACACAACAAGATTTCAAGCAAATATTTCCAAAACCAGGTTGGGTAGAACATGACCCAAATGATATTTGGAATTCTCAAATACAATCCGCTCTTAAAATTACTAATGAGATTGATATTGAGTTCAAAGATATTGTTGGAATCGGAATAACCAATCAAAGGGAAACCACTATTGTTTGGGATAGAGAAACAGGAAAACCCATCTACAATGCTATCGTTTGGCAAGACAGAAGAACAGCCAAATATTGCGATTCACTTAAACAAAAAGGCTACCTAGACAATATAAAAAAGAAGACAGGTTTAATCATAGACGCTTATTTTTCTGCAACAAAACTGAAATGGATTCTCGACAATGTAGATGGTGCAAGAGAAAAGGCAAAATCTGGAAACTTATGCTTTGGCACTGTGGATACTTGGCTCATTTGGAAACTCACCAAAGGTAAAGTATTCGTAACTGATGTTTCAAATGCAAGCAGAACCATGTTGTTTAATATTAAAACATTATCATGGGATGACAAGCTTTTAGAGTTATTTGATATTCCTAAAAGTATTTTACCAGAAGTCAAAGAGAGTAGTGAAGTTTATGGTTTTACAGATGAAAGTATTTTTGAGGTAAAAATTCCAATTGCAGGAATAGCTGGAGATCAACAAGCAGCACTTTTCGGTCAGTTATGTACCGAAAAAGGAATGGTAAAAAACACCTATGGAACGGGCTGTTTCTTGTTAATGAATACTGGAGAAAAACCAGTTTACTCCAATAATAATTTACTAACCACTATAGCTTGGACAATTAATGGGAAAACCAGCTATGCTCTTGAAGGAAGTGTTTTTGTTGGAGGAGCAGTTGTACAATGGATTAGAGATGGTTTAAACTTGATTGATGACGCAGCAGAAATTGAGGAACTAGCTAAAAAAGTTGAAGACAATGGTGGCGTTTATTTTGTGCCCGCCTTAACAGGTTTGGGAGCACCATATTGGGATTCTTATGCTCGTGGAACAATCGTTGGATTAACCAGAGGAAGTAATAAATCCCATCTTGCTAGAGCAGCAATCGAAGGCATAGCATTTCAAGTTTATGATATTGTAAAGGCTATGGAAGCAGATGCAAATGCAAAGGGAACAGAATTAAGAGTTGATGGTGGTGCAACAGCAAATAATTTATTGTTGCAATTTCAAGCGGATATTTTTCAATTTCCAGTAATTAGACCTAATTTTTTAGAAACCACAGCTTTAGGAGCAGCATATTTAGCAGGATTGGCAGTTGGTTATTGGAATAGCATAGAAGACCTTAAAAACCAATGGTCTATTGATAAAGTCTTTGAACCTAATATTGAAGATTCAGAAGTTTTGAGTCTTATTATGCAATGGCATAAGGCAGTTTCAAGATCAAAAAATTGGATAGAGGAATAACTAAAATCAAAATTTATGACTCCATTTATTGCAGAAGTATTAGGCACCTTTTTATTGATATTATTAGCCAATGGTGTAGTAGCTAACGTTGTTTTAAAGCAAACTAAAGGTCATGGTTCTGGTTGGATGGTTATAACTACGGGATGGGCTCTTGCAGTTTATACAGGAGTGCTTGTTGCAGGACCATATAGTGGGGCGCATTTAAACCCAGCAGTTACAATTTCATTAGCAGTAAGCGGTTTGTTTGATTGGTCTCTCGTAGCTTCATATATTATAGCTCAATTTATGGGTGCTATGTTAGGAACTTTTGTAGTTTGGATAATGCATATTGACCATTACAAAATAACTGATGATAGAGATATGGTAATGGCTACATTTTGTACTTCTCCTGCTATTAGAAATACTGCAACTAATTTTTTAAGTGAGGCAATTGGTACTTTTGTTTTGGTTTTTGCGGTTCTCTATATTGTTGCACCAGAATTGAATATTGAAAATCAAAGTGTAAATTTTGGGTTGGGCTCATTGGGAGCTATTCCAGTGGCATTCATAGTTTGGGTTATCGGATTATGTCTTGGAGGACCAACAGGATATGCAATTAATCCAGCCAGAGATTTAGGCCCTAGAATAATTCATGCATTACTTCCAATGAAAGAAAAAAGAGATAGTAATTGGAGTTATTCTTGGATTCCAGTTTTAGGTCCGATTACAGGAGGAATCATCGCAGCACTTTTATATATTGTATTGCAGTAAGGTGTATAAAAAAAGCCAAACAAATAGTTTGGCTTTTATGATTTTGTTTTAGTCAGCTAACACAATTACTTTATTATCTTTTAACTCAATTGTTCCAGAGTTAATAGGCAACCACCTTCCTCTTTTCTCACCTTTAATAAATTTATCAGCCACCTCTTCATCAAATTGTACGTTGTCGCCAAAAATCTTAACGTGCCCTTGTTTTAAAAGAGACACTATTGGTGCATGATTTTTTAACATTTCAAATTCACCATTCACGCCTGGAACGGATACAGACTCAACTTCTCCACTAAATAATGTCGCTTCTGGTGTTACAATTTCTAAATACATAGTTTTTAGTTTGCAGCTCGCAGCTTACAGTTTGCAGTCACTGAAGACCGAAGACTGATTACTGCTAACTAGTTTTAAGCATCTGCTAGCATTTTCTCACCAGATTCGATTGCTTCCTCAATAGTACCTTTAAGGTTGAAAGCTGCTTCTGGTAAATGGTCTAATTCACCATCCATAATCATGTTAAAACCTTTAATAGTTTCTTTAATATCTACCAATACACCTGGAATTCCTGTAAACTGTTCAGCTACATGGAAAGGTTGAGACAAGAAACGCTGTACACGTCTAGCACGATTTACAGCCATTTTATCTTCTTCAGACAGCTCTTCCATACCAAGAATGGCAATAATATCTTGTAATTCTTTATAACGTTGCAATAATTCTTTTACACGTGTAGCACAATCGTAATGCTCATCACCTAAAATATCGGGAGCTAAAATTCTTGAGGTAGAATCCAATGGGTCTACCGCAGGATAAATACCTAACTCTGCAATTTTACGAGACAATACGGTTGTAGCGTCCAAGTGGGCAAAGGTTGTTGCAGGAGCAGGATCTGTTAAGTCATCCGCAGGCACATAAACCGCTTGTACAGATGTGATAGAACCTCTTTTAGTTGAAGTAATACGCTCTTGCATCGCACCCATTTCAGTTGCTAACGTAGGTTGGTAACCTACCGCAGAAGGCATACGACCAAGAAGTGCTGACACCTCTGAACCTGCTTGTGTAAAACGGAAGATATTATCTACAAAGAACAATACATCTTTACCTTGTCCTTCTCCAGCACCATCACGGAAATATTCTGCAATTGTTAAACCAGATAAGGCAACACGAGCACGAGCTCCAGGAGGTTCATTCATTTGTCCAAAAACGAACGTTGCTTTAGATTCTTTTAATTTAGATTTATCAACTTTAGATAAATCCCATCCACCTTCTTCCATAGAGTGCATAAAATCATCACCATATCTAATAATGCCAGACTCCAACATTTCTCTTAAAAGGTCATTACCTTCACGAGTTCTTTCTCCAACTCCAGCAAATACTGAAAGTCCACCGTGACCTTTAGCAATATTGTTAATCAATTCCTGAATCAATACTGTTTTACCTACACCGGCACCACCAAACAATCCAATTTTACCACCTTTAGCATAAGGCTCAATAAGGTCAATAACTTTAATACCTGTAAATAAAACCTCTGTTGAAGTTGATAAATCTTCAAATTTTGGCGCTTCGCGGTGAATAGGCAATCCAGCATCACCAGCTTTAGGTAAGTCTCCCATACCATCAATAGCATCTCCAATCACATTAAAAAGACGTCCGTAAACATCTTCTCCTATTGGCATTTGAATTGGCGCACCAGTTGCAACAACTTCTGTTCCTCTACTTAAACCATCAGAAGAATCCATTGCAATAGTACGTACAGTATCCTCACCAATGTGAGACTGCACTTCTAGTACTAAAATAGAACCATCATGTCTTTTAATTTCTAACGAATCGTAAATTTTTGGAAGTTCAGAACCAGCTCCGAATTCAACATCGATCACTGGACCTACTATTTGTGCAACTTTACCTGTAACTTTTGACATTACTTATATGTTTAATATTATGCGATTTAATTTAGAGAAAACGCTTTTTGTTTTCGGCTGCAAAGATATATTTTTTAATTTAAAATTAAAGTTGTTTTGCAGCTTTTTTAAGCATAAAAAAACGCCCTCAATCTGAAGACGTTTTTGAAATATAATATATTCTTTTCTTACTGGAGTAAAGGCGAATAATTGGTTGGGTAATTTCCTATATCAACCAAATTACCCGAAGCTTCAAAATTGGAACCATAAGTAACATCAATAGCTTTTAAAAACAAATTAGCAACCAAAGCATATCCTCTTGAAGTGGCATGAACACCATCTAATGAAACAGCACCACCAGTAACAAGGTCAGCAGTTAGTATAAAATCTCCATCAGCATATCCTGTTGTACTCATTTGTTGAAAAATACTATTTGCATCTACAAATGCCAACCCAGTTCCTGAAGCTGCACTTGATATGGTAGAATTAAAATTATCGATGGCTGATTTTATTTCAACTTGTTCGCTTGGAATTAAAACCCATTTATCCTCTAAAGGAAGACTAACGCCTTCTACTGAAAATTGACCTGCTAAAGTTTGAGATAGTCCTTGAGACATTAAAAAAGTAACAGAATCATTATTGACAGTACCTATAACTGAAGAACTCGGTAAAACAAATAAATCATCTTCAGTAGCTTGTCTAGCCTGACCGTAGTAAAAACCTAATAAACCTGCAACTTGAGGAGCAGCTTCTGGAGGTAATCCGAATTGACCAATAAATGCTGGAAAAGTTGGGCTTGCCAATAATGCTCCTGTAATTTGAGCAGATATGTCTACTAAACTCTCATCTTTAATGACTACTGGACTAGCTTCTGTTTCTGAAAACACTATAGTACGTGATGGATCAATGGCCTCAAAAATTTGATTTAATGCTCCATAAATTGTATTAAGTGTAGGTATTTGTGGCCCAAAATCCGGATTAGTAGGATCTAAAGGGTTATAAGGTACTGTGGTAAAATGAGGTATATCTGTAACATAAGGAATATTTGCAATAACACCTTTAGCTCCTCCGGAAGTTAGTGTTGCTATAATGGCTCCATATGCAGCATCAAAAGTTGCTTGATCAGTTATAGTAGAAGTTGTGGAATCTCCTCCATCTAAAGCATAACCTAAAACATCATTATTACCTATCCATAAAGAGAAAAATGATGGAGCTTGTGCCATAGCCAGTTCTAAAACAGTTGCATCAGGAGTGGAACCAGTCATTCTTACAAAATAAGGATTTGCTGCTGCTGGGAAATTAGCAAGATTGCCATAACCAGGAGCAAGTAAATGAAAAACTGCTGCACCAGGAACTCCCATATTATTAAAAGGTCCTGTTGGGTTATTAAGAGCAATATCCGTTGTAACAGTAACTGGACCAATAATGGATTCCAAAGGTAAAGGCGCACCTCCTGTTGTAACTAATCTTGGACTAGTAATTCTTGTTCCAGCTAATGCTAAACCGCCAAAATTATCATTCATTAGTGGTTGAGTAAAATTTCCTCCTCCAGCAAGTGAAAATTGAGTAGCCAAAATATTAGGATAAGAATTTTGTTGTGAAGCTCTAAAAAGAGCACCATCTGTAAACCCTGCTGTTAAAGAATTTCCTAAAGCTACATAGTTTGAGAAATCGGCTTCTCCAGAAACTAATGCAGGTAATGGTTCAGATCCATTTCCATTGTTAGAAGAATCATCGTCACTTTCACAAGCTGTAAATGCTAAAAGAACAGCAAGTAACCATATATATTTTGTGTTTAAATTAATCTTTTTCATGTTATTATAAATTGTTAATCGTTAAAGAAGCGTAATACATTGATCCAACAAAGCCTGTACCTGTGGCAGACGTATATTCGTCACCCAATACATTTGTAGCACCAACCTTAAACGTAGATTTAATACTTGGTACTTTTAGGTTTATTTGAGCATCTATAACATGGTAGGAAGGAATAGGTCCATCTGCAAAAGCATTTTGCCAGTAGTAATTGTCACTCCATCTCCAAGCAATATTAAAGCCAAAGTTTTCGAATAAATCAGTGTGCCCGAAAGTAGCTTTTACCTT
>DATGBV010000116.1:0-7849 GCA_035312485.1 Flavobacteriaceae bacterium | reverse complement strand
ATATTAACATTCATTTTTTGTATACTATAAATAGAGAAAGCCGAAAATCTAAATAGAGTAGGCATAACTAAAAATATTATTAAAAATGAACAAGGAAGAACTAAAGAAAGAAATTAATAATACTATTGATGATATGTCATCAAAAATTGACCAGATGAAAGCTAAAAAAGAATCTATGTCAGATGATTTAAAAAATAAATACAATGAAACCATTGAAACAATGGAATCAAAAAAAGAAGATCTAAAGTCAAAATACGATAGTATTGAGGATTCTGCAGAAACTAAATGGGAAGAAGTTAAATCTTCTTTAAATTCCGCTAAATCATATTTCAAAGAAGGCTTTAAGGAATTATCAACTGTTGCATAAGAATAATAAACTGATCAAAAAATCCACCTTTGGTGGATTTTTTTGTTTTTAAAATATAAAACGTCGGAAGAAAAGCTCTAGTTAACCTTTTCCCTTACTTCAATATACCACTCTTTTCTCAAATCTTCAGAAATCTTTCCTGTTCCATCATGCTTCCATCCAGGTGGTTTTGTTAAATAAAGCAACCTGTCTTTTAAAGATTTTTTTCCAGACAATGCATCCTTAAACATATTATACCATTCAACAAAAGCAATTTTTATAGGATTGTAGGTATTTATATTTTTTACCAAACCATAAACCACTTTTTCTTCTTTAAGCTCTGGTTGGAACGTACCAAATAGTTTATCCCAAATAATCAGAATACCAGCATGGTTTCTATCTAGATACAAAGGATTTCTACCATGATGTACTCTATGATGAGAAGGCGTGTTCATCACCGCTTCAAACCATTTTGGAAGCTTATCTATAGCTTCAGTATGAATCCAGAATTGATATAACAAACTAATAGACATTTGCAACATAATCATGGCTGGATGAAAACCTAATAATGGCAACCACAACCAAAAAATAAAAGAATAAAATCCACCAGACCAGGTTTGGCGTAAAGCAGTACTTAAATTATAGTGTTGTGATGAGTGGTGTACAACATGAGATGCCCAAAACAATCTACACTCATGTGAGATGCGATGAAACCAATAGTACGACAAATCATCAGCAAAAAACAACAATACAAAACTCCACCAAGCTATTGGAATAGTAAAAAACCTGAAGTTTTCGTAAATCAGTAAAAAAGCACCTAAAACTAACGCTTTACTCAAAAAGCCAAGAAATACATTACCCAATCCCATAGCAATAGAAGCGAAGGCATCTTTAGGTTCGTAGCCTTTGGTTTCCTTAAATTTTTCTCTGGTAGTAAAATATAATTCTACTAACATGGCCAAAATAAAAAATGGAATGGCTAACACAATGATATTTGGAAAATCAGGCATTTAATGAGATATTAGCTCAACAAAAATAATTCTTTTTTTTTAAAGAGTTAAACAAAGATATATTGTTGTTAATTAGTAAAAACACAAATAAAAAATGGGCTATTTAAAGCGTACAAACGTATTCTTGATTAGCTTTTTTTTTATGATAAGCATACAATGTTTTTCTCAAAATGTAGAAACAGTTGGTGCTAGAATTATTTATTTTTATTATCACAAATTTAATGAAAGTAAGTTTGGAATTCAAGGTGATTTACAATATCAGGATTGGGAACTTTTTGGAAACTTTAATCTGTTTTTAGTTCGTTCTGGCTTAACCTATACACCACAAAATAAAAATATTAGATTTATTTTTGGCTATGCATTTGCAGTGATTCAACCATTTTGGTCTGAAGCAGAAAAATTTAATGAAAATCGTATTTATCAGGAGGTTTTATTGCCTCAAAAGCTAGGAGAAATCTTCTTTCTAGTACACAGGTTTAGATACGAACAACGCTTTATCCAGAGCCAAAATTTCAGAACCCGTTTTGCATATAATATATTTGTTAACGTACCATTAAACAAAAGGGAATTGGAATCCAATGCACTTTATGTGTCTGTTTTTAACGAATTATTTATAAATGGTGAAACCGATATTGGTAATGGAAGAGAAGTAAAACAATTTGATAGAAATAGAACTTTTCTTGGTCTAGGTTATGTTCTAAAAGATAATATTAGATTTCAATTTGGGATAATCAAAGAGAAAACAAGTAGCACAAAAAATGATTATTTACAATTAGTAATGCAGCATTCTTTTTAATTTAAAGCATATTTTTATAATTGATATGACAGCAACCTATCATAAATATATTCTTCAATTCAAACAGGCTAGTGGTACTTCTCGTGGTGTTTTAAAAACGAAAGAAACTTGGTTTATTATTTTAAAGAACGGAAATAAACAAGGTATTGGTGAATGTGGAGTTTTTAGAGGGTTATCTGTTGATGATAGACCTGATTATGAACAAAAGCTAAAGTGGGTTTGCGAGAATATTCATTTAGGTTTGGAAAACTTGGTCAGTGAGCTTGTCGAACTGCCTAGCATTCAATTTGGGCTTGAAATGGCTTTCAAATCTTTGGAAAGTAATACAATGTTCGATTTGTTTCCTTCAGAATTCACTAAAGGAAAATCTTCTATTCCAATTAACGGATTGATTTGGATGGGAAGCGAAGCCTTTATGAAACAGCAAATAAAGCAAAAAATTGAAGAAGGTTTTAAATGTATTAAAATGAAGATTGGAGCAATTGATTTTCAATCGGAACTCAATCTTTTAAAATCAATTAGAAAAGAATATTCTTCAAGCGATATTGAATTGCGTGTAGATGCCAATGGAGCATTTTCTTCTGATGAGGCTTTACAAAAATTAAAACAGCTATCTGAATTCGATTTGCATTCTATAGAGCAGCCAATAAAACAAGGTCAGATTCATGAAATGGCTCGTTTATGTGAAGATACACCATTACCAATTGCTTTGGATGAAGAATTAATAGGCGTTTTTACTGTAACAGAAAGGCAAAAGTTGCTACAAACAATTCGTCCGCAATACATCATTTTAAAGCCTAGTTTAATTGGTGGTTTTCAAGGAAGTGATAATTGGATAAATTTGGCAGAACAAATGAATATAGGATGGTGGATTACCAGTGCATTAGAAAGTAATGTAGGACTTAACGCTATTGCACAATACACGTTTGAAAAACATAGTAAGATGTTTCAAGGATTGGGTACAGGAAGTTTATTTACCAATAATTTTCCTTGCCCATTAAAAGTAAAAAATGGTACATTGCGTTATGAAATTGAAAACAAATGGAAATTTAATTTATAAATATGTATATAGCACAAGCATTTAATATTCTTCACGATTGGTGGCGGTATTTGGTTGGTTTAATTATAGTAATTATTGGAGTAGTTCTAGGACAAATCCCATTTACAATAGCCGTTTTTTATAAGGCATTTCAAGATGGTGAAAAGTTGCAGGATTTAGATGAATCTAAAATGTTAAGCTTATTAGAACCTAATTTAAACTTGCTTTTAATGCTATTGTCTTTTGCGGTAGGTTTGGTTGCTGTATTATTTGTTGCCAAATTTTTACACAAACAATCAATAACACACCTAACTACATCAAGACCAAAAATAGACTGGAAACGTTTTTGGTTTGTTTTTATTTTTTGGGGAGTTTTATCCAGTGGTTTGGTGCTGTTGGATTATATTTTATCTCCAGATGATTATGTTTTGAATTTTAAATTGGTGCCATTTTTAATTCTTGCTTTAATTGCAATAATTTTTGTGCCATTACAGACCAGTTTTGAAGAATATTTGTTTAGAGGTTATTTAATGCAAGGTATTGGAGTGCTGGTAAAAAACAAATGGGTTCCTCTTATTATTACATCTGTGATTTTTGGTTTATTACATATTGCAAATCCAGAAGTTGAAAAACTGGGCTATGGCATCATGGTTTATTATATTGGTACTGGACTGTTTTTGGGTATCATGACCTTGATGGATGAAGGCTTGGAATTGGCATTAGGGTTTCATGCTGCTAACAATCTATTTACAGCCTTATTAGTTACAGCAGATTGGACAGCTTTTCAAACGCATTCTGTTTTTAAAGATTTATCTGATCCTACTTCTGCTGGTTTTGTTGATGTATTTATGCCAGTATTTGTGGTATTTCCAATCATTCTATTTATTCTTTCAAGAAAGTATGGTTGGACCAACTGGAAAGAAAAATTATTTGGTAGTGTAGAAGCACCACCTGTTGAAGACTATAAAATATTAGAAGATCCTGGCAACCATGAATAGTTGCCAGTTTTCAAAATTTTATTCTGGTATAAATAAGATAGACGCTTTATTAAAATCTGAAGCTGCGTTAATCACACTTCTGAATTCTTCATATCTGTTTAAGTCATATTCATTAGACTTATAGAACTCTTGAATTGTGACAATTAGCTTATCATCTCTTAATTTGTAGCTGGATTCAAATTTACAAAGCTTTTCATCTGTCGCGTTTGACTTATAGCTTTTATCAATATTTAAACTATTCAAGCCTTCAACAGTGTAACCTTCAGGAATATCTACAGTTATGTTATAATCATACTGATTTGGATAAGTCATTTCAATAGGATTAACGCGTTCTTTTTCCTGATACAATTCGCTTTGTGTTCCTATCACTTTTCCTATTTGAAATAAATAACTATCACCTGCATCTTCTATAATGGATTCTGAACTTATAGTAGTTTCAACAACAAAAGGAATGTTATATTCTATTTGGTTCATTTCGCTGTTTTTAAGCTCATATTTTTCTATAAGCTTATCTTCTATTCCAGACCCTGTGAGATAATCTTTAAATTCCATAATACCTTGGTCTGTAGATAGGTTTAAAACGGCTCTATTGGTTATTGCCCAATGTCCTGTGTACTCTTGGTGCTCATCAATTACAGCACTTTCAAAATCATTTTTAAAAGAAATACCTAAAGTTCTTTTTATAGCACTGTAATTAGGATCAGATTGCACTATTTTACTGAAATAATAACCAAAACCATCATCAATAAAAAGTCCATAATTTCCTAAAATATTGAAAGGTGCTTCACCAACTCTATATTCAATTCTATCTGGAGCAACGTATTTATCTTCATCAGGTAAGTAGATTAAAAAATCCTGTAGCATATTTGGAATGAAAAAATCTGGATCAAATTTGTAAACGAACCTATTTGCCGTTATTACCAGTTCGTGTTGTATTCCTAGGCTTTTAAAATATTGTGCATATACTTTTAAGATACCAAAATCACTTGCAGACCTGTTCTTTAAAATGTAATTGATATCAGAAAGTTCTTCATTATTGTTTTTTACTACTGTAAAGTTGGTTTTTATGAAGTTGTCTACAATCACTATTTTTTCGTAGTCTGTTAGGTTTTCTCTTCCGGCTATAATAGTTTCAATGTCTTCTTGTGCACTGGGATGTATTGTTTCGGTAAATATTTTTGATCCAACATTGTTAACCACATTTTCCCAAAATATACGCTGCGACATGTTCCTACCTTTTGGGAAGCATTGATAAACTACTGCAATTTTATTGGCATTTGGTGTAGCGTAATCTTCTTCAATCATTGCTGGAATATCTTTTATATCTAACAATTTTGAAGCTTTTCCATCTGTAATTACAGTTTCAAACTGGGAATTGGTTCTGTAGGCTTTAATTTCTGAATTTAAATCTCCTGTGATGTATAAAAATTGGGTGTTTTTAATTTTGTAATCACTCTGAAGGGTTTCACTTCCAAAATAGTCGGCATTCTTTTCTACGGTATAGAGAACTTCAATTTCGGAGTTTTTCTCTACACCTTCAATAGCAAAAATTTTAAAATCGCCATATTCTTCAACATTATTAATTTCTTTAATGTTGTTTTTATCCAGTAGTGTTATTTTGCCCTTGGAGTTAATGGTTCTGGCTTTAATATCAAGAACATCTATAACTTCGTACATTGGTATATATACTCTATTGTGTTTTCCAATACCTTTTTCATCATTGACTCTTACTATGGTATGAAATGTTTCATAAAGTTTTAAATCTCCTGAAAATTCAGATGGGATGTATTCTACAATATTCTTTTTTAAGATACCAACAGAATGCTCATTTTCTTCATCCGGAGTAATGTTATGTAATTTTGGCTTTTCAGTCCAGTCATACGACTTGTAATATTGTGAAAAGCAATTTGTGCTAATAAAAAGCAGGACGAATAGGGTTTTCTTAATCATGTGTTTGTTCTAGTATAATACTTTTTTTATAGGCTTTTATGAGGCTTTTTATAAACTCGTTCCAGGATTCAAAATCCTGTTTTTTAACACTTAATGTATTAACATAAATGCTTTTGTTTTGAATTATAGTATTATCTTTTTGAATGTAGGTTATTTCATAACCATAGTTTGGGTTTTCAAAAGATATAGTTTCTGGAATATAAGTTGCAGAAAAGCCTTCCGGAATATTTAACGTAGTTATATAGTTTTTTGTATAAGTATGGTCTATTTTTTTGTCGTACTTTTTCTCATCAATATCTATTTTGCTTTTTGAAAGTACTTTATCTATATTCAAATTGATGAATAGTTTGTTAGCAACCTTTTTTGTGTAGTTATCTATTGATAAATCGTAAGATAGTTCTAAAGCTTTGCTTTTATTATCAAAATTTTCTTTATTGATATTATGATAATTGGTTTTGTTATTCCCTAGAGTAAGCGTAGTGTTTAAAAACTCTTCTTCTGTTTTGGTTTCTTTTTTGTACAAATAATCTGTTATAAAGTCTATTTTTTCATAACCTGTAAGTAAACGCTTTTCAGAAACCTTTATCATATTATCTTCAATATTAATAACACTGTTTACTTCTGTAACACTTTGCTCTGGTTTTTGAACAGGGACAGTTATTAATTTATAAGTGTCTTTATCAATGCCAAAAAGAGCTTCTTTAGTTTGTGTAAATGCACTTGGCATACCAAAGGGCACATAACTATCTGTAGCATCCAAAAAGATAGTTTGCCCATCTATTATTGCTGTTGTTATCATGTGATTATCTACCATTGGTGTAGGAACTTGAGAATAAGTGTAAGGTCTGTCTCTGGTTCCAATCCATGTTCTGTAAGCTTCTATGCCTACATGATTTAACATTTCGTATAGTAAATTTGCCATGTCTTTACAATCTCCATAACGTTTTGTACAAACACTGGCTGCACCTCTTGGGACAAAACCTCCTAATCCATCTTCAAAAGCCACATAATTAATATTATCCTGAACCCAATTAAAAATAGCTTCGGCCTTTTGTTTTTGTGTAGTAAGAGACTTTGTAAGGTCTTCGGCTATTTCATAAACAGTTTCCAGTTCATTGTTATCAATTTGATTCACTAATGATGAATACCATTTGTAGAGGTCTTTAACATCGTTTAATACATTGAATTTTTCTCCCTTATATTCATAACCCTTAATGTAAACTATAATATGCGGAACATAATAAAGTGAAGATTCCGCATCATCTTCTGGTTGGTAGCCTTTTGTATTCTTGGCTGTCCAGGTATAAGTAGTAATGTCGCTTAAAGTTTCTTTTTTGAAATCAATTTTAATATCTTCTGTGTGAAAGTCTATATAACCTATTGATACATTATTTGGAAACTCTATTGACAATTGTGCGTTTTTGGTAGGCACAAAAGTTGCAAAACGAAATAAACCCAAGAAATGAGGATCTTTAATCACCTCTTTGTAGTTTAAATTGGTTATGGCACCTTTGGTTACAGCAGGAAAAGTAAAAATTTTAGATTCTTGATCGCTATAAAAAATGCCATTATCAAAATCACGTTTTGTTTCTATATAATCTACCTTTACACTTTTGTCACTTTCTGGTAAATAGGTATATGCATTGATATCTTCAATAGTGGTAAAACTATCAAATCCCATAGATTCATTAGCAAAATATAGCTTCTTGG
>DATGBV010000115.1:0-11165 GCA_035312485.1 Flavobacteriaceae bacterium | reverse complement strand
ATTATGAATTTGTGTTAAACTCTCTTTATAAAACAACTGCAAAGCCACCAAAACCTGATCGTTTCTGGAACGTGCTGTATGAATCTTTTTTCCAACTTCACCTAAAGCCTTTGTAAGCTTAAACTCTATTTTAGAATGTACATCTTCAAATTGGTTTTCTATTACAAAAGTACCGGCTTCAATTTGCTTTGCTAACACACTCAATCCTCCTTCCAATTGTTGTAGTTCTTTTGCAGATAATATTCCTATTTTGTGCAACATTTTAGCATGAGCTAGAGAGGCTTGCACATCATATTTTGCTATATATAAATCAATTTCCCTATCGTTTCCAACAGTAAATTGTTCAATTTTTTTGTCTATACTTATGCCTTTGTCCCAGAGTTTCATTGTAAAATGTTTGTTTGTTGATTCGTTGATTTGTTTTTTGTCACTTCGAGTGATTCTGACAAAGTCAGAATTTTATCGAGAAGTCAATTAGGTCTCGACTGCGCTCGACCTGACAGTTTATAATACTTTTTCTAACAATTCTATATAAATTTTAATGCCTTCTTCAATCTCCTTCAAATAAATAAATTCATCTGCCGAATGCGAACGTGTACTATCTCCTGGCCCTAATTTTAATGATGGACAAGATAATACTGCCTGATCAGACAATGTCGGTGAACCATAGGTTGTTCTTCCTAATTCCAATCCAGCTTTTACCAATTCATGGTCTAACGGAATAGATGAAGAATTTAATTTTAAACTGCGTGGAATAATACTATCACAAGGTGCTTCCTTTTGAAGAATATCTACTATCTCTTGATTAGTGTATTTATCATTCACGCGAACATCAACAACCAAACTTACATCTGCTGGAACAGCGTTATGTTGTTCACCAGCATTGATTTGAGTTACAGTCATTTTTACATCACCCAAAACAGGTGAGGATTTTTTAAACTTAAAACCCTTAAACCATTGCAATACTGAAATTGAATTGTAAATCGCATTGTCATTATTTGGATGCGCTGCATGACTTGGAGTTCCTTTTACAACAGCATCAAACACTACCAGACCTTTTTCGGCAACAGCAAGATTCATCAGGGTTGGTTCTCCGACAATTGCAACATCTACTTTTGGGATGACTGATAACATACTGTTCAATCCGTTGTCGCCGCTACTCTCTTCTTCTGCCGAAGCCACAATAATCAAATTATATTTTAAATTCCGTTCACTATAAAAATGAGTAAACGTAGCGATTAAAGACACTAAACAACCACCTGCGTCATTGCTTCCTAAACCATATAATTTTCCGTCTTCAACAATAGCTTTAAAAGGGTCTTTGGTATAACCGTTATTTGGTTTTACAGTATCATGATGCGAATTCAACAATAAGGTAGGTTTTGTTTCATCAAAATATTTATTGGTTGCCCAAACGTTATTTTTTGTGCGTGTATATGACATGTTATGACGTCTAAACCAATACTCAATATGTGATGCCGTTTTATCTTCTTCAGAAGAAAAAGATTCCGTTTCAATGAGTTTTTTAAGCAACTCTATAGCATCTGTTGTTAAATTCTGTATCATTTGGTAAGCGTTGTGTATTTAGAATTATCTTTAAAAAGCATGTCTGGTTTTCCAATACATACTTTATTGACTTGATGATTAATAGCATGGAAGCAATTGTTCAATTTTGGCAACATGCCATCTGCAATAATACCTTCTTCTATTAATGTTTCATAAGTTTTATTGTCTATATGTTCAATCACTGAATTATCATCATTAACATTTTTTAAAACGCCATTCTTTTCAAAACAATAGTATAATTCTACTTTAAATTTATTTGCAAAACCTATAGCCAATTCTGAAGCAATGGTGTCTGCATTGGTATTGAATAATTGTCCTTTGTTATCATGTGTAATGGCACAAAAGACAGGAGTCACATTAATATTTAAAAGTGTTTCAAGCGTTTCTGTATTTACTTTTATAACATCACCTACATAACCAAAATCAATAGTTTTTATTGGTCTTTTTTCTGAAACAATCGTATTGCTATCAGCACCAGAAAGCCCAATGGCATTACAGTTATTTGCCTGTAATTTTGCAACAATGTTTTTATTGATTTTTCCAGCATAAACCATGGTAATTATATCTAGAGTTTCTGCATCTGTTATGCGTCTGCCTTCAAACATTTTTACTTCAACATTCATTTGTTGAGTTAATTTTGTTGCTAATCTTCCGCCACCATGAACCAAGATTTTAGAACCATTGATTTTAGAAAAAGCTTCTAAAAATGAATTTAAATCCACATCATTATCAATAATATTTCCTCCAATCTTTATAACCTTTAGTGTTTCCATTTTTATATTTTTTGTCATTCCGAGTGAAATGAGGAATCTTTAAAATGTTAGATTCTTCACTTCGTTCTGAATGACAATCATTTTCATATTTATAACTTTTCCAATATCTGCTTCAACACAATTTGAGCTGCATAAGTTCTATTATTTGCTTGTTGAATGACCACTGAATTTTCACCATCTAGAACTGCATCTTCAACAACCACGTTTCGTCTTACTGGCAAACAATGCATAAATTTAGCATTTCCTAATTTCTCTTGGGTCATCATCCAATTTTCATCCTGACTTAATATTTTTCCGTAGTCATTATAACTACTCCAATTCTTTACATAAACAAAATCGGCATTTTTTAAAGCTTCATTCTGATTATGATTAATTGGTGTTTCTTTAACAATGTCTTTATTTAGCTCATAACCTTTAGGATGAGTGATGGTTAAATCTATATCCAGATTTTGCATCATTTGTACAAACGAATTTGCTACTGCTTGTGGTAACGCTTTTGGATGCGGAGCCCATGACAAAACCACTTTAGGTTTTGGTTTCTCTGTCAACTCCGAAATGGTAATTGCATCTGCCAATGCTTGCATTGGATGTGCTGTAGCACTTTCCATATTAACTATGGGAACTGTGGCATACTTTACGAAACTATTAAGGATATATTCAGACTCATCTTTTGCCTTATCTTTTAAAGTAGGAAAAGCTCTAACTGCAATAATATCTGCATATTGAGAAATGACTTGAGCTGCCTCTTTAATGTGTTCTGAAGTATCCATATTCATGATGGTTCCATCTTCAAACTCTAAACTCCAGGCATCATTAACATTGAGAACCATGACATTCATCCCAAGATTTTTTGCTGCTTTTTCTGTGCTCAATCTTGTGCGTAAGCTCGAGTTGAAGAATAGCATAACCAATGTTTTGTTTTTTCCTATTTCTGAATACCCAAAGGGATTCATTTTTAATAAAATAGCTTCCTTAACAATTTCAGAAATATTTGAAATGTCGTTTATGTTGGTGTATTTTTTCATGATAGTTCTTGCTTTAAAGCTTCAAAAAATACATCAATATGTTTTTTCTGAACTGTTAGAGATGGCAGTATTCTTAATAGATTAGGATTTTTAGCACTTCCAGTAAATATCTTGTGTTTGGTTATTAAGGTTTTTCTTAATTCTGCAATTGGAAAATCAAATTCTAAACCAAGCATTAATCCTCTACCCTTTACTTGCTTTATTTTCGGAAAATCTTTTGCTTTTTCTAAAAAGTAAGCTGAAACTTCTTTAGCATTATCTAATAAATTTTCATTTTTCAAAGTGTCTAAAACAGTCAATGATGCAGCACATGCCAAATGATTGCCTCCAAAAGTTGTTCCCAGTAAACCAAAAGAAGCTTTAATATTTGGGTGAATTAATATACCACCAATAGGAAAGCCATTTCCCATTCCTTTTGCCATTGATATTATATCTGGAGTAATACCATGCTTTTGAAAAGCAAAGAAATCGCCTGTTCTTCCAAATCCGCATTGAATTTCGTCTGAAATCAATAATGTATTATATAGTCTGCATAACTTTTCCAAGCCTTGATAAAATTCTGTTGTACTTTCATCCAAACCACCAATGCCTTGAATAATTTCTATAATTACTGCACAAGTTTCATTTTGTTTTAAAATAAATTCTACTGCTTCCAAATTACCTAACTCAACAAAATCGACTACTTGTTGTGCATTTAATGGTGCTACAATTTTAGCATTATCCGTAGCTGCAACAGCAGCCGAAGTTCTACCATGAAATGAGTTTTTAAAAGCTAACACTTTCCTTTTTCTGTTATGAAATGAAGCTAACTTTAGTGCATTCTCATTAGCTTCAGCTCCAGAATTACACAAAAACAATTGGTAATCTTTGCATCCTGAAAGTTCTTCTAGTCTTTCTGATAATTCTGTTTGTAATGGATTCTGAATGGAGTTACTATAAAATCCTAATTTACTAACCTGATTTGTAATTGCTTCAACATATTTAGGATGTGAGTGTCCAATAGAAATCACTGCATGGCCACCATACAAATCAAGATATTCAACGTTATCTTTATCATAGACATAGACATCTTTCGCTTTTACAGGCGTAATGTCAAACAAAGGATACACATTAAACAAACTCATATCTGCTCCTTTTTAATGTTACTTATTTTATTAAAAGATGCAACCATACCTTGAATTAAAGAGGAGCTTAATCCTTTATGTTCCATTTCATTCAACCCTTCAATGGTACAACCTTTTGGCGTTGTAACTTTATCTATCTCTTCTTCAGGATGATTGCCAGTAGTAATTAATAAATTTGCAGCACCTTCGCTTGTGTACATGGCCAACTCTTGGGCTTCATTAGAATCAAATCCTAGCTGAATGGCTGCTTGTGTAGTGGCTCTTATCAATCGCATCCAAAAGGCTATTCCGCTTGCACAAACTACAGTTGCAGCTTGCATTTGAGATTCAGGAATGGCCAACGAATGTCCTAATCTATTAAAAATAGCTTCTGCAATTTTGATACGCTTGGCTCCTTGTTCGTTACTACATAAGCATGTCATAGACTTCCCTACTGCAATTGCAGTATTAGGCATAGATCGGATTATAAATTTATCGCTCCCAACCTGCTCTTCTATTTTAGAAATAGTGTAACCAGTAATGGTTGAAATAAGCACGTGCTTATCTGTTAGATAGGGCGTAACATCCTTTAATATTTTTTCAAAATGTGCAGGTTGTACTGCAAATATGAGTATATCTGATTGCTGAACAGCAAGCATATTATCTGTTGTTACTGTTACATTTTTGTAGCCTTCAAATTCTGAAAGAGCGTTAAGGTGTCTTCTCGTTAGATATAAGGTTGTAATGGCATTGTTAGTGATTAACCCTTTGGCGATGGATCGCCCTAAATTTCCTGTTCCTATAATGGCAATTTTCATAATTTTCGTTTTAAAAAAAGTTAGCTTTTAACTGTAATCCTTCGGTTTCACTAAAACCAAACATTAAATTCATATTCTGAATGGCTTGTCCAGAAGCACCTTTTAAAAGATTATCAATAATGCTTGTAATTAATAATTTGTTATTGTGTTTATGTAAATGAACAAGACATTTATTGGTATTTACAACTTGTTTTAAGTGTAGTTGTTCATCAGACACAAATGTAAATGCAGCATCTTTATAATAGTCTTGATATAGTGACTTTGCCTCTTCAATAGGGCCATTATATTTTGTATATGCTGTGACGAAAATGCCTCTGGAGAAATTACCTCTGTTTGGCATAAAATTAATTTCAGAATCAAAACCTTCTTGTAATTGTTTCACGGACTGATTGATTTCTCCAAGATGTTGATGTGTAAAAGGTTTGTAATACGAAAAGTTGTTGTCTCTCCAAGTAAAATGTGTGGTTTCAGATAATGATGTTCCTGCTCCTGTTGAACCAGTAACAGCATTAACATGTACATCATCTACAATTAAATTTGCATTGGCCAATGGTAATAATGCCAATTGAATGGCTGTAGCAAAGCAACCTGGATTAGCAATATAATTTGCATTTGTAATTGCTTCCTTTTGTAGTTCTGGAAGTCCATAAACAAAAGTTTTATTTTGAAAAACTTTATCTGCTTCCAATCTAAAATCATTGCTTAAATCAATGATTTTTGTTATTGCTGAAAATTGATGTTTTTCTAAAAATGCTTTAGAATTTCCATGCCCTAAACATAAAAACAGCACATCAATTTCTGGATTGATCTCACTTGAAAATACCAAATCTGTTGAACCAATTAAATCCTGATGTACTTTAGAAACTTTGTTACCAGCATTAGATGTACTGAACACAAAATTTATTTCTGCTTCAGAATGATTTAAAAGCAATCTGATTAATTCTCCTGCTGTGTAACCAGCTCCTCCAATAATACCTACTTGTATCATAATTCTGAATTTACTTGATGATAAATTTTATTCTGATTGCCAAGAATTTTTATAAATCCTTTTGCTTCATCTGCTGTCCAACCTTTGTTCATTTCGCCATAACTTCCAAACTTGGCGCTCATCAAGTCATGGTCAGAAACAATTCCATCAAGTGAAAAGTGATATGGTTTTAATGTTACCATAACATCTCCTGACACTTTCTCCTGACTGCTCTCTAAAAAGGCTTCAATATTTCGCATTACTGGGTCCAAATATTGACCTTCGTGTAAATGCATGCCGTAAAAGCTAGATAAGTATTCCTTATGTTGTAACTGCCATTTTGTTAAAGTATGTTTTTCTAAAAGATGATGCGCTTTGATAGTAATAAGGGCAGCAGCAGCCTCAAAACCAACACGTCCTTTGATTCCAACAATGGTGTCACCAACATGGATATCTCTTCCAATAGCATAAACTGAAGCCAGATTATTCAGAACTTCTATATTGACTTCTGGCGTGTTCTTAATACCATTAACAGCAACTAATTCACCTTTCATAAACGTTAATGATACTTTTTCTGGTTCGGCGTGTTTCAACTGTGAAGGATAAGCAGAATCTGGCAAAGGTTTTTCAGAAGTTAACGTTTCTTCACCACCAACGCTAGTTCCCCAAAGGCCTTTATTAACAGAATATTTAGCTTTATCCCAAGACATATCAATACCATTAGTTTTTAAATAATCTATTTCTTCTTGTCTAGACAATTTATGATCTCTTATTGGTGTTATAATTTCGATGCTTGGGGCTAAAGTTTGAAAAATCATATCAAAACGTACTTGATCATTTCCTGCTCCTGTACTTCCGTGTGCAATATAATTTGCATCAATGCTTTTTGCATATTCAATTATTTCAATAGCTTGTATGATTCGTTCCGCACTCACTGATAAAGGATATGTATTGTTTTTAAGTACATTACCATAGATTAAATACTTAATCACTTTACTGTAATAGGTTGATATTGCATCTATATTTTTATAGGTTGAAACACCCATTTTATATGCGTTTGCTTCAATAGTTTTAATTTCTTTTGAAGTAAATCCTCCTGTATTTACACTTACGGCATGTACATTATAACCAGCTTTAGACAAGCTCACTGCACAATACGATGTGTCTAAACCTCCACTATATGCAATTACTAATTTTTTCATTTTTTATTCTTTTTTAAAAACATACTTTGTTTAATATTTTTTAATCTAGTCCAAACTTTTTTATCATAATTATGCTCATGAATTTTTTTGTTCTCTTTTGCAGGGTCATATAACATACCTGTGCATAAACACATTTTTTGCTCTGTACGTTGCAAAACATCATAGTTTTTACAAGTCTGACAACCATTCCAGAATGATTGGTCATCAGTTAATTCAGAAAATGTAACTGGCTTATATCCTAAATCACTATTCATTTTCATTACAGCTAGTCCAGTAGTTATACTAAATACTTTAGCATCTGGAAATTTGGTTCTTGAATGCTCAAATATTTTATGTTTTATCTGTTTAGCATACCCTAATCCTCTGTAATCTGGATGTACAATTAAACCAGAATTAGCTACAAACTTACCATGTCCCCAAGCTTCTATATAACAAAATCCTACAAACTTGTCCTCATCTAAAGCTATAACAGCATTACCATTTTCCATTTTTGTAATGATATATTCAGGAGTACGTTTGGCAATTCCAGTACCTCTAACACTTGCTGAATCTGTAATAGTTTCAGAAATTATTTTTGCATATACACTATGCGATTTATCTGCAATAACAACTCTCATTGTTTTCTTTTTTTATGAAATAATAAATAATGTTTTTTGAAAACGGAATTGGACACACCTAAATTCCTTAAATAGAAACGTACCCTTACGGGCGACGAGGAAAATTACGACGTACAAAAACATTGTTATTTGATAAAATAACTGAATTTTGAAAGACTGATTTTAAATTTGATTTGTACACTTTGAAAAAAATAAAATTAAACGTAAAAAATTAAGGTGCTAAAATGAAGAATTAGCGACGGCGATTGCGCAAGCGCAAACTGGGTATAGATATACGTATTTTATTCCTTAAAGAATTCATGAGTGTAAAATTATTAATTTATTCAATAAAAGTATGCCCATGCCCAATTTTTTTAAAAAAATTATTAAAATCCAGAATATTCATTGTTTTATTTAGAATAATGCATCAAAAATATTGAAATACTAAAATTCTTCAATGGACTTAAGTAGAATTTGAATATTAAAATTGAATTGTCTTCCAAAAAAGGTCTTAAATGACAATATTATTCAACTTTCCAATTTTTTAATACTAATTAATTTATCTATTTTTAAAAACTAATAAACTTTTGACTAATACTCTTAAATAATAACTTCTATACATGACTAAAAAAATGAATTTTCTAGAAAACTATGACGCAATAGTTGTAGGTACAGGTATTTCTGGAGGTTGGGCTGCAAAAGAACTTTGCGAAAATGGTTTAAAAACTTTGGTTCTTGAAAGAGGACGAATGGTTAAACACGTTGAGGACTATACCACTGCACATCTAGATCCATGGGATTTACCAAATGGAGGAGAGCCTACTCGCGAAACAAAAATACGCAAACACAAACAGCACAGAACTGGTTATGTTACAGATGAAGATAGACAACACTTTTTTGTTGACGACTTAAAACACCCTTATAATGAAGATAGACGTTTTGATTGGATTAGAGGTTATCATGTTGGTGGTCGTTCTTTAACTTGGGGAAGGCACAGCTATAGATTAAGTGATTTTGATTTTGGTGCCAATAAAAAAGATGGTATTGCTGTTGATTGGCCTGTACGATATAAAGACATTGCCCCTTGGTATAGTCATGTAGAACAATATATAGGTGTTTGTGGTGAGAAATTAGGTCTTCCTCAATTGCCAGATGGTGAGTTTCTAAAGCCAATGAACATGAATTGTGTTGAGGAAGAATTGAGGGATAAAGTTGCCGAAAAACTTAATGGTCGTGTCATAACTACTGGTAGAGTTGCACACATCACAGAAGGAACAAAACCTGGACTCGGAAGAAGCACATGCCAATATAGAAACAGATGTATGAGAGGTTGCCCATTTGGTGCATACTTTAGCAGTAACTCCTCTACGCTTCCTGCAGCCGAAGCTACTGGCAATATGACATTGCGACCTTTTTCGATTGTAAGTGAAGTTATATATGATGAAAAGACTGGAAAAGCTTCTGGTGTTAAAGTTATTGATGCAGAAACCAAAGAAACTTTTACGTTTAATGCTAAGGTTATCTTTTTATGTGCCTCTGCCATTGCATCAACTTCTATTCTTTTACAATCTAAATCTGAAAGATTTCCAAATGGATTAGGGAATGATAGTGGCGAACTAGGACATAATCTTATGGACCATCATTTTCATGTAGGTGCTAGTGCCATTGCAGAAGGATTTGATGACAAATACTACAAGGGAAGAAGACCTGGAGGAATTTATATTCCAAGATTTAGAAATATTGGTGGTGATACAGATTCCAAAGATTTTATAAGAGGATATGGATATCAAGGTGGAGCAAGCAGAAATAGTGTTTCAGAATTAGTTGCCGAATTAAAATATGGTCCAGAATTGAAAGAAGAAATATTAAAACCAGGTGCTTGGCGAGTTGGACTTACAGGTTTTGGTGAAACACTTCCAGACCACAGCAACAGAATGTATCTAAACTATGAAAAACTGGACGAATGGGGCTTGCCAACTGTAACTTTTGATGCAGATTTTGGTGAAAATGAATTGGCCATGCGTAAAGATATGGTCAACCAAGCTGTTACGATGCTTGAAGCTGCGGGTTTTAAGAATGTGAAAGGCTATGATAATGTACAAGGCAGAGCAATGGGACTCGGAATTCATGAAATGGGAACTGCTCGTATGGGACATAACCCAAAAACTTCTGTTCTAAACAAGTATAATCAAGTTCACACGTGTCCAAATGTTTATGTTACAGATGGTTCGTTTATGACTTCTGCTGGATGTCAAAATCCTTCACTTACGTATATGGCTTTTACAGCAAGAGCAGCCAATCATGCTGCTAAAGAATTTAAAAAATCAAACGCTTAATATTATGAAAAGAAGAGAAGCATTAAAAAATATTGGTCTTTCGGCAGGTTTTGTATTGGCCACTCCTTCGGTTTTCAGTTTACTTCAAAGTTGTAAAAGTGATGTTGCAACATGGACACCAACTTTCTTATCTGAAGAATCAGGAATTGTTTTGAAAAATCTTGTTGATGTTATTTTACCTAAAACTGATACGCCTTCTGCAAATGATGTGAATGTTGCAGAGTTTATGGATAAATATTTTGATGAAGTTTTGATGGAAAACGAACAGGTAGAGTTAAAAAAGAGTTTTAATAATCTGACTACATTTTTGAAATCCAATTATAACGAAAAGGTGTCTAAAATCAGTAATGAAGACTATATGCATCTTTTAGATAATCATATGAAATTAAATTCTGAAGAGTCTAAAGCATTGGACGAAAATGCTCAAGATATTTCTCACTTATTAAATAAATTGAGAAGTATGACCATTCAATCCTACAGAATATCTGAAACCGTTGGCGAAACAATTTTAGCTTACGATCCTGTTCCTGGTGCTTCATATTGTGATGACCTACAGAAATTAACTGGAGGAAAGTCCTGGTCATTACCATAATATCTTGAAGCGTCGTAATTTTTTAGAAAAAAGTTTACTTACCACATTAGGTGTTTCTGCAACTCCTTTGTTTGCTAATTCAATCACTTATGGTAAAAAAATTACTTTAAACTTTAAATTAAAATTTGCGCCTCACAGTAGCATGTTTAAACACCATGCTGGTGATGATATTTTAGATCAAATTCAA
>DATGBV010000114.1:0-3545 GCA_035312485.1 Flavobacteriaceae bacterium | reverse complement strand
TCAGATACTATATTGGTAACTCTTGGTACTTATAATCAAGTTTTTACTAAAACAAGTTGTAATGGTACAAATTTAAAGTACACATCTACTGGTTCTAACTTGCCTAATGATACACTTACGTTTAATGTACGTTTTGTTGTAAATGGCCTTGATTGTCAGTATGTAAATGGTACATTAGTTACATTGTCCAATAAAGATGCTGAATTAAATCAACAAATTAACATTTATCCAAATCCAGTAAATACAGAAGCTTTTACTATTAAAATAGCAAAGAACATTAGTGGAAGCCTTAATTTATACAATTTAGCTGGAAAATTAGTTTCAAATAGTACAATTAATAATCTTAATTATAAAGATGTTAATGTATCCAATTTAACTAATGGTGTGTATATGTTACAAATTGTAACAGATGAAGCTTCTGTTACAAGAAAAGTTATTATAATGAAATAAAGATTACATTATATAATGTAAAAACTCCTTTTTAATAAAAAGGAGTTTTTTTTTGTGCTTAATTGTTAGTAAATATATTCAGTATTGTATTTTTGCAACTAATTATAAATCTAAACTATGATTTTGCCCATTGTTGCTTATGGCGATCCAGTTCTAAAGCATAAATGTAAGGAGATTACAAAAGATTACACAAACCTTAATGAGTTAATCTCTAATATGTTTGAAACCATGTATGGTGCGTTTGGTGTTGGTCTTGCTGCACCACAAATAGGATTACCTATTAGACTTTTTCTAGTTGACACAACACCATTTGCAGAAGATGAAAACCTTTCAGACGAAGAAAGAAATAATATAAAAGATTTTAAGCAAACATTTATTAATGCTAAAATATTAAAAGAAGAAGGCGATGAATGGTCGTTTAATGAAGGGTGTTTAAGTATACCAGAAGTTAGGGAAGATGTTTTTAGAAAACCTATAATAACCATTGAGTATTTAAATGAAAAATTTGAAAAGCAAGTAAAAACCTTTGATGGTCTAATAGCAAGAGTTATTCAACATGAATATGACCATATAGAAGGTATATTATTTACAGACAAGCTTTCAAGCCTAAAAAAAAGGCTGATAAAGGGTAAGCTAACAAATATTTCCAAAGGAAAAATAAATGTTGATTACAGAATGCGCTTCCCTGATTTAAAAAAGAGGCGCTAATATTTGCAAAATCTTGTTAAACCTCTCATATTTGAAACCAAGAAAAATTAACCAATGCCATTAGATAAAATATTATCAATTGCTGGAAAACCAGGATTGTATAAATTAATTGCACAGACCAGAACTGGTTTTATTGCTGAATCTCTTATAGATAATAAACGACTATCGGTAAGTATTAATCACAATGTTAGTCTTTTAAGCGAAATATCTGTTTATTCATTGACCGAAGAGGTGCCTTTACAGGATGTTTTCTTAAAAATTAAGGAAAAAGAAAATGGTAATCCAACCAGTATTAGCCATAAGGATAGTAAAGACAGTCTTGAAGAATACTTTTTCAATGTAATGTCAGATTATGATGAAGACAGAGTTTATGCGAGCGATATTAAAAAAATCATACAGTGGTACAACATGTTGCAGAAAAACAAAATGCTAGATTTTGCAGTTGAATCTAGTGAAGAGGAAGAATAAATTTAAAATTAATTCATTAAAAATGCCTTCAAATAATTATTTGAAGGCATTTTTTGTTTTATGAAATGTAAGTTATAATAACATTTGGCGACATAAATTAAGCTAATCAATAATATAATGAAATCAATTTGGTTTTTTGAAGACACCAATCTTTTTAGAATACTTTGTCCACATAAGTTTGCAGCTTACAAAGCAGAACATGATTTTGATGCTTATAAGAAAAAAGATTACATTTATTTTGAAGAAGACTCTGCAAACAAAGTATATCTTATAGAAAAGGGCAAAGTGAAAATTGGTTATTATACTGAAAATGGTAATGAAGTTGTAAAAGCCATTTTAACCAGAGGCGAACTTTTTGGTGAAAAAGCTTTGCTTGGTGAACCAAAAAGAGACGAATTTGCACAATCTATTGATAACAATACATCTATTTGTCCCATTGGTGTTCAAACTATGCATGAACTTATGCGTAATAACCAATCATTTAGTTTTAAAGTTTATAAATTCATAGGTTTCAAATTAAAAAAACTAGAAAGACGACTCCAATTACTTTTATTCAAAGACACCAGAACAAGGTTAAAAGAATTTTTAGATGAATTATGTGTAGAATATGGGTATGACTGTCCAAAAACGGGGGATCATGTTATAAAACACCCTTACACACAAAAGGATATTGCATCGTTAATTGGTACTTCAAGACCAACCCTTAACATTCTTTTAAATCAGCTAAAAGAAGAAAACTACATCAACTTCAGTAGAAAAGAAATACGAATCCTAAAAAATGTAGGTTGAGTTAATATTGTAAATTTTCAATTGGCATTTTAAAATATTGCTAGCTAAATTCAATTCAAATCATTTCAGAAATTCAATAAATTAAAATAATTGTTAGTTTTAACTTCAATTTTATTTTAGACGTATAATTTTATTACTGTACATTTTATGGTCATTTCAAAATCTAGAAGAAATAATATAATATTTTTAATTGTTATTGCTCTGCTTTTAATACCTCAAACAAGACATCCAATTCAGATTGTTCTTCATAAGGGATTGGCATTATTTAGTCCTTCAGTCATCAATGAAAATGAAAGCGAAGTTTTAAATGATTTTGATTGGAAATTAAGAGATATAAGTGGCACAAAAATTAATTTAAAGGATTATAAAGGACAAGTCATTTTTTTAAATTTATGGGCAACTTGGTGTCCACCTTGTATTGCCGAAATGCCTTCAGTTCAGGCATTGTATAATGATTATAACGATAAAATAGTATTCTTTTTAGTTACTGATGAAGAAACCGAAATCATTGAAAAGTTTTTAGAGAAAAATGGCTATGATTTTAATATTCAACAACCTTTGAGCGAATCTCCAGAACTATTAAAAAGTAGCAGTATCCCAAGAACATTTCTTATTGATAAAGAAGGAAATATTTTAATAAATAAATCTGGAGCAGCAAATTGGAATAGTGAAAAAGTAAGAAATACAATTGATGATTTAATTAAATAACTTCCCAAGATTCTACAGGACCGTCTGTAATATCAAACATTGGATGAGTTTCAATAATTGTTAATTCCGAAAGTGTTTTAAATTTTTCTAGATCTCTAATTTTTAGCTTATTTAAGAGATGCTTAAACTCATATTCTATTTGTCCATTGGTTACTTGTAATTGTTGAGCTGAATAATCCCAATTTATTTTTTCTTTATTAAAATTATACCCGCGTTTTACAGCTTCATCATAAACAAGACTTAAATACTGATTAATAGCATCTACAGAACGGTTCAATGCTTTGAATCTGTTAAGTTGTGGATGATTCTTATAACCTTTTGTTTTACCTTCCAAGACATGTTTTGCCAATAAGGTTTCCCTCCAAAGAGCAACCAAACCTTTTGTGTCTAAATATTTAGGATGTAAAGACCAGATTCTCATA
>DATGBV010000113.1:0-17939 GCA_035312485.1 Flavobacteriaceae bacterium | reverse complement strand
ATATTATGTTATGGACTACATAATTTCCAAATTTAAGCCAAGATAAAAGCTCAGACTTAAATAAAGTTTGGGCTTTTAGATTTTTAAAAATAAGCCTTTAACTGCACCGTACCCGTATGAATGGTTTTACTGGTTTCGGTTTTTCTTCCTAGATAAGATAGGTTTAAATCTAAAAATTTAGTAATCTTCTTTTGTGCCAATAGACTCCATGTAAAGTTTTTACCTGGTTGTAAGCCTTCCATCATTTGGTAGCCAACAGGCGAGTTTGGGTTACCAGAATAATCGTTTGAAAAATAGTTAAACTCACCATTTATAGCGCCTTTCTGGTTATTTGAAAGCGCAAAAGATGCTCCATACTTTTGCTGTTTTAAAGTTTCTAAACCACCAATAGTATTATCTTTATTGGTGTGTTGATAATAGATGTCAAAACGCGTATTATCATTCAATAAATAAGATAGTTTTGGGTTAAACCGAACTTCATCTAAATTATAATTTTTAGATGTGTAATTTTCGCTAACACTTTCGTTGGTATTGAATGAAGATTGCAAATTAATCAGCCAGCTTGTTGCAAACTTATGATTAAAATGAATTTGATGACTTTTTAAATTATTTTCGATAGAGCCAATGGATAACTGGTTTCTGGATTGATTGTTTAAATACGTATATGACGTTGTAAAATGTTGTTTGCCTCGATTAAAAAACAACACATTCCTAAAATTAAGTTGTAAGCCCAATTGATTTTCTTCATCACTATTAAAAGGATTCAAATTAAAGTTGCCGCCATCTCGTTGTGTTTTCCTATCTATTAAATAAGATGTTTGGTTATAAAAATGAGACCAGAATTTTTTGGCTTTATTTTCTTCTACAGACCATTGCGAAGGGTTTATAGTTACAATCTGGCTTAACTTGTTTTGATGTGTTTTTATAAACACACGATTGGGTAAAAGAACTCTTATATATTTTCCTTGATCCTGAAATTGGGCAATTTCAAATTCCTCAAGCTCCTGGATATTATTGTTGTTGTAATCTAGCCAAGTGTAAGCACCTTGTCCGGGCTCAACTTCTACATAAGTAAAATCCTGTTGCGGCAATGTTCCAGAACTGGTTTCAAAAACCGTATTCCATTGTAAAACCTGATTGAAAAAATGTTGCGAATATATCAACCTTGAGTTTAAAGAATTTTCATCGCCTGTACTGAGCGAAGTCGAAGTATCAATGGCTTCATCCTCATACTTTAATGTTCTGTAGTTTACATACAGCGATAAATTAGTTTGATTGTTTTGTATTATTCTAGAATCTAAATACAATGTGTTTGATGTATTAACTTTCTGTAATTGGTTGTTCTTAATACTGTCATTCACTCTATTTTTGTAACCAATTTCCGCAAACACTTTAGTGCTATCACCAACACCTGTAAATAGTTCATAAGATTTATAACGTTGGCTTAAAGGTGTTATTTCATTGGTAGAAATAGTTCTTTCTTCATTATCCTCAACAGAAAATCGTGCACCTACCCAAGCTTTTTTCAGGTTATAGGTAATACGATTGTAAGTTCTAAAAAATGACGAGGTTGAATTATTTGATTCTGAATTTAACACACTGGAATTTGAGATAATGTTCAATTTATTCAAATTAAGATTTGCAAATAAAACATGTCTGTTCCCATTGAAATTTTGAGAAAAATCTAAATGTTCAAACTGATAATTAATAACTCCCTTTTCGTGATGAAATAGTTTTAACCCAGAAGTTAAAAAAGTTTGGTTTCCAAAATTCCCAATAAGTTGATTCCCAGGAGGAGCTTCAAGATTCCAGTCTCGATTAAATTCTGTATTGTAAAGTCCTTGAATGTTTCTAAAGTTTTCCTGAATGAAATCTGTATCGAAGAATGCATTTAAATTCCATAAACTATCTTTTTTAATAATAGCTTGTTCAACTTTAAGCTTTGCAGCAACACCATCATTGTTGTTGTCATCAATATTAGAAAACAGATTTAAGTCGTTTTTACTCCCAGCAATTTCAAAATTAATATTTGTTTTTTCCGTTGGTTGGTATTGTCCATTTAATATGGCCATTTGAAGTTTTGTTGGTGCTATCAGTTGTATAATAGGCTCATAACTTCCTTGTGGTATTCCACCCTGCGGCTCTACATATTCAAAAATATTATTGATAGCATTGATGTTACTTAAAACATAATTTCCTTGATTAATACCAACTTGTGTGAAAGTTACACTGTACAATTCATCGTCAGGATTGTTTGAAAACACAAAAGCTTCCACACCATTTATAAGTTCTTTTTTGTATAATATCCGATTTTCATTATAGACTTCAGGGGCATCAGATGGAGCCACCATAAGACTTCTATCATCTCCTGCATTTGCTAGAATATCCACCTGTCCTTCAGATAAATTCTGTTGCAACGGCTGGTTTTTAGCATCATTTTCAGAATAAACCGAAAGACCAATTTTTAATTTATTACTTTCAAATTGTCCTCCTCCATAAACCAATAATCTAGAATAATTCCGTTCGCTATACTGATAATCTACTGTAATTCGCATTTCGGATGTGATGGGAAATGTAGAATTGAAAATAATTTCTCCAGCATTATAATCTATAATGTAATCATTGTTTTCACCACGTTGTAGTGCAACTCCATTAACATAAACAGTTTCACTACCTGAAACAATTAAGACATAAAGTTCACCATTTGGGCCTTGTAGTTTATATGGTCCTTGATTACCTTCTTGAGCCGTAAATTGACTTTGACTAAACTGACCTCTTACCAGAGAGCCAGATGCAAACAGATTTGTTTTGGTATTGTCTCCACCTAAATTTGCACTAATTGATAAACCCTGAACACGTTTTGAAAATTGCCCAAAATGAGAGAAATTGTTTGCTAAATCGATGTCACCTGCTCTTATAGTCCAATCATCACTGAAAAGTTCTATAAAAACCTGATCAAACTCATCCAAGCGTTGGGAATAACCGCTTTCTTGTAATGGAATGTTAGCATCTTGAATAGAGGCTCTTAAAGATACTTTTTCATTCAGTTTTCCTGTGATTTGCAAATCCAGTTCGCTATTCAATACAGAGTTCTGATTGTTACCTATAGTTACACCTCTGGAGATACTTCCAGAAGTTGTTAAGCCATCAAAAGGCGTAAAGGTTTGCTTGGTATTAGGTTGGGATAATCTGTATAGTTTTTGCTGATTTTTTGTGCTTTCAACTATAATGTTTTCATCTAATTGTTGATAGGTTTTTGTTAAAAATTCTGGATATCGTAGATAATCAATAATGATTGAATCGGTTGAAATAGGTTTTTTAAAAGTTAATAATGCCTCCCCAAAATCGACTGAATAAAAAGTAGAATCAATTTCTATATTATTCTTGGTTTTAACGGTGAATAAACTTGAATTAATACTAACACTATCAATAACTATAGAATCCCTAACTGCAACTTTTTTGGTTTTGTAGTTGGATAATTCGTTTTGTGAGAACACACAATAACCAATTAAAAAAGTAAATAGTGTTAGTAGGAATTTCATTAGATATTAAACTGATATAAGTTTAAAATATTTTGTTAATAGTTTTCGTTAAATCTCCCATAAAATAATAGTGTAAAAGTAACCTATTATTTATTTTAGCTAAAAATACTTAAAAAGCCCATTGAAGATAATATCATACAACGTAAACGGAATTCGTGCTGCAGTAAATAAAGGTTTCATAGATTGGTTAAAAAATGCAAATCCAGATGTCATTTGTTTACAGGAAATCAAAGCACTTAAAGAACAATTAGAATTAGATATTTTTGAAAAAGCAGGTTACAAATATCATTATTGGTTTTCTGCACAAAAAAAAGGTTATAGTGGTGTTGCTATTTTAAGCAAGACCAAACCAAATCATGTAGAATATGGTACTGGAATTGAATCTATGGATTTTGAAGGTAGAAACCTTCGTGCAGATTTTGATGGTTTCTCTTTGATGAGCCTATATTTGCCTTCTGGTACTAATCTAGAAAGATTAGAACATAAATTAGAATATATGGCCATGTTTCAAGACTATATAGATAATCTAAAACAAGATATTCCAAACCTAATTGTCTGTGGAGATTATAATATATGCCATGAAGAAATAGATATCCATAACCCAAAAGGACTAAAGAATGTTTCAGGCTTCTTACCTGTCGAAAGAGAATGGATAGGTAGTTTTATAGATAGTGGTTTCATAGACTCATTTCGATATCTAAACAGAGAAACACAACAATATAGCTGGTGGAGTTATCGCGCTAATGCCAGAGCAAATAATAAAGGCTGGAGATTAGATTATGCCATGGTAGCAAAACCATTACAAGAAAACATAAAAAGAGCCGTTATACTGTCTGAAGCATACCATAGTGACCATTGTCCAATATTGGTAGAAATAGAAAATTAACCCTAATTCAAAATAAACAAAAAATGAAAAAACACCTCTCAATTCTATTATTCTCAATTTTAATAACGTCTTGCGTTTCGCCAAAAGTGTATAAAGATTTAGAAGCTAAATATGATAATTTAAAAAAGGAGAATAAAAAACTTACTGATCAAAACGAAGAACTTTTGGCAGCTAAAACCAAAAACGAGAATGAATTAAATCAGTTGCAAGCTGCATATGACGAAACTTTGCAGAAGCGAGATAAATTACAAAGTGATTATAATAGCATTAAGGCCAATTATGATAATCTAAAAGCATCTTATGATGCATTAGAAGAAAACAGTTCGGCAGCTATTGCAGAAAATTCTAAAAAGAACAGAGAACTTTTAGCACAATTGGAAGCCAAAGAGCAAGCGCTTGCAGATGAAAACGCACGATTGGAAAGACTTAAAAAAGAACTGGAAGATCGATCTAACAGAGTGGCGGAACTAGAAAATGTCATCGCTGCCAAAGATGCTGCCATGACACAATTAAAAGATGCTATATCGAGAGCTTTAACAGATTTTGAGGGTAAAGGTCTAACTGTAGAGCAACGTGATGGTAAGGTATATGTTTCTATGGAGAATAAGTTACTTTTTGAATCAGGAAGTTGGGCAGTTGGAACCGAAGGGCGACGAGCAGTACAACAGTTAGGCACTGTATTGGCAGACAATCCAGATATCAATGTTTTAATAGAAGGTCATACAGACAATGTGCCTTATAAAGGTAGTGGTCAAGTAAGCGGTAATTGGGATTTATCAACAAAAAGAGCAACAGCAATTGTGAATATTTTAAGTGAAAATTCTAGCATCAATCCAGAAAGTTTAACTGCTGCAGGTAGAGGAGAACATGCTCCAGTAGCAACCAATGATACTTCTGAAGGTCGTGCAAAAAATAGGCGCATTGAAGTTATATTAACACCAAAGTTAGATGAAATTACTAAATTGCTAAATGATATTTGACAGATTTGTCATTCCGTACGGACATTGAGCGAAGTCGAAATGTGATACGGAATCCATTATTATATGAATTTCAATTATAAAGATTCCTGATTTTTCAGGAATGACAGAATTTTATGAAGTACTCAACACTCCCAAACACAAAAATAAAAGTCAGCAAACTGTGTTTAGGAAGTATGACTTGGGGAAACCAGAATACTGAAGCCGAAGGTCATGCTCAATTGGACTATGCGTTTGAACAAGGCATTAATTTTATAGATACTGCAGAATTATATCCTGTACCAGCAGAGCCTAGAACGCATGGCAGAACCAGTGAAATTATAGGTACTTGGTTAAAGAAGACTGGAAATAGAGAAAAGGTTATAATAGCCAGTAAAATTATTGGTCGTGTTAGTGATTACACAGCTCATATTCGCAAAACAGGTTTTAGTCCAGAATCTATTCGTGATGCCATTGATAAGGAGCTAAAAAGGCTCCAAACAGATTATATTGATTTATATCAACTACATTGGCCAGAACGTCTTACAAACACATTTGGTAAAAGAGATTATGCCCATGATGCCAACGATTCATGGACAGATAATTTTAATGAAGTTTTACACAGTTTAGATAAAGAAATTAAGGCAGGTAAGATTCGTTTTGTAGGCCTTTCTAATGAAAAAGCTTGGGGAACTATGCGTTTTCTTGAAGAACATAAAATACATTCTTTACCAAGAATGATAACTATACAAAATGCATATTCTTTATTAAACAGAACTTTTGAAGGTGATTTAGCCGAAGTGTCTATTCGTGAAAATATTGGATTATTAGCCTATTCTTCTTTAGCGTTTGGTATGCTTACCGGAAAATACATAGAAGGTAAAGACAGCCCAACGTCAAGATTGAACCTATTTCCGCAATTTGCAAGATATAGTGGTGTTAGGGCAAAAAATGCTACTGAAAAATATTTACAATTAGCAAAAGACCATAATATGAGTTTGACTCAAATGGCTTTGGCGTTTGTTAGTCAGCAACCTTTTTTAACCAGCAATATTATTGGAGCTACTAATGTAGAGCAGCTTAAGGAAAATATTGATAGCATTCATATGGATTTAAGTGATGAGTTACTTAAAAAGATAAATGCCATACATGCAGAAATACCAAATCCAGCGCCTTAATTTTGATTGACTTAAGGATTTGACTTTGTAAATAATTTCTGCTAACTTCGTTTACTTGTGCTGAACTTGCTTCAGTAACGCTGATATAAACAACTTGTGTTGAGCGAAGTCGAAATATTAAAAAAGTTCATATCAAAACATTGGCAACAAGCAAAAAATAACATTGCGGAACATTAACGAAAAAGAAAAAATTAAGATTTAAGCACAAAAAAGCATTTCGTTACCAACACTCTTTTGTACCTAAAATTATATTCAGACAAGTACTCTGTTTATTTTTCCCAAAATTTGTCCTCTAATTTTTGGTCATCCGAAAACAACCAAACCTCTGTTATTTTTCCTTCTTTAACATCAAACAAATCAATTCCTGTCATATCAATCTTTCGGTCATCAATAGTACCACTAAAACGAACTGGCATCGCAACAAAACTACCGTTGTCCATCATATTTCCGTTTGGTTGTAAAACAAATGTTCCTTTGGTAGCTTCCATCATACCGCCCAACATTTTACCAATTTCATCAGTTCCATTCTTTATTCCTGAAAATTGGTTATTTCCCGGCTGATGCCATTTAGCTTCCGTACTGAAAAATGAAAATGCTGTAGGAATATCCCCTTTTCCTAATGCTTCTGCATAAGCTACAATTACTTCTTTTGGTGTCATAATACTATCTTATTTAATTATTTATTGCACAAAGTAAAACCATTTCTTACTTTTGTACAAGTACCTACCTTAAAGTATGGTACTAACCTAATAGTTAGAAATATTGATAATCAAGTGAAAAAAAACGTAAAAAAAATTTACCAATCGAATGAAAATTGTCCCGTAAGGAAATCATTATCTCTTTTGGGCGGTAAATGGACGTTGTTAATTTTATTCCAGATTAATGAAAGAGTAATAAGGTATGGAGAACTTAAAAGATGTATTCCGGGGATAAGTGAAAAAGTATTAATTCAAAAATTGAATCATTTAATAGAAAATAATTTAGTTACAAAGAAGTCATTTCCAGAAATTCCACCTAGAGTTGAATATCGATTAACCCAACTTGGATTAAAGACATTACCTGTTATTGAAAATTTAGCATTGTTTGGATTGGAAAATCTGAAAAAAAATGTTGATAAATAGTTAAAGAAAAAAGCCAGTTGCCAACATTGTATATAAATAATAGGCGAAATAGTAGTAAAATTAGGACCTTTGGCTCGTATCAAACTTTTTGCTTATCCGAAAGTTTGGTGCTTTGAAATCGCCTACTTTTCATATACCGACCGTTAAACGAATTCTTTTTATTGAAAACAAAACTTTAATGTTTTAAAAACAAAAAACCCTTACTAATTTTAGTAAGGGTTTTTTAATTATTTAAGCTGATTACCATCTTTGTCAAAAATATGGTATTCTAAATATGTGTAAGCATCTCGTGGTAAAACTTTTACCCATTTCTTATGTTCAAAAAACCATTTTGAACGAATAGATGGAAAACCTTTTGTTAAAAAGGCTGCTATAAAAGGATGTGTGTTTAAAGTCATCTTTTTATAGTCTTTTTTGAAAAAATGCTCAATATCGTGCGATATTTTTTGCACCACACCAATAGGTGCTTCAATTTCAGATCCATTAAGGCCATTTGGATTCTCTTCTCGCGTTTTAATATTTACTTCTGGTCTTACGCGCTGTCTTGTTATTTGTATCAGTCCAAACTTACTTGGAGGTAATATTTTGTGTTTAGCTCTATCATCTTTCATTTCTTCTCTTAAATGATTGTAGAGCTTTCTTCTGTTTTCTGCATTAGTAAGGTCGATAAAATCGATAACGATGATGCCTCCCATATCGCGCAGGCGTAATTGTCTGGCAATTTCAGATGCAGCAATCATATTCACTTCTAATGCTGTTCCCTCTTGTGTCTTTTCTTTGTTAGATCTGTTTCCGCTGTTTACATCTATAACATGAAGTGCTTCTGTATGTTCTATTACCAGATATGCACCTTTTGCCATGGAAACAGTTTTTCCGAAAGAGGTCTTTATTTGTCTTTCTACTCCAAACTTTTCAAAAATTGGAACATTTGATTGAAATAACTTAACAATTGATTCTTTTTTTGGTGCAATCTCTTGCACATAATCTTTAATTTGAATGTAAAGTGCTTCATCATCCACTTGAATACTAGTAAAAGAGTCGTTAAAAATGTCTCGTAACATTGACGAGGCCTTATTAAGTTCTCCTAATACTTTGCTAGGATGATGTGCTCTTCGTAGCTTTTTACACATTGCGGTCCAACGACCAAGCAAATTTTGTAAATCTTTATCTAGTTCTGCTACTTTTTTGCCTTCTGCTACAGTGCGTACAATAACTCCAAAATTTGGAGGTGTTATGCTTTTCACCAAACGTTTTAGCCTATCTTTTTCGTCTTTGTCTTCTATTTTTTGAGAAATAGAAATACGGTTAGAAAAAGGCACTAAAACAATATATCTACCCGCTATTGAAAGCTCCGAGCTTATTCTTGGCCCTTTGGTTGATATAGGTTCTTTAACAATTTGCACCATTATAGATTGATTTGATTTTAAGACGTCTGTAATACTTCCGTCTTTATCAATATCTTTTTGAGATGGTAGATTTTTCAAAGAAAAATCGTTTAGTTTACCTGTGCTTACACGTTTTGTGAATTGTAAAAGTGAAGGAAGTTTTGGACCTAAATCATGATAATGCAAAAATGCATCTTTTTCATAACCTACATTTACAAATGCAGCATTTAGTCCAGGAACAGCTTTTCTTATTTTGGCTATAAACACATCACCAACCGAAAAGTTGTTACCATCTTCGTCTTTATGCAATTCAATAAGTTTTCCATCTTTTAATAAGGCAAAATCAACATGTTCAGGACTAGACCTAATGATCAATTCTTTATCCATTTTGTTAATTTTTATCCATACTTTTTTAGTTTACAGACTCAATGTTCAGCTTGTAGTATTTTTTTACTGCTAACTGTAACTGATTACTGCCAACTGAATCGTACAGATGGATTATACATTATTTCTTCACAGGATTTTTAAATCCGGAGAGCTTATTTGTGTTAAGGTATTACACAATTAATAAACTCATTTTCAAAGAACGTTACTTTTAAAACCAAAAAAGTAGTTTTTTTATAACTACTTTTTTAGTCTATTTTTTCTTTTTATGACGATTAGCTCGCCGCCTTTTTTTACGCTTATGCGTTGCTACCTTGTGTCTTTTGCGTTTTTTACCACTTGGCATAAGTTGTTACTTTTTTTTAAGTTAATATTTTTATTTTACGTCAACATTTGTTTTTACGCCTTCAACAAAAACTTTTGCAGGTTTAAACGCAGGAATATTGTGTGCAGGAATTTTAATGGTTGTGTTCTTTGAAATGTTTCTACCGGTTTTCTCTGCTCTAGTTTTGATAATGAAACTACCAAAACCTCTTAAATAAACATTGTCACCACCTTCTAAAGAAGTTTTAACTTCTTCCATAAATGTTTCTACAGTTGCTTGAACATCTCCTTTTTCAATTCCTAATTTTTCAGAAATTTTTGCTACTAAATCAGCCTTCGTCATTTTTATTATTTTATTATTGTTACTATTAATTATTAAGGGTTGCAAATATAGGAATTTAATATTCAATATTTCAAACCTAATTCACTAAAATTTAAGTTTATAAACGTTTATTTTTGTCTTTAGTATATATTTTAAATGGTTTTTTCTAAAACTTTAACACATTGGTATTCAAATAACAAGAGGGATTTTCCGTGGAGAAAAACCAAAAACCCATACTGCATATGGCTCTCAGAGATTATCTTGCAACAAACACAAGTAAAGCAAGGATTACCTTATTATGAAGCTTTTGTAAGGACATATCCAACTGTGTTTGAACTTGCTAGTGCGAGAGAAAGTGATGTACTAAAGCTCTGGCAGGGACTAGGATACTATTCTCGAGCACGAAACCTGCACGCAACAGCTAAATATATTGCCAATCAATGTAATGGTGTATTTCCAAATAACCATGCAGATCTTTTAAAACTAAAAGGTGTTGGAGATTATACAGCCAGTGCAATAGCTTCAATTTGTTTTAACGAAGCAAATGCTGTTGTTGATGGCAATGTGTACAGAGTGCTTTCACGTTATTTTGGAATTAAAACACCAATAAATTCAACCATAGGGATAAAAGAATTTAAAAAATTAGCACAAGAGTTAATAGACAAGAAGAATCCTGCTGAATTTAACCAAGCCATCATGGAATTTGGTGCCACACAATGTAAACCAAAAAATCCAGATTGCTCTATTTGCCCTTTCAACCAAAGTTGTATTGCATTACAAAAGAAAATAGTTGATAAGCTTCCTGTTAAACAAAAGGCTATTAAAGTAAGGAAACGTTATTTTAATTTTTTGGTATTTGTTTCACAAAACGGAAAAACAATTCTGGAAAAGCGTAAAGCAAAAGGCATATGGCAAAATCTGTATCAATTTCCTTTGGTAGAGTCTGATAATTCTTTGGATTATAATGATTTTAAACAACTTGTAGATTCACATTCTTTGTTGAATGGAAATTCTTTTAATCTGTTCTTATACAATAAGGACGAGATAATTCATAAATTATCTCACCAGCATTTACACACAAAATTTTGGATTGTAGAGGTAAAAAGGTTACCTGAAGAAAATGTAAATGTAAATGATCTAGAAAACTTTGCGGTACCTGTCTTAATTGATAACTTTTTAAAGTCATTTAATTTTTGACATAAGGGGTTAATCAATTATATTTTCATTAATTTTAAAAAAGTAAATTCAAATCTTTAATTTTGTAATTCAAAACATAAAATCATGTCAGGAACATTAAATAAGGCAATGCTAATTGGGCATTTAGGAGACGATATAAAAATGCACTATTTTGAAGGAGGAGGTTGTGTAGGGCGTTTTCCATTGGCAACAAATGAATCCTATACAAATAGGCAAACAAACGAAAGAGTTACCAATACAGAATGGCATAATATTGTTGTTAGAAATAAAGCTGCAGAAATCTGTGAAAAATACTTGAGTAAAGGAGACAGAATTTATGTTGAAGGCCGTATTAAAACCAGAAAATGGCAAGATGATAAAGGTCAGGAAAGGTATTCTACAGAGATACAATGTACAGACTTTAAATTTTTAACAACCAAAAAAGAAAGTGAAAGCAATTCATCTAATCAGCAAACAGCTCAAAAGCAAGCAAATAAAGATCAAATGGTAAATGAGCCTATTGGAGAAGAAGACGATGATTTACCTTTCTAATTGTTTAACCAACACTATAGTTCTTGGATCCTGATCCCTCGAGTTTTAGAATATTATTTTTAGCCATTGATTTTTCGGTTGCTATTGGCTTTATACTGTTATGTTTAATGCTTTTATGTTCTGCATTAATATCTGGAGCTGAAGTAGCTCTGTTTTCGTTAAATAGAACCAATATAGAAGAAGGTCTTGAACATAACTCAAAACGTTTTCAGATTATTTCAAAGCTTTTGGAACGCCCCAAAAAGCTTTTAGCAACCATATTGGTAGCCAACAACTTTATTAATATCGGTATTGTAATTTTGTTTGCTTTTATAGGTGATAAAATATTTCATAATATTTCAAACTATATTGTAAGGTTTATTGTAGAAGTTGTTATTATAACATTTCTCATTCTCTTGTTTGGTGAGATTCTGCCTAAAGTATATGCTAGTAGAAACAATGTAAAGTTTTCTACATTTATGGCATATCCGCTTAAAGTATTGGATATCATTTTTTCCCCTATTAGTTTACCAATGCGCAGTACAACAATTGCCATACATAACAGATTAGGAAAACAAAAATCCAATATTAGTGTTGACCAGCTTTCACAGGCTTTGGAACTTGCAAGTGAGGGCGATACAACGCAAGAAGAGCAAAAAATATTAAAAGGCATTGTGTCTTTTGGCAATACAGATACCAAACAAGTAATGCGACCACGAATAGATATTTTTGCATTGAATGTGGATCAAAAGTATTCAGAAATTATTCCGGAGATTATAGAAAACGGTTATTCTCGTATTCCTGTTTATAAGGAAAATATCGATCAGATAGAAGGTGTTCTTTACGTAAAAGATCTGTTGCCTTATGTTGACAGAAAACAGTTTGATTGGACAACACTTTTACGCGAAGCCTTCTTTGTGCCAGAAAATAAAAAATTGGACGATTTAATGGCAGAGTTTCAGGAGAAAAAGGTGCATCTTGCTGTTGTAGTTGACGAGTATGGAGGAACTTCTGGTTTGATTTCTTTAGAAGACATTATAGAAGAAATTGTAGGCGATATAAGTGATGAGTTTGATGATGAAGACCTTATGTTTTCAAAGTTGGACGACAAAAATTATGTGATTGAAGGTAAGCTCGCTCTAAAAGATTTTTATAAAATAATTAAACTGGAAGACGATTCTGTTTTTGAAAATAATAAAGGCGAAGCAGAAACTATTGCTGGTTTTGTTTTAGAAATTTCTGGTGCTTTCCCTAAAGTGAACAGTAAAATAAAATACGAAGATTATATTTTCACTGTTGAATCTTTGGACAAAAAACGCATAAAACGTATAAAAATCACGTTACCATAATTAATGAAGAAGTTAATAGTTTTTATTATTACAATAGCGTGCTTTTCTTGTGGCAACGATCCAGTACCAAAACCCAAGGCTTTTTTAAGATTGGAATACCCAGAAGCAAATTATGATAAAGCTCAAACCGATTTACCTTTTACTTTTGAAAAAAACATTTTGGCAAGTAAAATGACTGCTAACTTAATAGATAGTGATACAGAAAGCTACGGAGTAACTATTGAGTATCCTATTTTGAAAGGCACTATTTTTTTAACGTATAAGACTATTAACACTCGTGAAAACCTAATAGTCTTTTTAAAAGATGCCCAAAATTTCACACAAAAACATACAATAAAGGCAGACGAGATTACAGAACAGCTTTATAAGAATGACAAACGTAAAGTGTATGGTATGTTTTATGAAGTTGGTGGTAATGCAGCATCGCAATCACAATTTTACATTACGGACAGCATAAGCCATTTTTTAACTGGCTCATTGTATTTTTATGCCAAACCTAATTACGATTCTATTCTTCCTGCAGCCAATTATTTGCAGAAAGACATTAAGCATATTATGGAAACAGTTGAGTGGAAGTAATACAATTTATTCCGAAAAAGCATCAACCGTTTTCATATCGCTGACCTTATAGATATCTGCAATTTTGGTAACGGTTTCTTCAATAATTTCTGGTGTAACTTTAGCTTCATCATATTCTATCATAGCCAGTTTTTCATTAAAATTCACAGAAGCAAATTTTACGCCATCCATCTCTGCTAATTTTTTTTCAATGGTTTTAGCACAGCCTATTTCGCACATCATACCATTTACTGTAAATTCAGCTTTAGCATAAGTTGCATTTGGGTCTAATACTTTATTGCTTTCTGCTTTCGTTTCAACTTCAACAGTTACAATTTCTGGAGCAGCATTATCTTTACAGTTAATTGCAAGAAAAGGAACTAAAAAGATGAATAAAAGGGTTTGAATTTTTTTCATTTTAAAAAGTATCAAATAGACTACAAAACTACTAAATAATCTTAAGTTCTCTGTAATCTACAGTCTTCCATTTTTAATAATTCTGTGTATATTATTATTTTAATACACAATTTTTCACGAAATTTAATATCAAATTTTAAAGTAAAATGAAAAATTTAACACTTCCAGTACGCTTTGGCTTGGTTACTAGTGCTGTTTTAGTAGCATATTTTTTAGTTTTAGCACTTTTTCATAAGCATACAAACCCGGTATTTAGTTTTCTTAATGCTCTAATTACAGGTTTTGGAATTTATGAAGCTATTAAATTTCATAAAATTGAACAAGGCAAATCTTTCACATATACCTCTGGATTTCAAGCTGGTTTTATAACTGGTTTTACTGCAACATTGGTATTTACTGCTTTCTTTTTAATCTATATCACAGAAGTCAATAGTGATTTTATTACACAAATGCTTCAGATAGTCCACAATGGAGGTTTTGATATTACCGTTGGGATGCTGTCTTTTATAGTTGGTATTATGGGACTGGCAACTACAGTTGTTGCTACCTTTACGGTGATGCAACTTTTTAAGAATAGTACAAAATTTACTCAAAATAAATAAAACGTTTGTTGTTTAATTAATTAGCAGTATATTTGCACTCATTTTTTGAATAAATTAATTAATAAAAACGTTACGCTATGTACGCAATTGTAGAGATAGCAGGGCATCAATTTAAAGTTGAAAAAGACCAGAAAGTTTTTGTTAACCGTTTAGCAACAGAAGAAGGTAAGAAAGTTTCTTTCGACAACGTTCTTTTAATTGGAGATGGTAACAATGTAACTGTAGGCGCCCCAGCTATAGGCGGAGCTCAAGTAGGAGCAAAAGTCTTAAAGCACCTTAAAGGTGATAAAGTAATAGTTTTCAAAAAGAAAAGACGTAAAGGTTACCGTGTTAAAAATGGTCACAGACAAGCTTTAACAGAAATTCAAATTGAAAGCATTGTAGCTTCGGGAGCCAAAAAGGCTGCCAAAGTTGAAAACAAAGGAGCTAAACCAGCAAAAGCTGCTCCAAAAAAAGAAGCTAAAAAAGCTGAACCAAAAGCTACTGCATCAAAGGCAGAAGCAAAACCAGCTAAAAAGGAAGAAGCATCTCAAGATTTAAGTAAAAACACAGTTGCTCAATTAAAAGAGATGGCTAAAGCAAAGAAAATTACAGGATATTCTTCTATGAAGAAAGCCGAGTTAATTGCTGCTTTAAGTTAAATAGTTAAAAAATAAAATCGAAATAAAATGGCACATAAAAAAGGAGTCGGAAGTTCGAAAAACGGTAGAGAATCAGAATCGAAACGCTTGGGCGTTAAGATTTTTGGTGGTCAAGCTGCAGTAGCAGGAAATATTATCGTAAGACAAAGAGGTACTACTCACCATCCAGGAGAAAATGTATATACTGGAAAAGACCATACATTACATGCTCAAGTTGATGGCATTGTAAAGTTTACAAAGAAAAAAGACAACAAGTCCTATGTTTCTATTGAGCCTTTTGAAGCTTAAGAAATAAATTTCTTTTAAAATATAAAAAAACCCTTCCCGTTTACTGAAAGGGTTTTTTTATTAAATTTAAGGGCATTAATTTGTAACTTAAGCCATAGTATTAAAAAATCATATTTATGATTCCCTTTAGATCTGAAATTAGGAATTTGCCCAAACAGCAAACCATTAAAATTTATCTTAGTGATGAATCTTTAGATTTAGAAATAAAAAAATTTCTGGAGACTTTTGAAGATATTGATCGCGTAGAGATTAATGAAAGCGTAGGAAGAAACAGAGGTTTTGAAAGCATTACAGTTTTTAAAAAAGACAATGTAGATATTAATACTCTGCGGATTTTTATTGAAAAGGATTTAAAAGATTATTTTGAAAATGGCGATTGTTAAAATCCTCATATTTCATTAAGATAACCTATAAAAATATCAGTCGTTAAATTACAGTAATTTTTTTGCTATATCTTCCCATGTATCCACACGCTCAAAACCATTGGAATGAATATTATGCCCTGAAGTAAATAATAGAGATCTTCCTTTAAAGTTTTCTAGATTGTAGCATCTATCATCTATTAATACATCGCCTTTTAAAATGTGCTTGTGGCCGCATAAAATTCTATTTTGCCAAGGAACAAACGGAAAATATTCATCCAACCATTCGTTTTTTTCAAGCAAAGAATTTGGAAACTGCATTGCAGCAGATGCGATATAAACATCATGTTTTTCATGAAGTTCTTTAACCACTTCTTGACTATCTTTTATAGGGTTTAAGTTTCTAAAAAAACCAATATTTCTAGCATGATTCTTAACGTCTTGGTGCCTGTCCTCCGGTACAGCTTTCCATACTTCCTTTCCCCAGCAATCCTCAAGAGTAAGAGATTCGTTATAATCTTTGTTGTAAATGTCAATATGTGCATTATAGGTATCTGCAATCACCTCGTCCATATCTATAAATATTGTCATAGTAATTTTAATTTTTTGCGAATATCGCTAAAACCCTTAAAATGAAGAAGCAATTACTTAAAAGTTAATTTTTTAATAATATTGATTTACCAATCATTTTTTCCAGTTTGGATATAGACCAGAACATCATTGATACAAGGTTTTAAGTTGTTTTTTATTTCCTTGCTCCAAAACCTAAATACGGTGAACCCCAAATCCTTCAATTGTCGATTTACTTCTTGGTCTCGTTGCATATTGCGCTCTATTTTTGGAATCCAAAACTTGCGGTTGCTTTTTATGGTATGCTTTCGTTCGTTCCAGTTGTAACCATGCCAAAACTCACCATCAATAAAAACAGCTAGTTTATATTTTTTAATAGACACGTCAGGTTTTCCTGGAAGATCGCTTTTAATACGATAACGAATACCTTTTCTCCATAAAGCCCTTCTAAAAAGTAATTCCGGTTTGGTATCCTTACCACGAATTCTGCTCATTATTTTAGAGCGTTTTTTTGTGGTGTAAAAGCCGGATTCTTCGTTAAATCGAGGGACTTTTATTTTCTTATCTTCGTAATTCATTGAAATAAGTTAAATTTAATGAATCATGAATGATATTCAAAGAGCCAAGATACTTAATAATGCGAAAGAATTTTTCAGAAATGAAATAGTAAATTCACATCTTCAAGGCGCAGTAAAGAGAGCTAGTTCTTTGAGGTCTTATAAGATTAATCCATTTTTGTTAGCTTACTTGGCAAATTTTTTAGAAGGAACTTCTTCTCCTGAAAGCTTTGCCAAAGCTCTTTTGTATCCAAGATTGTTGAGTACTTCAATAACAACAACTTTTGGTAATAAAGCCCAGAAAATGATTTCTGAACTATTTGATGGAATGATGGGATCAGTAGTTCAAGGAATAGATATAGAGTTTATTGACGCTATTGATGGCAGAAAAAAATATTGCCAATTAAAGTCTGGGCCAAATACCATAAACAAAGATGATGTTAAAACTGTTATTGACCATTTTCAAGCCGTAAAAAATCTTGCAAGAACCAACAATTTAGATATAATGTTAGGAGATATGGTAGTTGGAGTTTTGTATGGTGAAAATAAAGAATTAAGTACTCATTATAAAAACATAAATAAGGAATTTCCTGTTTTGGCAGGAAAGGAATTTTGGTATCATCTAACTGGAAAAAAAGATTTTTATTTTGAGTTATCCAATGTTATAGGAGAAGTTGCATTGGAAATAGACGGTTCCCAAATACTTAAAGGAGCTATTTTGAAATTGGCAGAAGAAATAGCAGATGCTTATCCGCCAAGTACTTTTAATCTATAATTTTTAGGCAGTCAT
>DATGBV010000112.1:0-2325 GCA_035312485.1 Flavobacteriaceae bacterium | reverse complement strand
AACGTTAAATTTACCTGCAGAAAATTCTTTGGTATAGCTACCCGGAATGACAACAGAACGTGCTGGAACGATACCTTTCATTTCTTTGGGTTCATTGCCAGTAACATCAATAATCTTTGTTGACGCAGTTAATACAACATTTGCTCCAAGGACGGCTTCTTTTTCAACTCTCACACCTTCAACCACAATACAACGTGAACCAATAAAAGCATTATCTTCAATAATAACAGGTGCTGCCTGTAGTGGTTCTAAAACACCACCAATACCAACACCACCGGAAAGATGTACATTTTTACCAATTTGAGCACAACTACCAACAGTTGCCCAAGTATCTACCATAGTTCCTTCGTCTACATAAGCACCAATATTTACATAACTGGGCATTAAAATAGTGCCAGCAGAAATATAAGAGCCATGACGAGCAACAGCATGTGGTACAACACGAATTCCTTTTTCAGCGTAGTTCTTTTTTAATGGAATTTTATCATGATATTCAAAAATGCCAACTTCAAAGGTTTCCATTTTTTGAATTGGAAAATATAAAACAACTGCTTTTTTTATCCATTCATTAACTTGCCAACCATCATTTGTAGGTTCAGCAACGCGGAGTTTTCCTTTGTCAAGTAAATCTATAACTTCTCTGATACTGTTTATGGTATTGCTTTCCTTCAGAAGAGCTCTATTGTCCCAAGCTTTTTCAATTATTTGCTTTAAATGATCCATTAATTCTAAATTTAGTTGCAAATATAACAGCATTGTTTATAAAAACATGAATACATCTCTTACAATATTGAATTAGTTACTTTTATAGATTACTTTTGTAAAAAATTGATATGGCCAGAGTTTTAGCATTAGATTACGGACAAAAAAAAACTGGAATTGCAATTACTGACGAGTTGCAACTCATAGCTTCTGGATTAACCACTGTCAATACTAAAGATATTTTTGCTTTCTTGAACAGTTATCTTAAAGAGGAAGAAGTAGAGTTGTTCGTGATTGGCAAACCTAAACAATTGAACAATACAGATTCAGAAAGTGAAGTTTTTATTAAACCATTTATAAAGAAACTTGAAAAAGAATTCCCGGAAATTCCAATTGTTAGAGTTGATGAACGTTTTACTTCAAAAATGGCATTTCAAACATTAATTGATAGTGGTTTGAAAAAGAGTAAAAGACAAAATAAGTCACTTGTTGATGAAATAAGCGCAACACTTATTTTACAGAGTTATTTAAGCTCAAAATAATTTTTGCATTTTATCGATAATATTGTACTTTTAGTCTGTTAAACGAATTTTAAAATATTTTCAACTAAAATATTGATTCATATTGTGTTATGAGCATATCTTTGTATCAACCTTAAATCTATTATTATGAAAAAAAACTACTATTATTTATTTATGTTATTGGTATTTTTATCTGCTAATTTAATTCAAGCTCAAGTTCCTTGTCCAGACGCTGCTATTATTAATGGTGGTGGTAACAAATTGACTGTAAGCTATGATACTTCAATTGATTGTCCTAACATGCCTAATACGGTAACTACTAGTGAAAATGGTGGTGCGACATGGACTTTGTCAAATTGCTCTGCCAGTAATGACACTGCGTTTTATAATTTAACTTCAGGAACAGCACCTGGAGTTGGTGGTACTTTTAACATTGATTCTGGCTTTGATAGCTCATGTTCGTATACCGATAGTGTATTGCCAATTAGTGACTTCGAATTATTAAATGCCTCATTAAGTGTTTATCCAAACCCGTTGACAAAAAATAATATTCTAAACTTAAAATTTACCTTTAGCACTTCTGCTAAAATTTCTGTTTACAATGTAACAGGAAAATTGGCTCTTGTAGATGAAATTAATAATGCTGAGAATAAAGAATTAGATACGTCTAAATTAACAAATGGTGTTTACATGCTAAAGATTTCCACAGATAACGCTTCAATAACGAGAAAAGTAATTATTATGAAATAGAAATTTCATTTATATAAAATTTAAACTCCTTTTTTTAAAAGGAGTTTTTTTTTGCCCTAAATTAACACTAAATGTATACAGTATTGTATTTTTGCAATTAATTATAAGTCTAAATTATGATTTTACCAATTGTTGCCTATGGTGATTCTGTATTAAAACAAAAATGTAAAGGGATCACCAAGGACTACCCAAATCTTAAGGAGTTAATATTCAATATGTATGAAACCATGTATGGTGCTTTTGGTGTAGGATTAGCTGCACCACAAATAGGATTACCTATTAGACTTTTTCTAGTTGACACAACACCATTTGCAGAAGATGAAAACCTTTCAGACGAAGAAAGAAATAATAT
>DATGBV010000111.1:0-3239 GCA_035312485.1 Flavobacteriaceae bacterium | reverse complement strand
TCTTTTTGAATATACTCTAAAGCCTCTTCCAAGCTAAACTTTATCGCTGGAACAATTTTGGCTTTATCATCTGCACCAGAAGAACGTACATTACTCAACTTTTTAGTTTTGGTGACATTGATAACCATATCATCACCTCGAGAATTTTCACCAATAACCTGACCTTCATAAATATCTTCACCTGGATCGACAAAAAACTTGCCTCTTTCTTGTAATTTATCAATTGAATAAGGAATTGCCTGCCCTTTTTCCATAGATACTAAACTTCCGTTTTGACGCTCTGGAATACCTCCTTTAAATGGCTGATATTCTTTAAATCTGTGTGCCATAATAGCTTCACCAGCGGTTGCAGTCAACAATTGGTTACGTAGCCCAATAATGCCTCTCGAAGGAATCATAAATTTACAGATCATGCGTTCTCCTTTAGATTCCATACTTAACATTTCACCCTTTCGAATACTAACCATTTCAATGGCTTTTCCTGAAACTTCTTCTGGTAAATCAATGGTCATTTCTTCAACCGGTTCGCATTTTACACCATTAATTTGTTTAATAATAACTTGCGGCTGACCTATTTGAAGCTCGTAACCTTCACGACGCATAGTTTCTATCAGAACTGATAAATGTAGTACACCTCGACCAAAAACAATAAATTTATCTGCGCTGTCAGTTTCCTCCATACGCAGTGCAAGATTCTTTTCCAGCTCTTTGGTCAGACGCTCCTTAATATGTCTTGAAGTAACAAACTTCCCATCTTTTCCAAAGAATGGTGAATCATTTATAGTAAAGAGCATGCTCATTGTTGGTTCATCTATAGCAATGGTTTTTAAGCCCTGCGGATTTTCAAAATCTGCAATAGTATCACCAATCTCGAAACCTTCCAATCCTACAATAGCACAAATATCACCTGCTTGAACTTCATCTACTTTTTTACGTCCTAGACCTTCAAAAATATGCAACTCTTTTATTTTAGATTTCACAATCTTTCCGTTACGTTTAACCAATGAAATTTGCATACCCGATTTTAATACACCTCGTTGCAAACGACCAATAGCAATTCGACCAGTAAATGACGAATAATCTAAAGAAGTAATAAGCATTTGAGTTGTACCTTCTTCAATCTTTGGCGATGGTACATGCTCAACAACCATATCTAAAAGCGGTTCGATAGAATTGGTTTGGTTTTTCCAATCATCACTCATCCAATTATGCTTTGCAGATCCATAAACGGTAGGGAAATCCAATTGCCACTCTTCTGCGCCAAGTTCGAACATTAAATCAAAAACAGCTTCATGAACTTCATCTGGCGTACAATTCTCTTTATCAACTTTATTGATAACCACACAAGGTTTCAAACCTAGATCTATAGCTTTTTGTAACACAAAACGTGTTTGTGGCATAGGACCCTCAAAAGCATCAACCAATAACAAAACTCCATCAGCCATATTAAGCACACGCTCTACTTCTCCTCCAAAATCGGCGTGACCAGGTGTGTCAATAATATTAATTTTAGTGTCTTTGTAAACTATGGAAACATTCATTGAGACAATTGTAATACCTCTTTCTCCTTCTAAATCGTTGTTATCAAGAATCAAATCACCAGTGTTTTCGTTATCACGAAACAATTGACAATGGTACATGATCTTATCCACCAAAGTTGTTTTACCATGATCTACGTGAGCAATAATTGCAATATTTTTAATATCAGTCATATCTGCCTTAATTTAAGCGTGCAAAGGTACGTTATATTTTAACATTCAAGCTATTAAATGGTAATATTTCGTTAATTATATGTTATAATTTACCTAATAAAAAAACTTTATTGACCGTTTGATCGTTTAATTTAAAAGTGTAGAAATCAAATATTTGATATTATGACTCTTATAAACAGATATTCAAAATTCATTCCCTATATATATTTCATTGCTATTATTTCTTATTGGTTTACAGACGTAAATAGAACAGCAGGTCTATCTGCTTTTCCTATTTTACTGATAGGAATTCCATTTCTATGGCAAATTCTGAAACCTAATAGAAGTTTTAATTTTATACTGGGTACTGTGTTTGTTTGCTTGTCTTCATATTTAATTTTAGCTTATTTAGTTCAAATAATGAATTTAGCTACCTTCACTACTCCTCATAAATTTGTTTTATTTGGAGGTCTTTTTATCTTTCTTAATTTTATTATGGCTATTTGGATAGTAAGAAATAGTTTAAAAAGAAGCTTTTAATTTATGTAACTTTGCATTTTTAAAGCAAAGTAATGACTCTTAAAGACGTTCCAAAATTAAAACATACAGATTCTAATAACTTTTTCTTATTAGCTGGTCCTTGTGCTATTGAAGGTGAAGATATGGCACTTCGTATTGCAGAAAAAATTGTAAGTATTACAGAAATTCTTAAAATTCCATACGTTTTTAAAGGTAGTTTTAAAAAAGCAAACCGAAGTAGAATAGATAGTTTTACAGGCATTGGTGATGAAAAAGCTTTAAAGATTCTTCAAAAAGTGTCTAATACTTTTAATATCCCAACAATTACAGATATACACGAAGTAAACGATGCAACTAAAGCAGCAGAGTATGTAGATGTATTACAAATCCCTGCTTTTTTAGTAAGACAAACAGATTTGGTAGTTGCAGCCGCTGAAACTGGAAAAGTTGTGAATCTTAAAAAAGGGCAATTTATGAGTCCTGAAGCAATGAAACATGCTGTACAGAAAGTTAAAGATGCTGGTAATGATAAAGCCTGGATTACTGATAGAGGCACTATGTTTGGCTATCAAGATATGATAGTTGACTTTAGAGGTATTCCTACTATGAGACAATATGCACCAACAGTTTTAGATGTAACACATTCACTTCAAAAGCCAAATCAGTCCAGTGGTGTAACTGGTGGAAGACCAGAAATGATCGAAACTATAGCCAGGGCTGGCGTAGTAAATAATGTAGATGGCTTATTTATTGAAACTCATTTTGATCCAGCTAATGCAAAAAGCGATGGTGCCAATATGTTGCATCTAGACCATTTAGAAAAATTACTGACCAATTTAGTTGCTATAAGAAAAACAATAAAAAGTTTCAACTAAATAAACCAAGCCTTTTTGCTTTTCAATATTAGGTTTCTTGCTTCATTGAGTAGTTTTACAAACTCTATTTCATCAAAATCCTCTAGTGATTTTACTCGAATGGAACGTACTTGTTTCCTATTATTTTCATTTTTTAGAACCGGAAAACGTTCTT
>DATGBV010000110.1:0-2153 GCA_035312485.1 Flavobacteriaceae bacterium | reverse complement strand
GTTACTTTTTATTGTGGTATTGAGCCCAATAATGAGGCAAGTACCACTATGTGCTTTTGCTATTTTACTCGTTTATACTGGATTTAAATTGGCTTCTCCTGCCGTCTTCAAACAAGTTTATAATCAAGGACCCGAACAATTAATATTCTTTGTTGGCACGATGATTTTAACCCTTTATACTAATTTATTAATTGGATTACTTGGTGGATTAATATTGGCAATGGTCAGTCACATGCTATTGGCGAAGGTGTCTATACCTCAATTTTTTAAAATGATTTATAATTCGGGTTCGAATTTGGTTATGAAACCAGATGGTAATTACGAATTAAAAATTAAAGGGATTGCGAATTTTTTAGGCATCTTAAAAATCGATAAATTAGTGGCTCAAATTCCTTCTGGAGCAGATGTCAATATTGATCTATCGGAAACAAAATTGGTAGGCATGACCTATATGGATTATCTAGTGGATTACTTAAAAATGCAAAAGGATACTGGCGGTAAAGTCATAATAAAAGGATTGGATTCGCATGTTTCATCATCTACACATAATAGGGCTTTAAAAATTTCTTTGAAGAATTCTACTGCTAAATTATCGCCCAGGCAAACTCCATTACAGAATTTAGCAAATGAAAAAGAATATCAATACACGAATCAAGTAGATTGGAATACAAGTTATTTAAAGAATTTTCACTTCTTTGAAATTAGACCTATCGAAAGCAAATCAAATTGTCTCAAAGGAACTTTTAAAGAATTGGATGTGTCCTGGGAAATTGCAGATGTAACTTTTAATGAAGGCGCAGCTTTTACGGCTGAGACTTTTAATACGACTCTAATGGTCTTAAAATTGAATAAAAAAATACCCATTTTCACAATGGAAAAAGAAGGCGTATTTGAAAAAATATTTGATCGAGTAATGGCATTTACGGGCTATAAAGATATTGATTTTGAGATGTATCCAGATTTTTCTGAAAAATTTCTGATTACAGGAAATAAGGAGTCTGAAATTCGGTCATTTTTTACAGATGAAATCATTCGATTTTTTGAAAATCATCAGATTTATCATTTAGAAAGTAATGGCGAGGCGCTAGTCATTTTTGATAAAATCAAATTGGCGCGGACAGATGAAACCATTGCGTTTATAGATTATGGTAAAGAATTGGCCACGCTCTTAGGTTAAATGGAAAGACACCATTGTAGTCAATTTCAAAGTAATGGCAGGAGAAAACATAGAAAAACAAATATTCAGACTTAAAAATGTACTATGTTCTGGTAAAATAGTCTTCACTGAAAAAATAAAACAAACCCCAATTCTAAAATGATTTGTACACTTTGCAGTTCGGCACTTATAAATAAAAAGGATGAGTATTATTATGATTGCGACCTTTGTAAAGCAATTGTAAAAGATGATAAATATTACTTAACAGCTGACGAAGAAAAAGCAGAATATGAAATTCATAACAATGATGTAAATGATGTTAGATATCAAAATTTTACAATGCCAATTACTAATTATGTGCTTGAGGAATTCTTGCCAGAGCATAAAGGATTAGATTTTGGAAGTGGCACCGGCCCCGTTATTTCAAGTATGCTCATGAAGAAAGGTTATGATATTGTTCAATACGATCCATTCTTTGCTCCTAATCAAAATCTATTGAATAATATGTATGATTATATCGTTAGTTGCGAGGTATTTGAACATTTTCATAACCCCAAAATGGAAATTGATCGCCTTAGGTCGTTATTAAGAACTAATGGTATATTACTTATTATGACAATGCTATATAATGACCAAATGGATTTCAATACCTGGAATTATCGAAATGACTCAACACATGTTTTTATATATAGAAAAGAAACGATCGAGTTTGTTGCGAATGAAAAGCAATTTGAAATAGACATATTAACAGACAGATTCATAGCATTAAGAAAAACTGACTACAATAAATAAGCCTTCAATCGGTCGACACTGTCCTCTTCCCAAAATGAGCTACCAAAAATGAGTAGAGAGTTAGCTTAATTGGTTGGCCAAAAGAACCGTTAGGTTGTTATTTGCTAAATTAGCGAAAGATGATTTAGCAAAACCATGAAAATATTAAAATATTCACTTCTTGTCCTACTTGCTCTTCTCATCGTTGTACCGGCTGTATTTGTCG
>DATGBV010000109.1:0-6245 GCA_035312485.1 Flavobacteriaceae bacterium | reverse complement strand
TTACCTTGTCTATAAAATACGCCTTGCTTGTACAAAAGCAAAATACCAATAACGTTCAGCTAAATTTGATATAATTACTCCAGCACTTGTTGTTGAATGAATAAACTCTACATAGCCAGTTCTAACTTCTGTGACTATAGCTACATGATTTACTTTTCGGCTGTTTTTTCTGGTTGCAAAGAAAAGTAAATCGCCTTTTTGTACCTTTTTAAGGTCTATCCAATTACCAGTTACAGATAGATCAGAAGTAGTTCTTGGCAATATAATATTCTCACTACCAAATGAAGAAGTGATTAAGCCTGAACAATCCATACCTTTTTTTGTAGTACCACCATATTTATATTTTACACCATCAAATTGTTTAGCATAATCAACAACTTTGTTTGCTAATTCATTTACTTCTAGCGTAGAATCTGGCACTGAAACAATCTCTTCTGAAGAGGATTTAGAAGTAGAATTTACCGGTCTTTTAGAAGATTTACAGCTTCCGAGAAAAAGCAATAGAAATAAAACCAGACAGATTTTTCTTTGTATTATTTTAACCATTAATTGTTGTGTAAATTAAATTGGCTACTTTTTCGCTTGCTCCTTTACCGCCGAGTTTTTTCTCTAATTCATAATAATTGATAAAGAACTTTGTTCGCTCGTAAGGGTCAAGAATTTCATCAAGTCCTGATTTAAGCTGCTCTGTATTTAGGTCATTTTGAATTAACTCTTTAACAACTTCTTTATTCATTATAAGATTGACCAATGAAATATAGTCCAACTTAACCAATTGTTTTCCTATTTGGTAAGACAACCAACTTCCCTTATAACACACCACTTGAGGAACTTTGAATAATGCAGTTTCTAAAGTAGCAGTTCCAGAAGTTACTACTGCTGCAAATGAGACACTCAATAAATCGTAAGTTTTATTGGAGACAAAATGCACATTAGCATTTTTAATAAACTGATTGTAAAATTCTTTATCCTGACTTGGTGCTCCTGCAATCACAAATTGATAATCTTTAAAATCATTAACTACACTTAACATAACTGCAAGCATTTTTTTTACTTCCTGTTTTCGGCTTCCAGGCAATAAAGCAATGATTGGTTTTTCAGATAGGGCGTGTTCTGCTCTAAACTCATATTCGCCAACCTGATTTCTGTCAGCTATAGCATCTATTAATGGATGTCCAACAAATTCTACAGGGTAATTATGTTTTTTTTCGTAGAAACCCTTTTCAAAAGGTAAAATGACATACATTTTGTCAATATCTCGCTTTATAGCTTTAATACGATTTTCTTTCCAAGCCCATATTTGTGGAGATATATAGTAATGAGTTTTATATTTTTTTTGTTTAGCCCATTTGGCAATTCTTAAATTAAACCCAGGATAGTCAATAAAAATGATAACATCTGGATTATAATTTTCAATATCCTTTTTGCAAAAAGAAAGATTTTTAAAAATGGTTCTAATATTAAGTAAAACCTCAAGAAAACCCATAAAAGCAAGGTCTTTATAATGTTTTACGAGATTTCCAGAAACCTGTTGCATTAAATCGCCACCCCAAACTCTAAAACTGGCATCAACATCTACTTTTTGCAATGCCTTCATTAGGTTAGAACCATGTAAATCGCCCGAAGCTTCACCAGCTATAATGTAATATTTCATAGCATATATCTCACATTAATATAAACGTAAAGATAGCAACAAAAATGGTGAATAAAAGTACACCTCGAGCACGATAATCCTGTTTTTTTCTTATGAAGTAAAAAAAGACTATAAGGTTTAAAATAGCACCTAAACTTATTAATTTACCTAAAAAACCTTCAGCTTGAGCTATTTTAAGCGTACTTAAAATATCATTTTTTTCTGCAAAAATTAATGTGGCTAATATTAGACCAATACTATTGGCAAGAATACCAAAGAAGATACCTTTAAAGATTTCTTTTCTAATCATTTAAAATTCCAGGTGTTTAAATTTTGAATACAGTGATGAGCGGTTAAATCAAATTGTATTGGTACAACAGAAACGTAGCCATTTTTTAATGCCCATTCGTCAGTGTCCTGACCATGATCTAAAATAACGAATTTTCCTGTAAGCCAATAATAGTCTTTTCCTTGAGGTGTTTGTCTTTTATCAAATTCTTCTTGCCAATTGGCTCTGGCTTGCCTACAAACCTTTATACCTTTAATATCATGCTTTGATAATTTTGGGATATTAACATTTAAAACAACGTCTTTTGGAAGGCTATTTTTAAGAACGCTTTTGGTTATTTTTTTGGCAAAATGTTTTGCAGCTTCAAAGTTTGCATTATAATTATAGTCTAAAAGCGAAAAGCCAATAGCAGGAATGCCTTCTATGCCTGCTTCTATTGCGGCACTCATAGTACCAGAATAAATAACATTAATTGAAGAATTGGAACCATGATTTATTCCTGAAACGCATAAATCTGGGCGTCTTTCAAGAATTTCGTTTATTGCAAGTTTTACACAATCTGCAGGTGTGCCAGAACAACTATATTCTTGTTGCTTTCCAGAATCAATAGAAACGTGTTCCAAGTGCAATGTAGAATTTATGGTTATGGCATGACCCATACCACTTTGTGCACTACCTGGAGCAACCACAACAACGTCGCCAATGTCATTCATAATTTCAATTAAGGCTCTTAACCCAGGTGCATTTATGCCATCATCATTTGTAATTAAAATAAGTGGTTTTTTTGACATATCTGGTTATTAATACATCGCTAAAATACATAATTTGGTTTGTAAACACTCAATTTGTCTAGTTTAACAAAAAATTAGGTCATTTTGATATCGATGGCATGGTTTTTTCTTTATTTTAGTGAAAATTATATTATGAAATTTAATAGACTCATGAAAAGGAATTATAAAGTTATGTTGTTAGCGCTACTTTTGGCGTTTGCTTCATGTAGTTTTACAACAAAATCTTTTGATGAACCAGAGAATGATAAATTACTGGTTCAAGTCATAACCTATCTTTTACAGCAAGTACATTTTGATCCTAAAGACATAGATGATGAATTTTCAACTCATGTTTTTAAAGCCTATTTAGAGCAAGTGGATCCATATAAAAGATATTTTTATAAATCTGATATTGAAGAGTTTAGAAAGTTTGAGACAGAACTTGACGATCAGTTGAAGAATTATGATGTTTCATTTTTTTCACTAACACATGAAAAATTGATTAAAAGAATTGAAGAATCCAAATCAATTTACCAAGAGATTTTAAGTAAACCATTTGATTTTACTATTGATGAGGAGTTTAATGCAGATTATGAAAATATTGATTATGTGAACACTAAAAAAGATATTAAAGAAAGATGGAGAAAGCAACTTAAACTTTGGACAATTTCTAATTACAATGACTTGCTTGATGAGCAAAATTCAAACATTAAAAGCGATTCCGCTTATGTTGTAAAATCAAATTCTGAAATTGAAAAAGAAGCAAGAGAAGCTACTTTAAAACTAATTGATAGATATTACAAAGACGGATTAGAAAAATTAGAACGTAAAGATTGGTTTTCAAGATATATAAATGCTATAGTCGAAGAATTTGACCCACATACAAACTATTATGCGCCAGAAGACAGAGATGCCTTTGATCAAGAAATATCTGGAAAACTTGAGGGAATAGGAGCCAGATTAAGTAGTCAATTAGACAATATTAAAATTGTTGAACTTATTTCGGGAGGACCAGCTTGGAGAGGTCAAGAACTTGAGGTTGGAGATATTATTTTAAAAGTTAAACAAGAAGATGAAGAAGAACCAATAAGTCTTGTTGGAATGCGTACTGATGATGCAGTTAAGTATATTAAAGGTCCTAAAGGAACCAAAGTTACCTTAACGGTCAAAAAAGTTGATGGTACGATTAAAGATATAGAGATTGTTAGAGATGTTGTGGAGATTGAAGAAACTTATGCAAGATCTTCTATTGTAAAAAAGGCTGACAAGAATTTTGGTGTGATTTACTTACCAAAGTTTTATGCTGATTTTGATGATTACAAAAATAGAAACGCAGCTTCAGATATTAAAGAAGAAATAGAACGTCTTAAGGAGCAAGGTATGGAAGGTTTGGTATTAGATTTACGCGATAATGGTGGAGGGTCTTTACAAGCTGTAATAGATATGGCGGGCTTGTTTATTAAAGACGGTCCCATAGTTCAGGTAAGGGCTACAGGAGAACCTAAAGAAGTGCTAAAAGACAGAGATAAATCCATCGTTTGGGATGGACCATTAGTAATTTTGGTTAATGAATTATCTGCTTCTGCTTCGGAAATTATGGCTGCTGCAATGCAAGATTATAAAAGGGCAATTATTATTGGAGGTAAACAAACATATGGTAAAGGTACAGTGCAGCAAGTTATGGACCTTAACAGAATGGTTAGAAATAACACTAGTGGTGATTTAGGAGCCTTGAAACTTACCACTCAAAAATATTATAGAATTAATGGAGGTTCAGTTCAGTTGGAAGGCGTTAAAAGTGATGTTGTTGTACCAGATCGCTGGAGTTTTATTCCTGTAGGCGAAAAAGATTGGGAAAACCCATTACCTTGGGATGAAATAGATCCAGCTAATTACAAAGTATGGGATAGTTATTTTGATTATGAAACTACTATTACTAAAAGTAAGGAACGCATGAGCAATAATGAACAGTTAAATCTTATTGAAGAGTATGCAATGTGGGTAAAAAATAATATGGATATAAAATCTTACTCTTTGAATTTTGAAGAATATAAATCTAAACTTGATAAGAACGAAGTAGAAATAAAGAAGTTTGATGTAATATCCGATTATAAAACCAACTTAACTTTTGAATCTTTACCTTATGAGAAAAATTTATTTATACAAGATTCAGTTTTAAAAATTAAAAGAGAACGTTGGCATGAAAGTTTAAGTCAGGACGTCTACATTGAGGAAGCTTTAAATGTATTAGAAGATTTAAAAATGTCTTATTCAATTAATAAAGTGGCTGTCGTAAAAGATTAAACTATATTATGAGTAATCAGTCTCGCTCATTAAAACAATTAGCGCTCCAAAAGTTTAAAAAAGACTTTAGGGGCGTTTTTAGTTTTGCATTTATCTTATTTGTTGGTTTAGTTTCCATTTTTGCCTACGTTTTTGCACCAGATGATTCTCAAAATGCAAATCAAATGCATTTGGCAATTCATTCAAAAAAACCAGGTTTTGAAGTTAAGATGATTACACTTCCATCAAAAACCGATAGAGATCAGGGTTTTTTAAGTCAACTTTTTTTTGGAAAAAAAAATACAGATACAGAAATACCAATTTCCATTTTTAATACAGAAAACAATAAGCTTGTTTACACAGAATATGCTTCAGATGGTTTAGAAGGCATAACAAAAACTATAGATCTTTCAGAATTTCCAAATCATTCAATAGAAGATTTAGTTCAAACCAAAAAATTTATTTTAGGAACAGATAAATACGGAAGAGATTTATTAAGCAGAATACTCATAGGCGCAAGGATTTCTTTTTTTATAGGCTTCATAGCCGTTTTTATTTCTTTGGCAATTGGAATCACAATGGGAAGTATTGCTGGATATTTTGGTGGTAAAATAGATGCTATAATAATGTGGATTATCAATGTTACTTGGTCTATTCCTACGCTATTACTTGTTATTGCAATAACATTGGCTTTAGGAAAAGGCTTTTGGCAAGTTTTTATAGCTGTAGGCCTTACCATGTGGGTAGAAGTAGCTAGAGTAGTTAGAGGTCAAATTATTAGTGCAAAGGAAATGCAATATGTCACGGCCGCAAAAGCACTTGGATTTAATGATTTTAGAATTATAACAAAGCACATCTTGCCTAATATCATGTCACCTATTATAGTTATTTCTGCTGCCAACTTTGCCGCAGCAATATTAATTGAAAGCGGATTAAGTTTTTTAGGAATTGGAGCTCAACCTCCAATGGCTAGTTGGGGAGCAATGATAAAAGACCATTACAATTACATTATTCTTGGAAAACCTTATTTAGCAATTATTCCAGGGCTTTGTATAATGAGTTTAGTTGTTGCATTCATGCTTATTGGAAATGCAATGAGAGATGCATTTGATGTGAAAAGTAGTTAGATTATCTATTGAAAAACACATTCCAGTTTTCACTTTTTAAATGATTAGCCATCCAATCAGGTCTAAACTCTCCATTTCTAATCAATGTTTGGCCATTTGGTTTAATTAATGCATAGGAACCACACAGTGTTGGATTTGTAAAA
>DATGBV010000108.1:0-14271 GCA_035312485.1 Flavobacteriaceae bacterium | reverse complement strand
TGGTAAGTGTGGTGAAGCCACTTTCTTTATTTTTATTAAATACATCATTACTCCATAACTGTGTTAGGTAGCTTTGCTCAACCGATTTGATGGCTTCCATTTCAATTACTCCAGCCGTTTGCTTGCCACCTGCAAAAAGTTTATCACCAGATTTTTTACTTATGGTTTCAGACTCACCTGTAACAAAACTATAATCAATTCGTGCTTTACCATTAATTAAAATGCCATCAACAGGAATGAGCTCTTCATTCCTAATGAGTAGTCTATCACCTTTTTTAATTTCATAAACTTGAGTAGGAGTTTCTATGCCATTATCAATTTTTGTAACGGCAATTGGGAAATAAGATTTATAATCACGTTCAAATGATAAAAATGAATAGGTTTTTTGCTGAAAAAATTTGCCAAGTAAAAGGAAAAATACTAATCCTGTAAGACTGTCAAAAAATCCAGAGCCTAAATCAAAAAATATTTCAACTGCACTTCTAATAAACAAAACTGAAATTCCAAGTGCAATAGGGACATCAATATTTAATAGTTTTGAGTGAAGACCTTTAAATGCAGAAATAAAATAATCTTGTGCAGCATAAAAAACCACAGGTAAAGAGAAAGCAAACATGAGCCAACGGAATAAATGCTTGTATTGTTCTAGCCAGAATTCACCAACTTCAAAATATTCCGGGAATGATAAGAACATGACATTGCCAAAGGCAAACCCTGCAACACCTAACTTATAAATAAGTTGTCTGTTTATTTGTTGATTTCCAGTTTGAAAATCGTCTAACGAAATATAGGGCTCGTATCCAATTGAACTCAATACTAAAACAACTTCTTTTAGAGAATAATGTTGGCAGTTATAGGTGATCCTAACATTTTTCTTTCCAAAATTCACTTGCGACGCAGTAATGTAAGGGTTGAGTTTGTTGAGGTTTTCTAAAATCCAAATGCAAGAACTACAATGTATTGATGGAATATATAATGTTGCAATTTGAGTTTTACCATCATTAAATTCAGTGAGTTTTTCTATGATATTTTCTTGAGAAATGAAATCATATTTCCCTTGAACTTCTTTAGGTGTGCTTCCTGGTGCTGATTGTAAATCGTAGTAACAAGTTAAATCATTTTTAGAAAAAATTTCATAAACGGTTTTACAGCCATTACAACAAAAGAATTTGTCGTCAACCGTAAATTGTTTAGAATTACATATATCGCCACAGTGAAAACAAGTAGCCTTGCCCATAATATTTGCTCATTTTACCTTCAACAAAAGTCACAAAACATGTGAAAACAATATATGATATTTGTCATGTTTTTACTAACTTTACCGAACATTTTTAGGTATGAGTAAATGTGATCAGTGTATTATTCGTCAGTTTAATTCATTGAAATCCTTAACTAAAGAAGATTTAGTAAGGGTTTCTGGATGTAAAACCACAAAGACCATTAAGAAAGGCCAAACTATTTTTGAAGAAGGCGAAATGATTAATGGTGTGTATTGTATAAAAGATGGCGTATGCAAACTTTCTAAATTAAGTGCTAATGGTAAAGACCAAATAGTAAAGCTAGTTGTAAGAGGTGATTTGTTAGGGCAACGATCTTTAATTTCTGAAGAAGCTGCAAATTTAAGTGCTATTGCAATTAATGATATGGAAGTGTGCTTTATACCCAAGCATGAGATTATACATGATCTTCAGCAAAATGTAAGGTTTTCAATGGATATGCTTAAGGATATGGCTGACGAGCTTAAAATTGCGGACGACATAATTGTTAATATGGCACAAAAATCAGTGAAGCAACGCTTGGCTGAAACTTTAGTTTATATTTTTGATAATTTTGGAGTTAACGAACAAGGTTATCTAAACGTTATACTGTCAAGGGAAGATTATGCCAACATTGTTGGAACTGCTACAGAGTCTGCTATAAGAATTTTATCACAATTTAAAAAGGAAGGATTAATTTCTACATCTGGAAAACAAATTAAAATTGAAGATTTAGATTTGCTCAAACGAGTTGAGTAATAAATAGCTTACCAGTTACCTCTTGTTTTAATGTTGGCTTTGCACAACTTGATTATTTCATTGATGCGCTTTTCTCTTGTGGCTTCACGCTTTGCATGATTAAGCCAATACAAATAACCTTTCCTATATGATGGTGCAAAGTTTTTGTAATTTTCAAATGCTTTTGGAGTATTATCAAATGCTATTTTTAAATCTTCTGGAACAACTTCGTTTTCAACATGATCTAAAGCTGTCCAACTTCCATTTTGTTTAGCAATCTTTATTTTTTCAAGGCCGCTTTGATGCATTAAGTCATCTTTAATAAGTTCTTTTATATACTTTTTATTAAGCGCACTCCAAACGCTTTTTGGGTTTCGAGGTGTAAAATATTGCCGACGTTTTCCATTACCCAAACTTTTTACTGTAGAATCTATCCAACCATAACATAAAGCTACCTTTACTGCTTCTTCCCAACGCATGCTTTCATTTTCATGTGCTACTTTATAAAAAATAAGATATACCCCTTGTGAACTGCCATGGTTTTCATGCAGCCAATTCCGCCATTCTTCATCATTTTTAAAGTATAATTCTGGTAATGACATATATTATAATTTTTACTATTATTAATTTTCTCAAAGTTAAAAAATAAAAAAAGCCAGTTCAAAGAAATGAACTGACTCTTTCATCATTTTGAATTAGTCAATATAGCTGCTATTAAAAGCAGTATTTGTTTTCGCCTTTTACTTTTTCGGCAATTTCGTTACGTAAATCAACAATATCTGGATAGTTTTGATACTTTGTAAAACGCTTCAATCCCATAAGCATCATGCGTTGTTCGTCGCCTTCAGCAAAAGAGATAATACTTTCTTTTCCCTTTTTCTCAATAGTTTCTACAGCTTGGTATAAATATAATTTAGCCATTGCTATTTGTACTGATTGTTCTTTCTCACCAAAGCGTTTTGCATTTTTCTCTGTACGAAGAATAGCAGATTCTGCCATATAAATTTCGATTAGAATATCTGCCGCAGCAACCAACAATTGTTGCTGTTCTTCTATATCTGGTCCAAATTTTTGCACAGCAGCACCTGCAACCATTAAAAACGTTTTCTTTAGCTTTTTGATCATGTCCTTTTCTTCTGAAAACAATTCAGAATAATCTGGTGTGTCAAATGAAGGTATGCCCATCAATTCTTCTTGAACAGCTTGGGCAGGACCTAATAAATCCACATGGCCTTTCATTGCTTTTTTTACCAACATACCTACTGATAACATTCGGTTAATTTCATTAGTGCCTTCATAAATTCTGGCAATACGAGCGTCCCTCCAAGCAGCTTCCATAGGTGTTTCTTTAGAGAAGCCCATGCCACCAAAAATTTGTATGCCTTCGTCGGAGCAATTTTGAACATCTTCAGATACAGCAACTTTCAAAATGGAGCATTCTATAGCATACTCTTCAACACCTTTTAGTTCTGCTTCTTGATGTGAATTTCCTGCTGCTATACGTAAAGCAATGCGGTCTTCAATGTTCTTTGAAGCTCTATAGGTAGCAGACTCTCCAACATAAGCATTTGTTGCCATTTCGGCCAGCTTAATTTTGATAGCGCCAAAATCAGAAATTTTAGTTTTAAATTGCTTACGTTCATTAGCATATTGAACAGCAGTAGTAGTAATGCGTCTTTGAGAGTCTAAACATGCCGCAGCCAATTTTATGCGACCTACATTAAGCGCATTCATTGCAATTTTAAAACCTTCACCGCGACCAGCTAACATATTATCTACAGGAACAACAGTATCATTATAAAACACTTGTCTTGTTGAAGATGCATGGATTCCTAACTTATGTTCTTCTTCACCTAAAGTAATACCATTAGGATTTTCAGGATCGTATTCAACAATAAATCCTGTTATGTTTTTATCGTCTTCGATACGAGCAAAAACTATCATTAAACGACAGAAACCAGCATTTGAAATCCACATTTTCTGACCGTTAATTTTATAATGTGTTTTATCTTCAGATAGAGTCGCAGTGGTTTTACCGGAATTGGCGTCACTGCCTGCACTTGGCTCTGTTAAGCAATATGAACCAAACCACTCGCCAGTGGCAAGTTTAGGAACATATTTTTGTTTTTGTTCTTCCGTACCATATAAAGTAATTGGTAATGTGCCAATGCCTGTATGTGCACCAAATGCTGTACTGAAAGAACCTGTTCCGCTTGAAATATAGTCGCATGTTAAAACCGTTGAAACAAATCCCATTCCGAGTCCACCATAGGCTTCCGGAACAGCTACACTTAAAAATCCAAGTTCGCCAGCCTTACGCATACATTCTTCGGTTAAGGCGTAATCTTTTGCTTCAAAACGAGGTTTATGAGGGATAATCTCTCGGTCATTAAACTCAATAACCGATTCTTTCATCATCTTTTGTTCTTCTGAAAAATCTTCAAGAGTAAATACGTCTTCGCATTTTGTTTCTTTTACTAGGAATTGACCTCCTCTTAAGATGTCTTTTTCAGTTGCTTCCATTTTATATTTTTGTATTAAGTTCTATTTAGTTTAAAAATTCGAAAATACCACAAGCGCCTTGCCCAGTACCTACACACATTGTTACAGCACCATATTTTCCTTTCATTTCCCGCTTTCGCATTTCATCAAATAATTGTACTGATAATTTAGTTCCAGTACATCCCAATGGATGTCCTAAAGCTATGGCTCCACCGTTTACATTTACGATATCAGGATTTAATCCTAATTCACGAATTACAGCTAGTGATTGTGAGGCAAAAGCTTCGTTAAGCTCTATAAGTTCTAAATCATGTTGTTTTAAATTGGCTTGTGTCAAAGCTTTTGGAATGGCTTTTACAGGACCAATTCCCATAATACGAGGTTCGACACCTGCTGCTGCATAACTTACTAATCTAGCAATAGGTTCAAGGTTTAATTCTTTTACCAAATCTTCACTCATGACCATAACAAACGCAGCACCATCACTCATTTGTGAAGAGTTACCAGCAGTAACGCTACCACCTTGAGCAAATACTGGTCTTAATTTTGCCAATGCTTCAAGGCTAGTGCCTTTTCGAGGACCTTCGTCTTTGGTTACAGTATAAGATTTAGTCGCTTTTTTACCATTTTCATCTACGTAGGTTTGCTCCACTTTAATGGGTACTATTTGGTCTTGGAATCTATTTTCTGCTTGGGCTTTTAAGGCTTTCATGTGTGAGTTATAAGAAAACTCATCTTGATCTTCACGAGAAACTTTGTATTGATTGGCTACAGCTTCGGCGGTATTTCCCATTCCCCAATAATAATCAGCATGGCCAGAATTTACGATATCGTAATTGAGTTCTGGCTTGTATCCAGACATAGGAACAGAACTCATACTTTCTGCACCACCAGCAATAATGCAATTAGCCATTCCTGCTTGGATTTTTGCAGTCGCCATACCAATAGTTTCAATTCCAGATGAACAAAAACGATTAATCGTTACTCCAGGTACATCTACAATATCCAATCCCATTAACGAAATTAAGCGTCCCATGTTTAAGCCTTGAGAACCTTCAGGCATCGCATTACCAACCATAACATCATCAACACGTTTAGCATCAAAATCTGGCAGTTCGTTCATTATATACTTGATGGTTTCTGAAGCTAACTCGTCTGTTCTTTTGAAACGGAACACACCTCTTGGTGCTTTACCAACAGCTGTTCTGTATGCTTTTACTATATATGCTTGTTTCATTTTTTAGTTTCTTAAAGGTTTTCCTGTTTTCAACATGTGTTGAATGCGCTCTAGTGTTTTTCTTTCAGTACAAAGACTTAAGAAAGCTTCACGTTCTAAATCCAATAAATATTGCTCACTTACATTAGTTGGTTCTGACAAATCACCTCCAGCCATAACATAAGCCAATTTATTAGCAATTTTTTGATCATGCTCACTTATATAATTGCTTGCTTCCATTGAATCTGTTCCAACTAAAAAGAGTCCAAGTGCTTGCTTACCTAATACTTTGACGTCATTACGTTTTACAGGTTGAGTATAGCCTTGTTCTGCCATTAATTTTGCATAGGCTTTTGCAGTAGCAATCTGCCTATCTTTATTAACAACAACAATGTCTTTTCCTTTTTGAAGAATATTATTATCATAAGCTTCATAAGCAGAAGTTGAAACCTTTGCCATAGCAATAGTCAAAAAGTGCTCTCGTAGTATATTAAGCTCTACATCACCTTTTTGGAATAAATCTTGAGCACGAAGCGTCATTTCTTTAGAACCACCACCACCAGGAATAACACCAACGCCAAACTCAACCAAACCAATATAAGTTTCGGCAGCAGCAACTATTTTATCTGCATGTAATGATAATTCACAACTACCACCCAAGGTCATTCCATGAGGTGCAGAAATAGTTGGTATTGAAGAATAGCGCATGCGCATCATAGTATCCTGAAAATATTTGATAGCCATGTTGAGTTCGTCATATTCCTGTTCTACAGCCATCATGAAAATCATTCCAATATTGGCACCAACCGAGAAATTTGCTGCTTGGTTACCAATTACCAAACCTTGAAAATCCTTTTCAGCTAGATCAACAGCTTTATTTAATCCTGCTAAAACATCACCACTTATGGTATTCATTTTACTTTGGAATTCGCAGTTCAAAATACCATCACCTAAATCTTCAATAACAACACCTGAATTTTTAAAGACTTCGTTAGATTTTCTGATATTATCCAGTATGATAAAACTATCTTGACCTGGAATTTTCTCTTGTATTTTTTTAGGAATATCATAAACATAAGTTGCTCCATCTTTCACAGTATAAAATGACTTGTTCCCAGAGGCTAACATATCATTTACCCAAGCCGCTGGCTCAAGACCTTGAGCTTTCATTATATCTATTCCTTTTTCAACACCTATGGCGTCCCAAATTTGGAAAGGACCATGTTGCCAACCAAATCCAGCTTTCATGGCATCATCTATTTTGTATAAATCGTCTGTGATTTCTGGAATTCTATTAGAAACATATGCAAACATGGCTGAAAAATTCTTTCTGTAGAATTCACCAGCTTTATCTTTTCCAGAGACTAGAATAGGGAAGCGGTCTATAACTTTATCAACCGTTTTGGTTAATTCTAAAGTAGCAAATTTTGCCGATTTCTTTTTTCTATATTCCATGGTATCAAGATCCAAGGATAGAATCTCACTTTTACCATCTTCACCTTTTACTTTTTTATAAAACCCTTGTCCGGTTTTGCTTCCTAACCACTTGTTTTCCACCATGGTATTGATGAAATCAGGAAGTTTAAATAGTTCATGAGCTTCATCATCTGGGCAGTTTTCATAAATGCCATTAGCGACATGAACTAAAGTATCTAAACCTACCACATCAACCGTTCTGAATGTTGCTGATTTCGGCCGACCAATTACTGGACCAGTTAATTTATCTACGTCTTCTATAGTTAAACCAAGTTCTTTTACTTGATGAAATAAACTTTGAATACCAAAGATTCCAATGCGATTTCCAATAAAAGCAGGTGTGTCTTTAGCAATTACTGATGTCTTACCTAGAAATTGCTCACCATAACCGTTTAGGAAACCTAAAACGTCTTGTGATGTTTTTGGACCTGGAATAATCTCGAACAATTTTAAATAACGCGCAGGATTGAAGAAATGTGTTCCACAGAAATGTTTTTGAAAATCTTCACTATGTCCTTCACTCATGAATTTTATTGGAATACCAGACGTATTGGATGTAATTATGGTTCCAGGAGTTCTATGTTTTTCAAGGTTTTCGAATACTTGTTTTTTAATATCCAAGCGTTCTACAACAACTTCAATAATCCAATCAACATCTTTCACTTTTGAAATGTCATCTTCTAAATTTCCTGTTGTAATTCTGCTCGCAAATTTCTGATGATAAATAGGAGATGGCTTTGATTTTAGTGCGCCTTGAAGTGAATCGTTAACTAAACGATTTCTTACCACTTTATCCTCAAGCGTTAAACTTTTGGCTTTTTCAGTATCGTTAAGTTCTCGTGGTACAATATCAAGTAGAAGTACTTCCACACCAATATTTGCAAAATGACAAGCAATACCACTTCCCATAATTCCTGAACCAATAACAGCTACTTTTTTTATGATTCGTTTACTCATGTTATTTAAGTGTATGTTGTTCTTTTTGGTTATATATTTTTTTATTGGAGATCATATTGTTTATAAGCTCTGCAACTTCATAAAAGTGATCCAGTTTGTCTTGAGAAATATTTTCACGAATGGTTTCGTTGAAGGTTAAAACTTTTTCTCTTGAATATGCACGTTTTTCACGACCAAATTCGGTTAAGTGAATAATAACACCACGACCATCTTGAGGGTTTGGTTTGCGCTCAATCAACCCCTTTTCTTCCATTGTTTTTAATGTTCTGGAAAGACTAGTAGCTTCCATACCCATTTTAGGGCCAAGAGAAGTGGATGGTGTTCCATTTTCTGGGTCAATGCTTAACAAAGCAAAACCAGTAGCCATGGTAGTATCAAATTGCGCCGCTTCTTCATTGTACATTTTGTTAATGGCTAACCAGGTAGTTCTGAAAACGTAATCAATTGTTTTATCCTTCATGTATTGAAATTTTGCATTCAAATATACAAAAATTTATTATGCATGCATAATAAATATAAAAAAAAATATTAACTTTTAAACAAAAAAACCACCTCGCTAGAGGTGGTCTTTAAATATAATTTATTCTTATCCTAGTTTGCCATTTACTAGACCTATAGCTGCACCTACTATAGCCGACATAACAATTCCAATAACTACATCAAGAGCCATTAACTCAAATGTTGCGCTTGAATCCATTGCCATATTAAAGAAATTATAAAATAAGCCAATAAATAAACCAATTACTGCTCCTGCTTTGGCTCCAGTGGCCAAAGTGGTTATTTGAGCCCATTTCGTAAAGATGTAGGCTACAAATAATCCAAAGGTAAGACAGCCTAGAAATATCATAATCATTGTATTAGAGTGTTCTTCTGGTTGTGGAAATGTGTCTTTAAAAATCATTCCATAAAACAACCATCCTAGAAGAAAGTCTACAATACCTCCGACAACACCGGAAACTACAAAATTTTTTGTTTTCATTGTTTATAATTTTATTAGTTAGTGCTCTAAAAATATCAAAAAAATATGAACTTGATAATTTTTTAATTAAAAACTTATGAACTTACTTAAAATATCCACTTATAATTATTAATATATCAATTTGTAATGATGTTGTATTATAATTAAAATTTTAATGTACAGAAATGGTGTAAGAGAGAAAGTTAATTATAAATTTTGTTGTAAAGATTTAGATATTTTTCTTTAATCACCTTTCTCTTTATTTTCATTGTAGGAGTCAAATGGCCAGACTCAACAGACCAAACATCATGTGTTAGTTCAAAAGTTTTAATCTGCTCCCATTTTCCAAAATTGCTATTAGCTAAATCTACTTCTTTCTGTATTCTATCTCGAACAATTTGTGATGAAGCAATAGATTCGTAATCTGGTTTTACTTCTTTTTTCTTTCGTATAACCCAATCTTTTATGAATTCAAAATTTGGTTGTATAATAGCAGCAGGCATTTTTTCACCTTCACCTATTACCATAACCTGTTCTATAAATCGAGATTGTTTTAATTGGTTTTCAATTAAAGCAGGAGCCACGTATTTTCCTCCAGAGGTTTTAAACATTTCCTTTTTTCTGTCTGTAATTTTTAAAAACCCTTCAGCATCTATTTCTCCTATATCACCTGTATGAAAATAGTCGCCAGTCATGACTTCATCTGTTTTCTCTTTATCCTTATAATAGCCTTGCATCACATTGGGGCCTTTTACAAGAATTTCTCCATCTTCAGCAATTCTCACATCAACATTGTCTATAATGCGTCCAACGGTTCCTATTTTAAAGCCTTTATTTCTCTGATCATTTACAGAAACAACAGGTGAAGTTTCTGTTAAACCATAACCTTCCATTATAGGCATTTCAGCTGCTGCAAATATTCTTGTCAATCTAGGCTGTAATGCTGCACTTCCAGACACCATAAGTTCCAGATTACCTCCTAAACCTTCTTTCCATTTACTAAAAATAAGCTTTCTTGCCAGTTTTAGTTGTTTTTCATACCACCATCCGTTAGTTCCATAAGGTTCATATTTTAAACCCAAATCTATTGCCCAAAAGAAAAGTGTCTTTTTTAAACCTGTTAATTCACTTCCTTTAGCCACAATCTTATCATAGACTTTTTCATATAAGCGCGGTACACCTGTCATAACATTTGGTTTAACTTCTTTTAGATTGTCACTCATTGCTTCTATAGACTCTGCAAAATAGATTTCAACACCGCAATATTGGTATAAGTATAAAATCATACGTTCAAAGACATGACAAACTGGGAGAAAGCTTAAGGCCTTAGATTTACCATAATCAAATGGCACACGCTTTTCGCTATCTATAACATTAGACACTATATTTTTATGTGAAAGCATAACACCTTTGGGAGTACCTGTTGTTCCCGAAGTATAAATGATTGTTGCTAAATCATCTGGTTTTACTTGATTCTTTCTATCTTCAACGACATCTTGGTTAGATTCGTCACTTCCTAATTTTAAAACTTCTTTCCAATGTGATTCATTTTCAATTTCATTAAATGTATATACAGCTTTTAGTTTGGTGTTTTTTTTAATTGCATTTAATTTTTCTAAAATAGTAGTATCAGAAACAAAGCAAAGGGTTGCTTCAGAATGATTTAAAATGTATTCATAGTCTTCTTTGCAGATAGTAGGGTAAATAGGCACATTTTGCGCTCCAATTTGTAGAATGCCTATATCTGTAACATTCCATTCAGTTCTATTTGTGGTAGAAATAACAGCAATTTTATCATTGGGCTGAACACCTAAACGCAATAAGCCGCGACTAAAAGCATTAACTTGATTAACATATTCTTGTGTTGAGACAGATTGCCATTTTCCATTGTATTTAGAAGTAAAGGCTTTTTCTAAATTATATTTTTCTAATTGATAATAGGGAAAATCAAAAAGTCGTGTTATCTGTTTCATCAAGCAATGTCTAGTTTGTACACTTGCAAATTATGAAATAAAAAAGGATTTTCAAATGCGGTTAAAAAAGAGAATGTAAAATTATAAGCCGTTTTTTACAATATTATTATAAATTGCTTTCTATCCATTCCCTAGCATTTACAAAAGCTTCTAGCCAAGGAGAGACCTCATCTTTTCTTTCATTGGGATAATATGCCCAGTTCCATTGGAAAGTTGAGCGTTCTATATGTGGCATGGTTACCAAATGGCGACCTGTTTTATCGCACATCATAGCAGCATTAAAATCTGAACCATTTGGATTGTGAGGATAGTTTTCATAACTATATTTAGCAACAATATGGTATTTGTCTTCAGTATATGGTAGATCAAACTTTCCTTCACCGTGACTTATCCAAACACCTAAAGTACTTCCAGCTAATGTAGAAAGCATTACTGAATTGTTTTCTTGAATTTTCACTGATGTGAAAGCACTTTCATGTTTTCCAGAATCATTATAAGCCATCTTGCCATGAATTTCATGTTCTGGGTTTATTTCTTCTAATTCCATGAATAACTGACAACCATTGCAGATTCCAACAGAAAGAGTGTCTTCTCTTTCAAAGAAATTTTGAATCACTTTATTGGCTTTCTCGTTGTATTTAATTGCACCAGCCCAACCTTTGGCAGAACCTAATACATCACTATTACTAAATCCTCCTACAGCACCTAAAAACTGAATATCATCTAAAGTTTCACGACCAGAAATTAAATCGGTCATGTGTACGTCTTTCACATCAAAGCCTGCTAAATACATTGCATTTGCCATTTCACGTTCTGAATTACTTCCTTTTTCACGAAGTATAGCAGCTTTTGGCTTCTTTCTGTCATTGCGAGGAGTTTGCGACGTGGCAATCTCATCATCCATTTTGACAGATTGCTTCACTGTGTTCGCAATGACGTCTTCTAATTTACCTGTAAAATGTTTTGGAAATGTATATTGAAGCGGCTGATTTTTATAATTATTGTAACGCTCTTGTGCTAAACCATTTGCTGTTTGTTTCTGGTCGAGTAGGAAAGAGGTCTTGTACCAAACATCACGCAACCTGGAAACCGTTAAGGTAAATACTTCTGCATTGTTAATAATGCTTAACACATCACTTTCAATAACTTTTCCAATATTGAAAAATTCAATATTTGCATCTGTCAGAGTTCTTTCTATTGAAGGATCTTTCGCTTGAAAGACTATTCCAGAGTTTTCAGAGAATAAGAGTTTTATCGAGTCTTTTTCTTCTAAATCACTTAAATTTAATTCTGCTCCTAGATCGTTATCGGCAAAACATAGTTCCAGTAATGTGGTAATTAAACCACCAGAAGCCACATCATGTCCTGCAACAATTTTATCGTCTTTAATTAATTGCTGAATTGTATTAAAAGTGTTTTTAAATTGAGCAGTATTTTTAACTGTAGGTGTGTCTTTCCCAATTTTATTTAAGATTTGAGCAAAAGCACTTCCACCTAATTTGAAATCGTCTTGAGATAAATTTATATAATAAATATCTCCAGCGTTTTTTTGAAAAACAGGTTCAACAACTTTAGAAATATCGTTACAGTTTCCAGCAGCCGAAATAATAACCGTTCCAGGAGCAATGACTTCTTCGTCAGGATACTTTTGTTTCATGGACAATGAATCCTTTCCAGTTGGAACATTAATTCCTAAATCAATAGCAAACTCTGAAACCGCTTCAACAGCTTCATATAATCTGGCATCTTCACCTTCATTTTTACAAGGCCACATCCAGTTTGCAGACAAAGAAACAGATTGTAACCCATCTTTTAAAGGTGCCCAAATAATATTAGTTAAGGCTTCTGCAATTGCATTTCTACTTCCAGCTTTAGGATTTATCAATCCTGAAATAGGTGAATGGCCAACCGAAGTTGCAATTCCTTCCTTTCCTTTATAATCTAAAGCCATTACACCAACATTATTAAGTGGCAATTGCAATGGTCCTGCACATTGTTGTTTGGCAACTTTTCCGCCAACACAACGGTCTACTTTATTTGTTAGCCAATCCTTACAAGCTACAGATTCCAGCTGTAATACTTGGTCTAAATAATCTAATATTTCATTTGAATTATAATCAACTTCATTGTAAATTCTATTAACCGTTTTATCTGTCATTACAGTTTTTGGAGAACTACCAAACATATCTTCCATAGCTAAATCCATTGGTTTATGACCATTAGTTTTAGATTCAAACGTAAATCTGTCATCTCCTGTAACATCACCAACAGTATACATTGGCGAACGTTCTCGTTCAGCAATTCTTTGTAAGGTATCTATATGTTTTTCAGCAATAACTAATCCCATTCTCTCTTGAGACTCGTTACCAATAATTTCTTTATCAGACAATGTTGGGTCTCCAATAGGCAAAGCATCCAAATCTATATTACCACCAGTTTCTTCTACTAATTCCGATAAACAATTCAAATGTCCTCCAGCACCATGATCATGAATAGAAACAATATAATTTTCATCACTTTCAACCATGCCACGAACAGCATTGGCTGCACGTTTTTGCATTTCAGGATTACTTCTTTGTACTGCGTTGAGTTCTATTCCTGAAGCAAATTCGCCAGTATCCGCAGACGAAACCGCAGCTCCTCCCATTCCTATTCGGTAGTTTTCACCACCAAGAATAACTATTTTGTCACCTTCTTTAGGTATGTCTTTAAGCGCTTGGTCTGCTTTGCCATAGCCAATACCTCCAGCCTGCATGATCACTTTATCGAATCCTAATTTTCGAGCATCCTCTTCATGTTCGAATGTTAAAACCGAACCACAAATTAGAGGTTGCCCAAACTTGTTTCCAAAATCTGAAGCTCCATTGCTTGCTTTTATTAAGATATCAATTGGAGTTTGATATAACCAATCACGTTCTTTCATGGCTTTTTCCCAAGGTCTATCTCCTTCCAAACGTGAATAAGACGTCATATAAACAGCTGTGCCAGCTAAAGGAATTGAGCCTTTTCCACCTGCAAGCCTATCTCGAATTTCGCCACCAGAGCCTGTTGCTGCTCCATTAAAAGGTTCAACAGTAGTTGGAAAATTATGTGTTTCTGCTTTTAATGAGATGACAGAATCGAAGTCTTTTGTTTTGTAGTATTCTGGAATGTCTGCCCGTTTTGGTGCAAATTGTTCAACCCTAGGACCTATTA
>DATGBV010000107.1:0-55729 GCA_035312485.1 Flavobacteriaceae bacterium | reverse complement strand
AAGGTAACATAATTTCTGTACATAAGTTACTTGCATATACTTCTAAATTTTTGTCTTTATAAACATCGGCTGCGCCATTGTTTGCATTATCTTTAAAGAAAATATAAGGATACCCTATCTCACCTCTACGTTGTAAAACTTTTGCCCAAATAGCTCTTTTATCTACATCGCCATCTACCATTTCTTGCATCCATTTATCACCAACTGTAACACCATGTGTTAACTCTTGGATTGGGTTTCCTTCTGTACCTATTTCTAAAAACTCATGAATATCATTATGCTCAATTGGTAAATATGGGGAAAAACGTCCTCGACGTACAGAACCTTGACTTACAACATCTACCATTTTTTCAAACAGCTGCATGATATGAACAGCACCTGAAGATTCTCCGTTGTTTTTTACTGGAGCACCTCTATGACGTAACTTCCCAAAATACCCAGACGTACCACCACCAAGTTTAGACATCATTCCTACTTCAGATTGCGTGTAAAGAATATCGCCCATATCATCAGAAATGTGAGAACCAAAACAACTAATTGGCAAACCACGCCTTTTTCCAAAGTTAGACCAAACTGGTGATGCTAATGAATAATAGCCTTCAGCCATGTAACCATAGAACTTATCTGCAAAACCATCAATCTTTAAGATTTGTTCTGCTCTGTCTGCAATTTCTCTAATTCTCTCCTCTGGCTTTGTTCCTTCGGTAAGATATCCTGATGATAAAAACTTACGACTGTGTTCTGTTAACCATTTTATTTCTGGTTCTTGGTTGTTAGTTTCTTGTCTGGTCTCTTTTCTGGCTTTAATTAATTCGTTGTAGTTGGAGTCTTTTGCTAGTTCTTGGTTTACGTTGTTGTCAACGTCTTGGTTAGTGTAGTTGTTCATTTTTTAAAATAGGTCATCACTTGTTATACTTTTAGTTCTTTTGCTATAGTTGATAGAACGCTTCACGAAAAAGTCTCCGTGTTTTGTTCCTATGATTTCATCGTCAAACCATTCAGTTTGTTCTAATAATTTTTTGTTTACATCAAACACTTTGTCAATACCAATACTTTCTAATGAATTATTGAATCTGTTTTTTATAAACTCATTAATAACATCTTTTGGTAAAAACTCTAATTCGCCTGCTTCAAATATCCAATCGATAAGCTTACTTTCAGATTTAAACGCTTCTTCACATAATCCTTGTACTAAAGTGCTATGTTCCTCATCAAACCACGTTGGGTTTTCGTCATTTATAATTCTTATGATATCAATTCCAAAATCACCATGGATTTGTTCTTCTTTTGAAGTGGCTTCTACAACATTTGAAATCCCTTTAAGCATATTTTTATATTTGTTGAATGCCATGATAATTAAAAACTGTGAAAACAATGACACATGCTCTATAAACAAGGAGAAAAGTAATATTGATTCTGCATACTCTTTATTGTTTTCACTTTTTGCATTTTTTAAAGCGGTTTCCAAATAGTGAACACGCCTCATTATTACAGGTTTTTTCTTTAAGTGTTTAAACTCGTTATTAAGACCTAATATTTCTAATAAGTGTGAGTAAGCGTCATGATGCCTAACTTCACTTTCGGCAAACGTCGACCCAACAGATCCTATTTCTGGTTTTGGCATTTTATGATAAATATCTCCCCAAAAAGATTTTACTGCCACTTCAATTTGAGAAATAGCTAGCATCGTATTTTTAATAGCATTTTGTTCTACAACGGTTAATCTAGCTTTAAAATCTTGGATATCACTTGTGAAGTTAAATTCTGAATGAATCCAATACGAGTGTCTAATAGCATCTACATATTCGTAAAGCGCAGGATATTCGTAAGGTTTTAAGTTTATGCGTTTTTCAAAAATATTTGTTTTTCTGTTTCTTGCTTGCTCGTCTCTGTATAAGATATAGGCCTTTGCAACATCGTGAAAAGCACTACTCATCAATTTTTCTTCTACTATGTCTTGTACTTCTTCTACAGTAGGAACATATCTGTAGTCTTTTTCTTTTCTTTCTAATAATTCTTTTAAAACATTTATAGAAATGGCATTTGCATCTTCTTTGGTTCCATTTCCAACAGAAATCATTGCCTTTTCAATAGCATTTGAAATTTTACTCAAAACAAATGGGCTTGTTTCATAATCTCTTTTTATAATCTGCGTAATTTCCATGTTCGTTAAAATTTAAATTTAAGACTAAAACTCCTACTTGAATAATGCATAATTATTCAAAAATCAATAGTAAAACGTAAAATATTTAATGTTTCCCTTTAGAGGAATAAAAAAGGGCGAATTTAAAAAAATCGATTTCTAAAACGTTTTCTTTTAACTTAAAAAACTTAAAAATCTATTTTATTTTGCCTTCAACAAAGATTGATAATTGTCCTTAAAAAAGAAAGGGTATTTTATAAACGTTGTCAACAAGTTTTTAACAAATCTTAACATCTCTTATTTTACTAGTGTTTTCAGGCTTTTATTTATATGGTTGATTACCAGGTGTTTAAAAATAAAAAAAATAAAAAATCCTTTAAAAACAAGGCTTAAGACAAATTTTAAAAATTAAAAAAAAAGGTGAAAAAAATGAAATTTTATTTTCTTGATTGAAATTTTACTTGAAAGTTTGAGCAATTTTTTCCAATTCCATATACCAATCCTCTCCAAATTTTCTAATAAGAGCTTCTTTAACAAATTTATAGATAGAAACCTGTAATTCTTTACCTAAGGCACAGGCATCGTCACAAATTTGCCATTCATGATAATTAACCGCAGAAAATTCGGTGTAATCTTTAACTCGCACAGGATATAAATGGCATGAAATTGGTTTCTTCCAATTAATTTTTCCTTGATTATAAGCTTCTTCAATAGCACATAGTGCTGTTTTTTTATCATCAAAAATAACATAAGCGCAATCGGCTCCATTAATTAAAGGCGTTTCAAACTCACTATCTTCGGATGTTGTGTACTTCCCTTGAAGCTCGATAGCTTTAATCCCTTCCTCTCTTAAAAAAGGTTTTACATTATCATAAATATCTTCTAGAATTTTGACTTCTTCTTTTTCTAATGGTGCTCCAGCATCTCCATCTACGCAACATGCGCCTTTACAAGCTGATAAATTACAGACAAAATCTTTTTTAATGATATCTTCAGAAACTATGGTCTTACCTAATTGAAACATAGGACAAATATAATGCTAGTAGGTTACTTAATAATAAAAAATCTATAGTAAAATTTACATTTAAATAACATGGATAATCATTTATAAATAACGACCTTTGCCAAAATTTTTAATCTAACCAAATGCAACTAAATTTTAAAGAGATATTTACAGCTTTCATGGTTTTATTTGCTGTTATAGATATTATTGGTAATATTCCTATTGTTATAGACTTACGAAAAAAAGTTGGACACATACAAAGTGAAAAAGCGTCTATAATTTCAGGAGTAATTTTGATTTTATTCTTGTTTTTAGGACAAAGTATTTTAAAGCTTATTGGTATAGATGTAAATTCTTTTGCTATTGCAGGTTCTTTTATCATATTTTTTATTGCTTTAGAAATGATTTTGGGTATTACACTTTATAAACAGGATGATATTAATCCAATGAGTGCAACCATTTTTCCACTGGCATTTCCTTTAATTGCTGGGCCTGGAAGTTTAACTACCTTACTTTCTTTAAGAGCCGAATTTGCAATTCAAAATATTATTGTTGCTGTAGTATTAAATGTAATTGTTATATATATTGTTTTAAAAACATCTGCACGAATTGAACGTTTTATTGGTCAAAACGGAATTAACATTATAAGAAAAATCTTTGGTGTTATTTTATTGGCCATAGCCGTAAAATTGTTTACTCATAACATAAAACTTATTTTTGTTTAATCAATGAAAATAGCATCCATTATACTTCATATTCTCGCCATTACTTTAATTGTCTTCAACATAACAAAAGTGAATTTTGAAACCCCTTTTAAAGGCGATAGTGTTATTGCTTTAATTACTATTCTAGCCTCATTTTGTGTTATATTGTTGTTGCAGATTTTGAGGCTTTCAAAACGAATAGAAAAACACTCTAAAAACAAAAATTAATGTTTGATGCTTTAATAATTGGCGGTGGTGCATCTGGTTTATCTTGTGCTTTAGTTTTAGGTTCTGCCAAAGAAAAAGCCTTTGCTAAAGACAAAAAAATTGGGATTATTGTGCATCAAAGAGCATCTCACTTACAAGATGCTTTACTGAACAATGTTTTGGGTATTTCTGAAAAAACCTCTGGAAAAAGTATTTTAGAAAGTGGAAAGGAAAAACTCACTGCTCTATATTCTCATGTAGAACAAATAGATAAAGAAAAAGTGTTTAAACTATCTCGTTTCGACAACGGTTTTACAGTTGAAACCAATAAAAACATCTACACATCAAAAATTGTAGTAATTGCAGTTGGATATTCTGATCTTATAACTATTGAAGGTTTAGAAAAATATATTAAACCCCATCCGAGAGCTAAAGCTGGAAAAAACAGAATTTGGTTGAAAAACACAGACCATCTTATTGAAAATGGTTTGTATGTCACAGGAACTCTTGCTGGTTGGCGAAGTCAATTTGCCATAGCTGCTGGAAGTGGTTCTCAAGTAGCCACAGATATATTAACGCTTTGGAATAATGGCGAGCACACAAAAGTACACGATAAGATTTAATCTGTCTTATGTTCTTTACTATACTCTATAACTTCTTCAATCATTAAATCTGATTGATTTATTATTTCGTCAAACGTACCATTACCAAAAAGCTGGTCACCTAAAGCCGCTTTTATGTATTGTTTAATTTCTTCATGGTAAGCCACAAAAGTAATTGTAGATTCTGTCCTGATGTTTAAATAATCTTGAAATGCCAAAACAAAATCATCATCAACTCTGAAATTATCGATAAAATCTTGCTTTTCTAACCCATCATATTTTGTTCTATCTTTTTCAAGTTCTTCAAAAACAAAATAGCTAATAAAACCTCGTCTATTTAGATAGGTTAATGTTTCATTCTGCATACTATTGTCTAAAGGGACAAAAATGTCTGGTATAATGCCCCCACCTCCGTAAACAATCTTACCTTTTGGAGTTTTAAATTTTAAAGAATCTGCAACTGTTATTTTATCTGGGTCGAGAAGCTCTCCGTTTTCCAGTCTATCAAAATAATCGTCATAATAATCCTTATTTCCATTTTCATATGATCTTTGAATTGATCGTCCAGTAGGTGTATAATATCTGGAAACTGTTAATCTCACTGCGCTTCCATCCCCTAAATCCATTTCTCTTTGAACCAATCCTTTTCCATAAGAACGACGGCCAACAATAACACCTTTATCATTATCCTGAAGTGCTCCAGCAACAATTTCAGCAGCTGATGCAGAATTTTCGTTGATTAACACATATACATTGCCTTTTTCAAAATCTCCTTTTTTTGTTGCAAAGGCCTTCTCAACTTTTCCGCGTTTGTTTTTTGTAAATAAAATGAGTTTATCATCTTCTAAAAATTCATCTACAATTTGTTCAGCAATACTCATGAAACCTCCAGGATTATCTCTTAAATCTAAAGCTAACTCTGTCATTCCTAAATCCAAAAGTCTGTCTAATTCTTCTTTAAATTCATTATAGGTAGTCTCAGCAAAACGGTTTACTTTTATATAGCCTAGATTATCATTTAACATATAAGCAGCATCAACACTTTTAATAGGAATATGATCTCTTTTTATAGTAAAGTCCAGAAGTTCCGGCTCTCCTTTTCTATATATTTTTAAATCTACTTTTGAATTTATTGGTCCTTTAAGATGATTAACGATTTGTTCATCTGTTAATTTCTTTCCGAAAATGGAATCTCCATTTGCGTAAACTATTCTATCTCCTCCTCTTATTCCTACTTTATCACTTGGCCCATTATCAATGGCTCTTATCACAGTTATTGTATCCCTATAAGTGTAAAAATTAATTCCAATTCCTACAAAATCACCCTTCATGTTTTCTGTTACTCGCTTTAAATCTTCTTTTGGTATATAAACCGAATGTGGATCTAGGTTTTCTAAAATACCATTAACTGTAACATCTACTATACTATCAGTATTAACTTCATCAACATATTCATATTCTATATAATCAATAAGTCTATTAAGTTTATCTTTTTTGCTGTTTGACGAGAAAAGTCTATCTGGTGTATCTGTGAAATTTAATTTACCTCCAATAAAGATTCCTGCTGCAATAGCAACACCCAAAATAACTGGTAAAAATTTTTTAAACGACATGACTACACATTTAAATCTTCTATTAGTTTTAGTTCGATTCCTGCTTTTTCTAAAAACTTTAAGCCCGAATCGTCTTTATAACTTTGCCCATAAACAACTCTTACAATACCTGCTTGATGTATTAATTTACTACACTCTTTACAAGGAGAGAAGGTAATATACAAAGTAGCTCCTCTGCAAGATTGTGTTGATGAGGCTACTTTTAAAATAGCATTTGCTTCTGCGTGAAGCACATACCATTTAGTATAACCTTCTTCATCTTCACAAAAATTCTCAAAGCCTGTTGGAGTACCATTATAACCATCTGAAATAATCATTCTGTCTTTTACAATGAGTGCTCCAACCTGTTTGCGTTTACAGTATGACAGCTTTCCCCACTCTTTAGCAATTCGTAAATAAGCTTTGTCGTATTTAAGTTGTTTCTTTTTCGACATTTTTATCTTTAGTATAACGAAGATAGTTTGTTAGTATTTTAATTACAATGCCTGTAAGTTAAAGTTTTACCAAAGTTGTATTTAGATATCTTAATTTATTTAGGATAAAAAGTCACTGTTTAATACCATAGGAATTACCAACCCAACCACAATAGCGGATATTACCATAATCCAGTCTCGTTTTGAAAACCTAAAAATTGTTTGGATTAAATAACTTAAGAAAAGTACAACAAATACAATAATAATTTGAGCTATTTCAATTCCTAAAGCGAATTCTACAAGTGTTTCTAGCTTGTTTTCTGATTTCCCAACCATTAGTTGAAACTCTCTTGCAAAACCAAGACCGTGAATCAATCCGAAAAAAAGTGTAGAAAAAAACAGAACTCCAATTTTGTTTTTCTGCGCTCCCTTTCCTGCAGTAAAAAGGTTAAATAGGGCAACTATTAAAATGGTTATTGGAATTAGAAATTCAACTAACTGACCATTAACCTTAACAACATTGTATGCAGCCAATACAAGTGATAATGTATGGCCTAAAGTAAAGACAGAGACTAAAATCAAAACTCGTTTCCAGTCCTTGAATATATAAGGTATAGATAATACAATTAAAAACAGAACATGGTCGTACGCATTAATATCTAACACGTGGTTTATTCCATATTGCACATTAAACCAAAAGTTTTCTAACATAATAAATAGGTTAATCTGGTTGATTCAAATATACAATTATTTAGATTTTTCAGTGTCTAACTCATATTTTTTACCCAACTCAAAAAGCATTTTTTCGGTAATTTTCGATAAACTGTATGAATGACTCCAATTCCAATCCTTTCGAGCATAAGAATCATCAATACTGTTAGGCCAGCTGTCTGCAATTAGCTGTCTGTAATCAGGCTCATAACTAATTGCAAACCCCTTTATTTTCTCTTTAATTGAATTTGCAATTTCATTTGGAGTAAAACTTATTGCTGCTAGATTATAAGAAGAACGTATTTTAATTTTTTCCTTTTCTGCTTTCATTATGTCTATTGTTGCTTTTATAGCATCTTCCATAAACATCATAGGCAGTTCAGTTTCTTTTGATAAAAAACAATCATAGTGTCCATTAGTTATGGCTTTATGATATATTTCTACAGCATAATCTGTGGTACCTCCACCAGGCATTGTCTTCCAACTTATAATACCAGGATAGCGCAGACTTCTTACATCTACATCATACTTGTTATAATAATACTCACACCAACGCTCACCAACTTGTTTTGTAATTCCATAAACCGTTGTAGGCTCCATCGTGGTATATTGTGGTGTATGCTGTTTAGGCGTAGATGGTCCAAAAACAGCTATACTTGAAGGCCAAAATATTCTTTTTATAAATTTTTCTTTAGCCAGATTCAGAACATTAAAAAGCGAATTCATGTTTAAGTCCCAAGCTTTCATTGGATATTTTTCCCCAACAGCACTCAACATAGCAGCCATTAAAAAAACAGTGTCTATATTGTGTTTTTCGATGCATACTTTTATAGAAGCATAATCTGTAGCATCTGCAATCTCGAATATTCCAGAGTTAACAACTTCTATATTAGCATAATTAATATCGCTCGCAACAACATTTTCGTTTCCATATAACAAACGAAGCTCATGTGTTAATTCTGAACCAATCTGTCCGCAAGCTCCAACAATTAATATTTTAGAAGTCATATTACTAATTTAATAGTCGGTAAAAATAATAAGATTTTAGCGAAGCCGTTTAAAAATTAACTTAAAAAGCGTTCTATAATGCCTAACTAATGCAATATATTTGTAATTCATTCAACTAGATAAAATGAAGTTTTTATACATGCTTATTTCATTGCTCCTATTCACTGGTTGCAATCAACCTAAAGAAGAAGGTTTAGACAACTCTCAAGACTTAAACGATACATTAAGAATCTCAAAAGAAGACATTTCTAAAATTGATTATATTGAATTTGTTCTTGACGAAAAAGCAGAAAACTTATTTACCGGTTGGACAAGTTATACAGATTTAGACAATCACATAAACAATTTAAAACAAGGAAACATAGCTTTTTTTAGTGAAAATCCTGAATTACTGGATGCTTTAATTAAAGACTTTAAAGAAACGCTCCCAGAGCAAATCAATACACCAGCAATACTAGCTAGAATTAAAGAATTGGAAACAAAAATTTATAAACTACAAAGTATTTCTAATTTGTCTAATGGTAATAAAAATCATGTTTTACCTGTAATTAAAGAATTACTTATTACATTTTCTAATTTTAATCTCCAGATAAACAAGAAGTTTGAAAAAGAAGCTCAAAATATTCAAAAGCCATAAACTTCCTTTTTTAACATTTTATAGAGCTTAAAGGAAAATAGAATTCATTATTTGCACAAAAAATGCTTAATTTATTTATTTTTGAAAAAAGTCCTTACTATGAAAAAACTCTACTTATTTTCCTTTTTACTCTCTTTTTATTTTGTTCAAGCACAATTTAATCAAGATGCTCCCTGGATGCAAAATTTAAATGCCGAGCAAAGGAGGTCATCCAACCCAGTAACTTTTCAAGAAATTGTAGATGCTTTTAATGCTTATTGGGAAAACAGAGATCCAAATGTTAAGGGAAGTGGTTATAAACCGTTTAAGCGTTGGGAAGTCTTTTGGGAGAATTTTGTAAAAAAAGACGGAACACTTCCAACACAAGAAGAGTTATGGAATACTTGGCTTGCTTACAAAACCCAAGAACAAAATAAATCTGCTCTTGTTGATTTAAGTAACTGGCAACCCGTTGGCCCTTTTAATCATGTCAACACAGGCTCATGGTCTTCAGGTCAGGGACGTGTAAATTCAATAATTGTAGATCCAAATGTTCTCACTACATACTACTCTGGTGCTCCTGCTGGAGGTATTTGGAAGTCTACTGATTCTGGTGCGAGTTGGACTCCATTGTCAGATCAATTACCCCAAATAGGTGTTTCTGGAATAGCAATAGATTATAATAATTCTAATATTATTTACATTGCAACTGGAGATGATGACGCTGGAGACTCATACAGTGTTGGTGTTATGAAATCCACTGATGGTGGTGCTACATGGAATACTACATATCTTGATACATCAAACTCTCCCACAAGTATGAACGACATATATATGAATCCCAACGATTCAAACATGTTATGGGTTGCAACCAATGGTGGCGTTTATAAAACTATTGATGGTGGTGCAAATTGGGTTGAAAAACTAAACGGAAATATTAAGGATATTAAACTAAAACCAGGCGACCCAAGTACAATCTATGCCGTTACAACTAGTACATTCTATATATCAACAGATTTTGGTGAAACATTTTCTGATATTTCTTCTGGTCTTCCAACTACCTCCAATCGTTTGGTGATAGATGTTACTCCAGCCAACGCAAATGTGGTTTATGTGTTGAGCTCCTTGAGTAACAATTTTCAGGGTGTTTATAAGTCATCAAATTCTGGTTTAACTTTTACTGAACAAGATGCTACCCTTCCAAATGCGTCGGATGATCTTTTTGATGGTAGTTCACAAGCTTACTATGACATGGCATTAGCCGTTTCAGATACTGATGAAAATGAAATATATACAGGTGTTCTAAACATCTGGAAATCTTCTGATGGAGGAGATAGTTTTACTAAATTGAATAGTTGGAGTGCGCCTAGTAGCCCTTCTTATACCCATGCAGATATTCATTTATTACGTTTTTATAACGGTGAGTTATTTGCTGGAACCGATGGTGGATTTTATAAATCTTCCAATGGAGGCAGTAATTTTACCGATCTTACCGAAGGCATGCAAATTGGTCAATTTTACAGAATATCTGTATCTAATGAGTCTTCTCAAAAAATGGTTGGTGGCTTACAAGATAATGGTGGTTTTGCTTTAAATGCAGGGCAATGGCAAGTCTATTATGGTGCAGATGGTATGGATACAGCAATAGATCGTTTTAATTCAGATTTATTCTACGGTTTTACGCAATATGGTGGTACTTTAAATATATCTACAAGTTCAGGAGGTAGTTTAAACAATCAGGTTGGAGCTCCATCAGATGAAACTGGATCCAATGATTCTGGAGGAAATTGGATTACACCTTTGGTAATGAGCAGAACAGGCGAAATGTATGCTGGATATTCAAAACTCTATAAATTTTGTGGTGGAAGTTGGCAAGCTCTTTCATCAAATTTTGGATCTGATATTGATGTTCTTGAAATAGACGATTTAAATACCGACAACATTTATGTTGGTTTAGATAATGAATTATGGAAAAGTACTAATGGAGGTTATAACTTTTCAAGTCTTGAAACTTTTGGTACAAACATAACCTCTATTGAAGTCAATAATAATGATAGCAATATTGTTTATATTACAACTTCCGGTTCTGGAGGTAAAGTATTTAGGAAAACTGGCGCTGCAAAATCAACAGATATTACAGGAAGTCTCCCAAACATAACAAAAAATGTTGTTAAACATCAAAATCTTCATTCAGATAATCCGTTATTTTTAGGTACCAGTTTAGGTGTATATCGCTATGATGATACTTTAAGTGATTGGGAATTATTTGAAAACAATTTGCCTACGGTTGCTGTAAGGGATTTAGAAATAAACTTGAATGACAACAATATTACTGCTGCAACTTATGGAAGAGGCATTTGGCAATCGTCAATTCCTGTAGAAACCCTAACAAATGAATTGAGTTTAGAGAACATTGAAAATTTAAACTATTCTTTAGGGTGTGGAGATATTTCAGGAATTCAGGCTCAAGTTAAAAACCTTGGAACCAATACCGTTAATTCAATTGATGTAGAATATATACTGGATGGCGTTTCTAGCGTTTTTACTTGGTCAGAAAGTTCTTTGGCAACCAATGAGTCTATTTTAATAGATATTCCAACGTTAAGCCCTTCAGGCTCCAATATTCATGAATTAAAAATTATAACTACAATTTCAGGAGACACTTATTCTAGCAATAATGAATTAATGAAGAAATTTTATTCCAATAATCTCGGCCTTGTTAACACACCTAATGATTTTGAAACAGTAAATGACGAGTTAATTGTTTCCGATGGAGGTATTTGTGGCTATTGGGAACGAGGCATGCCTAGTGGAACTTTGTTGGATACTGCTGCTTCCGAAGATAATGTATATGGCACAAATTTAAGTGGTAATCATGCTGACTTAATTAAAACTTATTTGGTCAGTAAATGCTACGATCTTTCCATTTTAACAAATCCAGTAATTAAGTTTAACATGGCTTTTGACCTTGAGTTAAATTTTGATATTGTTTATGTTGAATATTCTACAAATTCTGGTGCCAACTGGAATGTTTTAGGCGAAATGGGTCCTAATTGGTATAATAGCGATAGAACTTATGGAAGTTCTGGTGGAACAGACTGTCAAAATTGTCCTGGAGGACAGTGGACAGGAACTGATGCAACCATGAAAGAGTATAGTTATGATTTAACCGTTTTGAGTGCTGAAACCAATATTATTTTTAGAATTGTATTCCATTCAGATCCAGCTGTGAATCAAGAAGGTGTAGTAGTAGATGATTTTGTTATAGAAGGAACATTAAGCGCAGAACCTTTTGATGCTGATTATTTTTCAATCTATCCTAATCCTTCAAAAGATATTTTCAATATCAGAATGGCAGCCATCAATGAGTTTGACTACGCTATCTATGACATTACAGGGAAACTAATTTCGCAAAAGCAAAAAGTTATTCCGAGCAATAGAGAATATACATTGGATTTGAGTCAGTTTTCTTCAGGAATATATTTGTTGAAAATCAAGTCAAATGAATATGAGATTACTAAAAAATTAATCTTAAAGTAAAATCTTTTAAAGCGAGTAAACTGTTAAGATAAATCTAAAATTGTGTTATTTACTTCTTAATATTGGTAAATTAGGCAACTAAATTTATGCATCTATGAAAATAAAACTAAAGTTAATAGTAGTGAGCTTTGCATTTGCTATAAGCTTCACGGCTTGTAAAAATGATACTAAAGAAGAAGTCGCCAAGATTGAAAAAGTTCCTGGAATTAATCTTGATTTAATGAACCAAAATATAAGTCCTAAAGAAGACTTTTATAAATATGTTAACGGAAAATGGCTAGACAGTACAAAAATTCCTGAAGACAGACCAAGATGGGGAAGTTTTGATGACCTGCGTCAAAAAAGAGATGAAGATGTTTTAGCAATCTTAAAGTCTGCAATGAATGATGACAAAGAGTTAAACACAATTAATGTATTACCAGATTCAGATCAACAAAAAGCTATAGATCTCTTTGAAACCATTATGGATACAGTAGGTAGAGAACAACAAGGTATAGAACCTATTAAACCATATTTAGCAAAAATTGATGCTATTCAAAACATCAATGATCTTCAAGAGTTTTTAATTGAAACGGAGCCCGAAGGTCTTGCTGGATTCTTTGGCTTTAGCGTTGGTCCAGACACAAAAAACAGTGACATCAATTCAGCCTTTCTAGGGACTTCTGGTTTAGGATTACCAGATAGAGACTACTATGTTAAAGATGACGAAGACTCAAAAGAGAAAAGAGAAAAATATGTTTCTCATGTAAGCCGAATGTTGCAATATTTGGGTGATACTGAAGATGAAGCAAAGGCTCAAGCAGAACAGATATTGGCTTTTGAAACCCAATTGGCAGATCCTAGAATGGATAAAGTAGATAGACGTGATGCTCGTAAGAGATATAACCCAAGGTCTATTGATGACCTTCAAAATATGGTTCCAATTATAGATTGGAAGCATTATCTTGAAGGTATTGGTGTTAAAGAACTCGACACCATAATCGTAAGCGAAGTAAAATACATGGATGCTTTGCAAAATATTTTAGCTGATAACAAAGTTTCTGATTGGAAAGCATATCTACGATGGTCAACCTTTAATTGGGCTGCAAGTTATTTAAGTCCAGAAATAGAAAAAACTAACTGGGATTTTTATGGTAAAACCTTACAAGGCAGTAAAGCACAGCGACCACAGGAAGAACGTGCTGTTGCAACTCTTAATAATGTCGTTGGTGAAGCCCTTGGCAAATTGTATGTAGACCAAAAATTTCCACCTGAAGCAAAGGAAAAAGCTGATAAAATGATTCAAAATGTCATCAAAGCTTTTCATAATAGAATTACAAATGTTTCTTGGATGTCTGACGAAACAAAAGAAAAAGCTATTGAAAAACTATTGGCTCTTAACGTAAAAATTGCTTACCCAGATGCTGGTAATTGGGAAGATTATTCTAAACTTGAAATTAATAATAAAGAGAATGGTGGCAGTTACATTCAAAATATGATAAATGCAAATATTTGGAATCATAATAAAGAGTTAGAAGATTTAGGTAATCCCGTTGATAAAAGTAAATGGATTATACCTCCTCAAACGGTAAATGCTGGTTATTTGCCTCCTTATAACGAAATAATTTTTCCTGCTGCAATCTTGCAACCACCATTTTTTAATTTTAATGCAGACGATGCCGTTAATTATGGCGGTATAGGAGCAGGTATAGGTCATGAAATTTCTCATGCTTTTGACGATTCGGGTTCGCGCTATGATAAAGATGGAAATCTAAATAATTGGTGGACAGACGAAGATTTAGAACAATTTGAAGCTTTAGGAAAAGATCTGGCAGATCAATATAGTGCACTAGAAGTTTTACCAGAGGTATTTATTAATGGTCCTTTTACACTTGGTGAAAACATTGGAGATTTAGGCGGTATTAATGCAGCTTATGATGCTCTGCAGTTAAACTTTGTAGAAACTGGAAGACCAGAAGATATAGACGGATTTACACCTGAACAGCGCTTCTTTATATCTTGGGGAACCATCTGGAGAACAAAAATTAGAGATGATGCGCTAAAAAATCAAATAAAAACAGATCCTCATTCTCCAGGAATGTACAGAGCAGTGCAACCCTTACTAAATATAGATGCTTTTTATGACGCCTTTAATATTCAAGAAAGCGATAAATTATATCTCGAACCAGACAAGAGAGTTAAAATCTGGTGATTTAGAAAATAAAAAAAGCAGCTGATAGCTGCTTTTTTTATTTAAGTAAACTTTTTTATTAATCTTTAGGTTGTTGTGCTTGTTTCGCAGCTTGTTGTTTTTGCTGTAACAAAGCATTTTTACCAACTTGAGCCATGTTGAAATTAGGTGCTATTTTTAAAGCTTCATCCAAAATATCAACTGCTGCATCTACATTTGCTGTTTTATTTTTATTGAAGGTGATTAAACCATCCAGATACAAAAAAGCAGCTTTTAATGGCACTTGGTAAGGGTTTTGAGTTTCGTAGTACGCTTTAGTCATATCATCTTTAGCGTTTGCGAGCCCATAGGTAACATGCTTTTCTGCTTCAGTAAATTTTTGAATTTGCATATTCAGTTCAGCCAATTCATAAGCAATCATTGCATTAGGATTTCTCTTAAACATTTCTTCAAAATGTATTAATGCTTTTTCTGGTTGGCCTACAGCTTTTAAACAAACTGCCTTAACCTGCACTGCTATATCAGAATCGTCAATCTTTTTATCAATTCCAATTGTATTTAATGCCTGAACTTCCTTGCCTTCGCTCATATAGATATAGGCCAAAGTATCTTTTCTTGCTTCAGAAGGCTTCAAAATGTTTAAATGGGTAAGCCCATTAATAATACCTTGAATGTCTCCTTGATCTCTCATTTGCTTATAATAAGCCTCATAGTGTTTAACTAATTCTGAAGAGTCCTGTGCATTAATTTGCAGGAAACTCATTGCCAAAACCAAAATTATTAATCGTTTCATCTTGCCTTAATTTTTTTAATTGCGCCAAAACTATAAAAAATTAGCACTTAAACCCTTAAAATAATGCTAATTATTTTTATTAGAAAACAACAAGCTTTCAACCATATACAGATTATTATTTAAAACAATTTTAGAGTCTTAAAATTTCAAATAGGAAAACTTAACAAAAATAAGTATATTTAAAATTCAAAAAATCAGGAACCATGGGAATAAAAAGTTTTCTAGCCTCAAGACGAAAGCAAAAGAAAAGTTCTGAAGAAATTCCAGTTAAGGTAAGTGACTATATGACCAGAAAACTAATAACCTTTAGATCTGACGAAAAAATTGAAAAGGTCATAGATGCATTAATAAAGCATCGAATATCTGGAGGACCTGTTGTAAACGATAAAAATGAACTTATCGGAATTATTTCAGAGGGCGATTGTATTAAACATATAAGTGAAAGTCGCTATTATAATATGCCTGTAGATAACAAAACGGTTGAAAGTCATATGATTAAAAATGTGGATACTATAGATGGTAATATGAACATTTTTGATGCTGCCAATAAATTTTTAGAATCAAAACACAGGCGTTTCCCAATAGTAGAGAATGGAAAACTGGTAGGACAAATAAGCCAGAAAGACATCTTAAAAGCGGCATTGAAAATGAAAGGACAAACCTGGAAATAATTAATTTACCTTTTCACTAAAGCATAGTAATCATCTTCTAAAGGCAAATAGCCTTGATCATATACAAAATAATATACGTTGCCGGATTTGGTGGTATAAACTGTGGTTATATAATTAAAATCAAAGCCTTTTTCTATAAGTTTAGACCTCGTGGTTTTTGTTTTTTGTTCAGGATTCAATTCTTCAAGAATACGATAATTTTTACGTAACCTATTATTTACGTTTCTGATCAGGTTCTTAGAATCTTTATTTATTCTATTGTTATATGCATTTCTACAGCCATCACTACAGAATTTTTTATCAATTCTGCCCACTATTTTATCACCACATTCCAAACATTGTTTTTGCATGGAGTGCAATAGGCGTCTATTTACATTATGGGACAAGAGACTAATATTTATAATTAATTAACGAAATAAAGTTAAGTAAAATTATCCGTTTACAAACGGTTACAATTTTTTAATTTTGTACAACAAATTTGTTACCTTTGTAAATGCAAAAAGCCGATAGAAACGTATCTACCGACCTTTTTCAACCTGTTAGAGCAGGATTTCAGAAGTAATCTTTGGAGTGTTTAGTTCATTCCTTTATGAGAGGAAGTCTAACTTAACTTGCAACCTGTATATGTTGGCAGGTCTTTCGATTACAACCTTATATTTTAAGCATCCTTTTTAGGGTGCTTTTCTATTTTATTTCTTTGTAAACTTACAAACATCTTTTAAAAAATAATCTATTGTATTTTTAGTTTGTTTTCTTATTTTTATATATAACACCAACTCACAACAATTTCGCATTTTTTTTAAATAAATCTTCCATTTTCTTAGGTTTGTTGCTTTCTATTCTATACATTTGTATCACTTTTCAATCGCACTCCGATTGTAAAATTTTATTCGCAAAAATATAGAACCGCACAAATAAGTGCGGTTCTTTGTTTTAGTTAAAAGATTTTCTAATCATATCAATCCAGTCTTTAATTGTATCACAATCTTTTGGAGTAACATCTTTTGGTAATATTACTTGTGCTGTTCTTCTATTATTCAAAAGCACATTTATTATAACGCCGTCTTGAACAGAGTTACCACTATAATTATCTCCCTCATTTGAATTATTTTTTTTAATAATTTGTGGAAATACAACTTTATCAGTACTTTCTTTTTTAGGAATACCATTAAAATTATCTTCTTCATCTGGTTCTTCATAGTCCACGTCTAGTGATTTACCAAAAACCAACCTGTTTTCATTGTCTAAAAGTTCTAGTTCTTGAGCATTTTCTAAAAAAATACCTGATGCTTTCTCACAAGCACTTTCAGAAATACTATGTCTTTGTAGTAATATATTAGATAATGGTTTTAATGGAGGCACAATATGATTCTCATAAACCTCTATTAAATTACCATATAAGGTTGGAGATTTAAAAGCCTCTATTAATGCTTCTTCCATTTGGTTATCATTTATAGGCCTAAACCATTTAACAAATAGATCCGAAACCTTATATCCTTCTTTTGATTTTAAATCCAGTAACCCATACTGGACAGCAGCACTTACTTTTTGAGTAAGATTTCCGACCGAAATACCAAGTATTTCAGATAATTCCTCTCTGGATGCTCTGTAATTAGTGCCGTAATTTTTGTAAATTGCAGTACAAATATCTAAACTATATCTTATAGTATAAGACGGATAGGATGCACTTCTTTGTGTTGTTTTCATGATGTAAAATTTTATCGCAATACAATAGTATGAAAACATTTTAAAATATCCAAAGACAATTCAATTATTTTATAAATTTTACTTGTTCATTAGATTCAAAATAGGGATTTTAAACTTGATTTATGCCAATTCAAACAATATTTTTAATACAATCAATTAATTTTTCAATGATTTAAGATATTATATAACCATTTTTAAACATCTTTAATCAAAATATAGCGTTTATTAATGTTTTTAATATTTTTACACTCTATTTGCATTTAATTATTTTTATTAAGCTAATAATCAGTATATTAAATCACTTTAAATTCAATCATAAATACATGTAAAATAATAATATGTGTTTTTTTAATAAAATACATTATAATATATTAGGTATTTATTGGGACAATCTGTATATTTGTATATATAAAATTAGAAACTATGAATTTTAAATCACTTCCACAGCTTTTAGACTACTTCAGAGAAGAAAGTACTTGTATAGAGTATTATGAGCAGATCCGTTGGAACGGTAAGCCTGTATGTCCTCATTGTGGTTGTGAGCGTACATATAAGACTACTAGAGGTTATAAATGCGCTAATAACGAGTGTTATAAAAAGTTTACAGTTAAAGTTGGTACTATTTTTCATAATTCTAAAATTCCTTTAAGAACTTGGTTTGCATCAATATTTTTAGCAACAACACATAAAAAAGGGATTAGTTCGGTGCAACTGGCTTTAGATTTAGGAATTACACAAAAAACCGCATGGTTTGTTTTACACCGTATTAGAGAAATGCTGAAAGATAAAGCACCACAAATGTTAGGCGAAAACAATATGGTAGAAGTTGACGAGGCTTATTTAGGTGGAAAGGAAAGTAACAAACACTTTCCTAAAAAACGCTCTTTAGAGGATAATAGTCTAACAAACGAGGGTAAACCATATAAAGCTAAAAAAATGGTAGTAGGTATCATTGAGCGCAATGGTAAAGTAGTATTAAAGCACGTGCCAAGTGCCGACTTAAACAATGTCGGTAGCTTGATAGCTAAACACGTGCCTAAAGGCTCTACGATCTATTCAGACGAAGCACCAGTATATAACCATTTAAAGAAGTATTATACGCATGACAATGTAAGACACTCTTTAAATGTATATGTTGAGGGTGGAGTTCACACAAATACAATAGAGAACTTTTGGAGTTTGCTTAAAAGAGGTCTTTATGGTATTTACCACCAAGTGAGTGATAAGCATCTGGAAAGATATTTAGATGAGTTTTCGGCTCGTTTTAATACACGTTCTTTGACAAGTCAACAAAGATTTGAGAAGTTTTTAGTTGATAGTGAAAGTGTTTTGAGTTATAAGAGGTTGACGGAAAACATTTAAAGGATTTTCTTAATACCTCTTTTTAAATCAAAACTATTTTTAAGACATTGATAGAGTTCAGTTTCTAATTTTTTAGATAGCTTCCCTTTAACGAAATAATCAATGTCTTTAATCGGGTAATAAGATTTTAGAGTGCCCAAATTATAAGTATCAACCGCACTTGCGTAAATGAAAGTGTCTTTGTGAAATTTAAAACCAGTATCATCACAAATTGTTTTTTGCTTGAAAAAACAGAAGCAACTAATACATTTATCAGGATATTCTATACATCCTTCAACTTTTATATTATCTGGAACATGGTCTTGGGAAGTAGGTAAACTTGCAACAATTAATTTGTTCTTTACTTTTTTTAGTGCAATAAAAAATTTTGGTAAAGGAGCTGCTCCATTTTTAAACCTGAATGAAGGGAAAAAAAGAATTTCAAATGAATTAAATTGCATATAATTTACTAATTTCCTTAGATTCTATATATGCGTTATAAATTTCCAATTTATCTTCTGTGAGTAATTCTGATAAATTGATTTTAAAGTCTGTGGTTGTTTTTGTTTTATTATTAAAACTTTCTAATAAATTATTTTCATTGGCAATTTTATACCATAAAGTATGTTTCCTATGAGCTAACTTGATTAACTGATTCGCATTTAGATGTCCAATATTTTCAATCAAAATATCCATTAATGATATGTCTGCATCCGAAAATTCATCATCATTGAAAGCATGTTTTGTTTCAATAAAACAGCCATCCAAACCATTTAGGTAAGATTGTTTAATATGTTCATTAAGCATAAATGGTTCATTTATTTCAGCAAATAAATCTTCTGAAACTGGCCCTAAATGCCAAACTTCCCATTCTAAATTTAAAAATGGCCTACCATATTTTTTTATAGAAAATTCTTCTAAAAAATAAAGAAGTTTTATAGCTTTGGTTTTAGAAATCGGTTCATTTATTTTTTCTCGAAGATAAATGATGGTGTTTCCTATTCTTTCTATTTCAGATTTAGTATAACCCATTTATTTTTTTTCAATTGATTTTAATTAATTTTTGAGCACAATGGATAAATTAATTATTGCTATTAATCAATTTTTAAGGACTAAACTTATCAAATATATAAATATTTAATAAAAAAAGAGGGCAAAGGTAAAAAATTATTTAATATAATATTAAGACATACTTTATAAATTAGACGAATAAATTTAAAAAATATTGCAGTTTAAATGTTAATCTTTTGTTATAATCACTAATTTTACAATATAATGAACAAAGAAAAGAAAGATAAAAAGCCTAAAGAGCGTTCTAAAGAGTATGAGAAGAAACTTAAGATAAACACTTCTTTAGACGACGTATTAAAGGTTTCCGTTCCTAAACCTAAAAAAAAGGAATAGCACCGATTTTGGTCGTATGTTAAGACTACCATGTATTAACAAGTGCAACACGTTATTTGATAGAATTACCTTTGGTCTGAATTATTCGGCAGGATGCTCACGCTCTGGATTGCTGAACTGGTGGCTTTCCAATCGTGGACTAAAGGTCTGACTTCACAAAAAAAAATAGCCAAATCTGGCTAACTTAAATCATTATATTTTCTTGTCCCTTATTGTATATAGATGCCGTGCAATATACAAAAAATTCGTTTACAAACGACTACAAACATTTACAAACGAATTTAAACAAGTAAATACCGAATAAAGTTTTGATTCCATTTCATATTTGCAGTGTTGAATCAATAAAGGTTCAATGGTATTAACTGTTTAACATTAAAATTATATTATTATGAACTCATTAAGAAACAAAGTACAGTTGATTGGAAATTTAGGAAAAGACCCAGAAATTATCAATCTTGAATCAGGCAAAACATTGGCAAAATTTGCAATTGCAACGAATGAAAGCTATAAGAATGCTAATGGTGAAAAAATAACAGATACACAATGGCACAATATTATAGCTTGGGGGAAAACTGCAACCATAGCAGAGAAATATTTAATGAAAGGTAAAGAGGTAGCCATAGAAGGTAAATTAACCTCCAGAAGTTATGAAACTAAAGAAGGTGAAAAAAGATACATAACCGAAGTAGTCTGTAATGAATTGCTTATGTTAGGTAAGTAACCCAAATCAAAAAAAAGAGCTACAATTTGTAGCTCTTTTTAAATTTAATTGGATTATGAATTCTTCAGAGACAAAAAAACAGATAATTTATTTTTAGTAAATACCGCTTTTCGTTAAAACATTATTAAATAAATCGTTTGAGAATTTATTTTTAGTAAAAATAAATTAAAAGTGTTTGGCTTTGCTTTAGCTTTATTACTTTTACCTCTTGTTTATAAGAGGATTGAAACATGGCTGTACAACCAAAATTAGCGAGATTTAAACAAAGTGTTTTGTCAAAATACAATATTTATAATAGTATTTTTATGACATTACCTTTTTACACTATTACCAAAACGGGTGTATTGTTGCCATTGTTTCATGAAACTTGTAAAAAAGGATATATTAATGGCGATAATCCTACTACCATAGTTGATACTTTTTTCAAGAAATATCAGGCTAGAAGATCTAAAGAAAGCCAAATAAATTTACTGTTTAGATTCATACAGTATATAGAAAGACAAGTAGTATTGTTTGATGCTATTGAAGATGCTGCATTTCCCGTAGTGAACAATATGGAAGGTATTGGTACTTTAAGAAGTCTTAAAGAATCTGCAGTTTCAGAGAATAAGCTTGAGGAACTTCAAAAATATCTACAAGAATTCAAAGTTCGGATTGTATTAACGGCACATCCAACACAATTTTATCCCGGAAGTGTTCTAGGGATTATCACAGATCTATCTGAAGCAATTAAGAAAAATGATCTCGATACTATTAATTCACTTCTAGCACAACTTGGAAAGACACCTTTTTTCAAACATGAAAAGCCCACGCCCTATGACGAAGCCGTAAATTTAATTTGGTATCTAGAAAATGTATTTTATGATTCTTTCGGAAAGATATATGATTACATTCAACACAATATTTTTGACTATAAGGTCATTGAGAACGAAATTATAAATATTGGTTTCTGGCCTGGTGGCGATAGAGATGGAAACCCTTTTGTTTTACCAGAAACAACGTTAAAAGTAGCACGAAGATTAAAGCAAACCATTTTAAAAAATTATCATAGAGATTTAAAAATTTTAAGACGTAGATTAACCTTTAAAGGTGTGCAAGATCGTATTACTAATTTGGAGCTTAAAATTTATATGAACAGTATAGATTTAAACTCCAATAATGCTATCAATTTTGATGATTTTGTTTCAGAGTTAACAGAGATTAGAAAAATAATAGTTAAAGAGCATGAATCACTTTACATTCAAGATGTTGATTCCTTAATCAATAAAACCCATCTTTTTGGATATCATTTTGCTACTTTAGATATAAGACAAGATAGTAGAATTCATGATGCTGTTTTTACAGATATCGTTGAAAAATTAATCAGTATTGGCAGCAATATTTTCCCAAAAAACTACAATGATCTTTCTGAAGCTGAACAAATAGATATTTTATCAGACATCAATGCTGAAATTGATATTGACATATTCTCTGACGAAATGATTGTAAATACTTTAAAAACAATCGTAGCAGTTAAAGAAATTCAAGAAAAAAATGGAGAAAGAGGTGCAAACAGATACATTATAAGCAACAACCAGACGGCGTTAAATGTTATGCAATTATTTGCTATGCTTAAACTTGTTGCTTTCAATGACAAATTGACTTTAGACATAGTTCCATTATTTGAAACCATTACCGATCTGGAAAATGCTAAAACGGTTATGGAGCAACTTTATACCAATAAGCAGTATAAAGCACATTTAAAGCAACGTGGCAACAAGCAAACAATAATGCTTGGTTTTTCTGATGGCACAAAAGATGGTGGTTATTTAATGGCCAATTGGGCTATTTACAATGCCAAACAAGAACTTACCGAAATTTCCCGAAAATATAATATTACAGCAATATTTTTTGATGGACGAGGTGGCCCTCCTGCACGAGGTGGTGGTAAAACCCATCAATTTTATGCCTCTTTAGGACCTAGTATAGAAGACAAAGAAATACAGCTTACTATTCAAGGTCAAACCATAAGTTCAAACTTTGGGACATTAGAATCCTCACAATATAATTTAGAGCAACTCATTAGTTCTGGTATCATAAACAGAATTGGACATAACGAGCTTGTCATGACAGAAGAAGACAATGAAGTCATGAACGATTTGGCTCAAATAAGTTATCAAGTCTATAAAGATTTTAAAAGCCATCCTATGTTTATTCCATATTTGGAAAGGATGAGTACATTAAAATTTTATGCTAAAACAAATATTGGAAGTAGGCCTTCTAAACGGTCAAAATCTGACAAACTGGTTTTCTCTGATTTAAGAGCGATTCCATTTGTTGGGTCTTGGAGTCAATTAAAACAAAACGTTCCGGGATTTTTTGGCGTAGGAACAGCACTGAAAAAGTATGAAGACAATGGTGAGTTTGATAAGGTCGTAATGCTTTATAATAGCTCTTTATTCTTTAAAACACTCATAGAAAATAGTATGATGTCCTTATCCAAATCATTTTTTGATTTAACCAAATACATGTCTGAAGACAAAGAATTTGGTCCATTTTGGGATATTATTTTTGATGAATATACAACAACTAAAAGATTATTATTAAAACTAACAGGCTACAAGGAGTTGATGGAAAATGAACCTGCAGGAAAAGCATCTATAGATATTAGAGAATCTATAGTATTACCATTATTAACTATACAACAATATGCGTTAAGAAAGATTCAAGAGTTAAATGCAGAAAAACCAAAAGACCTTGAACAGATAGCAATTTTTGAAAAGATTGTAACGCGTTCATTATTTGGTAATATAAATGCCAGTAGAAATTCAGCTTAATTTTTTTTTACTTTAAATAAAAAAACTCCGAAGAAATTTATCTTCGGAGTTTTTATCTTGGGTTAATTATATAGGTTAATGTTCATTCATTCTAAAATCTGAATATGCACTCATACCATGTTCATAAGAATCAAGACCTTCCAGTTCTTCACGTTCAGAAACTCTAATTCCAACCGTTTTCTTGAGTATATATAGAATAATAAATGTAGATACAATACAAATTGCTGCATAAGATCCAACACCAATCAATTGATTGATAAATTGATCAAATCCTGCTAACGCACCAAAAATTCCAACTGCTAAAGTTCCCCAAATACCACATATAAGGTGTACGGCTATTGCTCCAACTGGGTCATCTAATTTTAATTTATCTATTAGAGAAACTCCAAATACAATAATGGCACCTGCAATACTTCCTATTAAAATAGCATCTGTTGGACTCATTTGGTCTGCTCCAGCAGTAATACCTACCAAGCCACCAAGTATCCCATTCAGGAACATAGTTAGATCTAAATTTTTAAATAATACTCCTGATACAATTGAAGCTACGACACCACCAGAGGCTGCTGCCAAACATGTTGTTACTAGCGTTAATGAGGTAAGTGCTGGGTCAGCTGATAATACAGAACCTCCGTTAAATCCAAACCATCCTAACCAAAGAATTAAAACACCAGCTGTTGCTAAAGGTATATTATGTCCTGGAATAGCTTGTGCTTTACCATTTTTGAACTTACCGATTCTAGCGCCAAGAAGCCAAACAGCAACTAAAGCTGCCCAACCACCTACTGAATGCACTAAAGTAGATCCAGCAAAGTCGTAAAATCCTAATTCATCTAAAAATCCACCACCCCATTTCCATGAGCCGGCAATTGGATAAATAATACCAACATATAGAACTGTAAATACCATAAAAGGTCCGATTTTTATTCTTTCAGCTACAGCTCCAGAAACAATGGTTGCTGCTGTTGCCGCAAACATGCCTTGGAAAAGGAAATCCGTCCAATAAGTATAACCTTCATTGTAAGTTAAATCTAAAGCACCTTCTTCTGTTAATGGAGAGCTTAATCCAAACAGATCAATAAAATAATCTGGTAGAAGACCTCCCAACGAAAATGATCCAGGATACATTAAATTGAAACCTATAAGGCAGTATAGTATAAGACCCACCGTAATTATAAATATGTTCTTAAATAAAATGTTTATTGTGTTTTTTTGTCTTGTTAGACCAATTTCTAAAAATGCGAAACCTAAGTGCATAAAGAAAACCAGCCCTGTACAGACCATCATCCATACGTTATTTGTAGTTAATAATTCCATAATTTGTCTATTTTTTTTATGTTTTACTTCAAGGTTTCGCCACCTTGTTCTCCTGTTCTTATTCTATAAGATTCCAATACTTCTGTTACGAAAATCTTTCCGTCCCCAACTTCACCAGTAGAGGCAGCTTTTAAAATTGCATTAATTGCTGGCTTTAGAAAGTCGTCGTTAACCACGATATCAAGATATCTTCTTTGAATATCACTTGTGCTATACGAGATCCCTCTATATACATGACCCTGTTTTTCGTTTCCTAATCCAGTAACATCCCAATAGGAGAAAAAATTCACTCCTATATCATGCAAAGCTTCTTTTACAGCAGAAAACTTTGATTTTCTTATTATTGCTTCAATTTTCTTCATAGTTTATATAATTTTAGTTGTTAGAATGTATAAATTGCTGCTAATGTAAATGCAGCTAAATTGTCTGTCGCTTCGCCATCGGTATCTATATATGGCATGCTATTACTCCAAGAGTCTAACCTAATTTCTGGCTTAATAATAAAGTCTTCTATAGTATAACTCCCAGTTAATGTTGTGGCAAATACACTCGGTAAATCATCACCATCACCATGCAAACTAAAATATTCCCCTCTAAGGCCTATTGAAAAGCTTTCAGAAGTAGCTAACTGTGGGTAAAGTGCCGCACCGTAAAAACCTGAACCATCATTATCATTGTAAGCAGCATTGATACCTAAAAAGAAACTGTCAGATAAATCGAAACCACCTGTATAGTCAATTTCAAATCCTAAACCACCATGCTCACCGCTGTCATAGTACAGGTTTAAATATTGTCCGGAATAACCTAATTGAGCTCCTAGCGCATATTCTCCAGTCATGGAAATATTGTTAGTGTCCCAAGGATTGGTAATAGCCAACATTAAGCTGAAATCATCTCCTAATGCAAAATCTGCTTTTAAACCAAGATGTGAAAATGGACCGCTTGAGAATAAATAAGAAGTACTGTAGTTAAAATTTGCTGCAGGAGCAATAACTTCATAGCCTAAAAAAGTGTTCCATCTACCAAATGTTAGAGTAGTACCTTCAGATACATTCCAGTAAACATATGCTTGATTTACAATACCATCAACAATATCAGAATTAAAAGTAGCTGCAGAGCCTCTTGGCCCAGTAACTAAATCAAGAACTGCTCCTACTTTATTTCCTTCGTAGCTAATAATAATATTTCCCATACCCACAGCAAATCCAGATTGGTCTGCAAAAGCAGTACCGAAAGATACTTCTTCATTATCTGGGGCAGTTAAATATGTTTGAAAGTATGCGTCGACACTTCCGCTAAAAGTGAATTTCTTTTTTTTCTCTTCACTGTCTTCTTGAGCAATTAACGTAAATGCTAATAAAAACATAGAAAGCGTAATAATTTTTTTCATAATTAATCAATTAAGTGTTAATAATCATTTTTCAAGCGCTAAAACTATGCAAAAAAATATTTACCCCATAAATTTTATGGGTAATCTATTTCATTTTTATTGAATTATTATTTTATACCCTATTTTTTTAGGGGTATATAATTCAAAAACGATATAATTTTATAATTTGTAAATTTTATTATTCAATTATTTCAAGTAATACTCTCTAAATTTTGACATTTCTTTATTATATTATCTTTAAATAAGCAGTTTTATAAAATAGGCTTGATATTTTGTATAGAAATCTTAATTGAAGTTTTCACAAAATCAGTTTGGTAAAATTGAAGAATTAACATAAATACTTGAATTATTTCTAAATCTCACAATTATGAATCCAGTGTTATTGTTCTTTTGTTTCTACTGCATATATTAGTTAATTATTAGTGGGTTTTAAGCTAAATTTTTATGATTATGATGAAGAAACAAGGGATGTATTTGCCAGAATTTGAACATGAAAATTGTGGCGCTGGCTTTATTTGTAGTTTAAAGGGTACGAAGTCTAACAATATTATTCACAAGGCTTTAGAAATACTTGAAAAATTGGATCATCGTGGTGCAGTAAGTTCTGACGGAAAAACAGGTGATGGTGCGGGCATTTTAATAGATATACCTCATGATTTTTTTGTAAAGAACTGCAGTTTTAAATTGCCTAAAGCGGGAGATTATGCTGTAAGTAATGTTTTTCTGCCAAAAAAGGAAAATCAGAGAAATTATTGTATAGATATTTTTGAAAAATTTATTCAGGAGATGGGCTTAAATGTATTAGGCTGGCGTGATGTTCCTGTTGATGTTTCAGTATTAGGGGAAATTGCAGCTGTGACTGAACCACATATCAAACAAATTTTTATTGGTAAATCAAATACAAAACAAGATAATTTTCAGTTTAATTTAAAATTATATGTAGCAAGAAAAAAAGCGGAACATAATATTTATAGTTCTAAATTATCCGAAAGTTCTTTTTTCTACCTCCCTAGTCTTTCGCCGAAAACAATTATATACAAAGGGCTACTAATTCCTGAAGACATCAAGTTATATTATAAGGATTTGAAAGATCCTACACTCGTGACTAGATTAGCCTTGGTTCATCAGCGATTTTCAACAAACACATTCCCAACTTGGGATCTAGCACAACCTTTTAGGTACATGTGCCATAATGGTGAAATAAATACGTTAAGAGGAAATATTTCCAGAATGTATTCAAGGGAAGAACTCATGGAAAGTGATTGGTTTGGACCACATATTAAAGAGATTCTTCCTATAGTTCTACCTAAAAAATCTGATTCTGCCTCTATGGATATGGCAGTGGAATTATTGTTAATGACTGGAAGATCTCTTCCAGAAGTCATGATGATGTTAATTCCAGAAGCATGGGAGAAAAATGATGATATGCCTGATACAAAAAAAGCATTTTACGAATATAATTCTTGCTTAATGGAGCCTTGGGATGGACCAGCTTCTATTCCATTTACTGATGGCAATTACATTGGTGCTGTTTTGGATAGAAACGGATTAAGACCTTCTAGGTATTCTGTCACAAAAGACGATTATGTAATTATGTCTTCTGAAACTGGCGTTATAGATATAAATCCGAATAATATTGAATACCATGGCAGATTAGAACCTGGAAAAATGTTTTTGGTTGACATGAATCAAGGACGCATTGTAAATGACGAAGAGATTAAAGAACACATTGCCTCTCAACATCCATACAGAAAATGGTTGAATAAGAATTTAGTTCCTTTAAAGAGTATTCCTTATAACGATTGTCCTGTATTTTTCAATCAGGAAACGCTTCAAAAAAGACTAACTATTTTTGGATACACACAAGAAGACATAAATACTATTATTTTACCTATGGCTCAAAATAGTAAAGAGCCTATAGGTTCAATGGGAAGTGATACACCTATTGCTGTTTTATCAGAACGTCCTCAATTGCTCTATAATTATTTTAAACAACTTTTTGCACAAGTAACTAACCCTCCTCTAGATGGTATAAGAGAGGAGTTGATTACAGATATTAGCCTGACTTTAGGGAGCGATTTTAATATTTTCGACATAAATGAAAAGCATTGTAAAAAATTAAAAATTAATAATCCTGTAATTTCTAAACAGGATTTAGATAAAATTAAAAGCTATAAAAACCCAGATTTTAAAGTCACTTCTTTACCAATTACTTATAAAATAGAAAAAGGTCATAATGGATTAGTAAATGCGTTAGAGCATTTAATTCATGAAGCCTCTGTTGCTATAGATCAAGAAACCAATATTATTATATTATCAGATAGGGATGTTGATAAAGATAATGCGCCAATTCCAGCTTTATTAGCATGCTCTTATATTAATAATGGGCTTCAAAAATCAGGCAAACGTTCTAAAATAAGTGTTATTATTGAGTCTGCCGAACCTCGAGAAGTTCATCATTTTGCATTACTATTTGGATATGGTGCTAGTGCCATCAATCCTTATATGGTTAATGAAATTATTGAGGATAGAATTAATGATTTAAACACCTCGAGTGTCTCAACAGAAGAAGCAATTCAAAACTATAACAAAGCTGTTGGGAAAGGCATTTTAAAAGTCATGAATAAGATAGGAATCTCTACACTTAATTCATACAGAGGTTCACAATTATTTGAATGTATTGGCATCAACACTAAAACTGTAAACAAATATTTTCCTAATACTGTAACCAGAATCCAAGGGGTTGGCCTTTTAGAAATTGAACAAGAAATAAATAAACGTTATAGCAAAGCATATCAAGAACAAAATATTGCAGCTGAATTAGAACTGGAAGTTGGAGGGCAATATAGATGGAGAAGAAATGGAGAATATCATTTATTTAATCCATTAACCATTGCCAAACTTCAAGAATCTGTAAGGAGCAACAAACCAAAAACATATAAAGAATATTCAGAGTTGGTAAACGATCAAACCAAAAAATTAATGACCATAAGAGGTTTGTTTGAGTTTACAAACTACGATCCAATTTCAATTGATGAAGTAGAACCTTGGACAGAAATTGTAAAACGTTTTAAAACAGGTGCAATGTCTTACGGTTCCATTAGTAAGGAAGCTCATGAAAATCTTGCAATTGCAATGAACAGAATTGGAGGCAAGAGTAATTCTGGCGAAGGTGGAGAAGATCAAGAACGTTTTTACAAAGATGTAAACGGAGACTGGAAAAACAGTGCTATAAAACAAGTGGCATCTGGACGCTTTGGTGTAACATCTAATTATCTTACTAATGCTTCAGAAATTCAAATTAAAATGGCACAAGGTGCAAAACCTGGTGAAGGTGGACAATTGCCAGGTCCTAAAGTAAATCCTTCAATAGCTAAAACAAGAAACTCTACACCTTATGTTGGTTTAATTTCACCACCACCTCATCATGATATCTACTCTATTGAAGATTTATCACAATTAATCTATGATTTAAAATCTGCCAATAGAGAGGCAAGAATTAATGTAAAACTTGTTTCAGAAGTTGGTGTAGGCACTGTAGCAGCTGGTGTTGCAAAAGCTAAGGCAGATGTTATTTTAATATCTGGGCATGATGGTGGTACAGGAGCATCACCATTAACTTCGTTAAAACATGCTGGTTTACCTTGGGAGCTTGGTCTGGCAGAAGCGCAGCAAACTCTGGTGATGAACAACTTAAGAAATCGTGTAGTTTTAGAATGTGACGGACAGATGAAAACTGGACGTGATGTAGCCATAGCATGCTTACTTGGTGCTGAAGAATTTGGTTTTGCAACCGCACCTTTGGTGGCATCAGGTTGTATCATGATGCGTGTGTGTCATTTAAATACTTGTCCTGTTGGAATAGCAACACAAAACCCTGAATTGCGTAAAAAGTTCGAAGGCAAACCAGAGCATGTTGTTAATTTCATGTATTTCATTGCTCAAGAATTAAGAGAGATAATGGCGCAACTTGGTTTTAGAACAGTTAACGAAATGGTTGGACAGGTTCATAAACTAGATAGAAATAATACTATAGAACATTATAAAGCTTTAGGCATAGATTTATCACCGATTTTACATCAAGTAATTGTACCTAAAGACACAAAGCTGTATCATACAGAAAATCAAGATCATCAGCTTGACCAATCACTGGATTTTGACATCATCAGTAAAGCACATCCAGCTTTATTTAGAAAAGAAAAAACCGTTTTAGATTTCAACATTACAAACAGAAATAGAGCTTTTGGAGCAATTTTAAGTAACGAAATATCTAAAATTTATGGTGCTCAAGGCTTACCAGAAAATACGTTAAAAATTAATTTTACTGGTTCAGCTGGACAAAGTTTTGGTGCTTTTGCAACTTATGGTTTAACATTGGTTGTAAGCGGAAATACTAATGATTATTTAGGTAAAGGGCTATCAGGAGCCAAACTAATTGTTAAAGTACCTGATGAAGCTACTATTATCCCAGAACAAAATATTATAATTGGTAATGTTGCACTTTATGGTGCCACTGCTGGAGAAGTGTATATTAATGGTATGGCTGGAGAACGATTCTGTGTTAGAAATTCTGGAGCGAAAGCAGTGGTTGAAGGCATCGGAGATCATGGTTGTGAATATATGACAGGTGGAATAGCTGTTATTTTAGGAGAAGTAGGCAGAAATTTTGGTGCTGGTATGAGTGGCGGAATTGCCTTTATCTATGATAAGAACAATACATTCAAAAAACAATGTAATACAGAAGGCTTAAACCTTGATCCAGTTATTGAACAAGATGATGTACAAAATTTAAAAGATCTAATAGAAAATCATTACAATGCCACTTTGAGTCCTTTAGCGCAACGTATACTTGAAAAATGGGAAGTAGAATTGCCAAAATTCATTAAAGTTCTTCCTGAAGAATATAAACAGGCTCTTATTAGATTAGAAGCTGAAAACCTTATTACAAAATAGTTGATTATGGGAAAGATAACAGGATTTTTAGAATATCCTAGAGAGGTTGAAACATATAAACCAGTTGAAAAAAGGGTAAAAAATTACAAGGAATTTACAATTCCTATGGAAGAAAACGCATTAAAAAATCAAGGTGCAAGATGTATGGATTGCGGCATTCCATTTTGTCATAGTGGATGTCCTTTAGGAAATTTAATTCCAGACTTTAATGATATGGTTTTTAAAGGAAAATGGAAAGAAGCAGCTCACATCTTACATTCAACAAATAATTTCCCGGAATTTACAGGAAGATTATGTCCTGCTCCATGTGAAGAAGCATGTGTGCTTGGTATAAATGAAGATCCTGTTAGCATTGAAAATATTGAAAAAAATATTGTGGAAGTCGCTTTCAAAGAAGGCTGGATAACTGCCCAAATACCTCAGCAAAGAACAGATAAAACTGTTGCTGTAATTGGTTCTGGCCCAGCTGGATTAGCTGCAGCACAACAACTAAATAGAGCAGGACATCTTGTAACAGTCTTTGAAAGAGATTCAAAAGTTGGTGGGCTTTTACGTTATGGTATTCCAGATTTTAAACTTGAAAAACAAATTATTGATAGACGTATAAAAGTTCTAGAAGAAGAAGGTATTACATTTAAAACAAACGCTCATGTTGGTGAAAATGTAAGTGTAGAAACTTTAAAAAGTGATTTTGATGCTATTGTGCTTTGCGGAGGAGCAACTGTAAGACGCTCTATTCCAATTAAAGGCGCACATCTAAAAGGTGTTCATCAAGCCATGGATTTTTTAAAACAGAACAACGAGCGTGTAGATGGTCAAACCAAATTTGACAAAGTCTTAACAGCAAAAGACAAAAATGTTATTGTAATTGGAGGTGGTGACACTGGTTCAGATTGCATAGGAACTTCTAACAGACATGGTGCTAAATCTGTGACAAATTTTGAAATTTTAAGCAAACCAACAACTGGCAGACCTGCCAATCAACCATGGCCTTATTGGCCAATGCGTCTTCGTACAAGCTCATCACATAAGGAAGGTGTTGAGCGTTTCTTTAGTATTTCCACAAAAGAATTTTTGGGAGACAAGAACGGAAACTTAAAAGGGCTGATAACAGTTGAAGTAGAATGGGTTTTTAAAGAAGGTGAAAGGCCTCAATTAAAAGAACTGCCTAATACAGAAAAACAATGGGATTGTGATTTGGTTCTTTTAGCATTAGGATTTATAGGACCAGAATCAACTTTAGCTGAACAACTTGATTTAGAAACAGACTTTAGGACAAACATTAAGGCAACTACTAATAGTTATATGACAAATGTGCCAGGTATTTTTACAGCTGGAGATATGCGTAGAGGGCAATCACTTATTGTTTGGGCTATTTCAGAAGGAAGACAAGCAGCTCATTATGTCGATGAATATTTAATGGGGCGCTCAAACCTTCCATTAAAAGATGACAACGATTTGCCAAGAGTCTAAATCTTTAAGTCTATTTGAAATATTCGAGAGTTTATAATTCAATATTTAAAAATTATTTAACAAAACATACAATTACAAATTATATATTTGCATTTCATTTTTCAAGATGAAAAAAACTAAAATTGCATTTTTCTTATCTTTAATTTTTATATCGCTAATAGTAACACCTGCGATATTAACTTCCTTTGATAAAGATTTCGCTTTTTCTATGTCTTTTGATTTAAATGAAGAGGAAAATAAAGGGAGTGAAAATAATAAGCTATTTGAGTTTGATGATTTTCAACCTCATTTTTTTTACAATAATTTTGCTGTCCAAGAAAACAAGGCAAATTTTAGTTTTTACTCAATGACTTACAAATCATTTAAGGTCATTCTACATTCTCCTCCTCCAGAAATAGTTTAGTTTTTGTAAATTAATTTTACAAAAAATCTTTACCAAAAAAATAAACAATATCTTTTCATAGGATTTTTAACCTTTACCTTTATTTAACTTTAAGGGAAATATGGATTGGTATTTAACATAAAAATCAAACTTTAAAAGAAATATATTAGTAAAACCAGATTATGAAAGCACATACAAAAGAAACACAAGCAACAATGATTCCAGAAAAAGCGTTGCGATATTTAAAAGAAGGAAATGTTAGGTTTCAGAATAACTTAAAAGCAAATAGAAATCTTTTAGAACAGGTTAATGATACTAGTGAAGGGCAATTCCCATTTGCTACAATTTTAAGTTGTATAGATTCTAGAGTTTCAGCCGAACTAGTTTTTGATCAAGGTCTTGGCGATATTTTTAGTGTTCGTATTGCAGGTAATTTTGTAAACGAAGATATTTTAGGAAGCATGGAGTTTGCTTGCAAACTCGCAGGCACAAAACTTATTGTAGTACTTGGTCATACAAGCTGTGGTGCAATAAAAGGAGCTTGTGATAATGCTAAATTAGGCAACCTAACAAAGCTTATTGAAAAAATTACACCAGCTGTGAATGCAGTTGAGGAACCAAAAGATTCACAATTAAGAAATTCAAAAAATTTGGAATTTGTTGATACAGTAGCTGCTAAAAATGTGCAACTAACCATAGACAGAATACATGCAGAAAGTCCTATTCTTTCAGAAATGGAAAAGAATGGAGAGATATTGATAATAGGTGCTATGTATGACATTAGTGATGGTTCTGTTACATTTTTCGAATAGTTAATGAGGTTACAAGAATTAATTATGAAAAAGAAAATAAGTTTGGTGGCACTAACCTTTATGTTAGCGCTTCCTAACTTTAGTAATGCACAAGACAGTAATTTTGGAAACTGGTTAATATATCTTGGTAATAAGCAAATCAATACCAAGTGGAATATTCACAACGAAATTCAATATCGAAACTACAATATTATAGGAGATATAGAACAGCTTCTCTTGAGAACAGGTTTAGGTTATAGCTTTAATGAAAACAAAAACAATATTTTGTTAGGCTACGGTTATATTTTATCTGAAAATTATATAACTAATTCTGAAGAAAAAATATCTGTGAATGAGCATAGAATATTTCAGCAATTCATGTCTAAACAAAATATTGGAATTGTAAAATTAAATCATCGGTATCGATTTGAACAACGTTTTGTTGAAACCGATTTTAAGTTACGCTTTCGGTATTTTATAGGATTAAACATTCCTTTTTCCAAAAAAGAATCCAATAAATATTACTTTTCAGCATATAACGAAATATTCTTAAATACCAAATCGGCTATATTTGATAGAAATAGATTATACGCTGGTATTGGCTACAATTTAAATACAAATATTAAAATTGAAGCTGGCTATATGAATCAGTTTTTTGAAACAACAAGCAGAGACCAATTTAATATTATAACATTTGTTAATTTTTAAAAAAAACAAGAAAAACAATTACACATGAAAAACTTATTCTCAAACATAAAAGGTGATGCTTTTGGCGGCATTACCGCAGGAATAGTAGCACTCCCATTAGCTTTAGCGTTTGGTGTATCCTCTGGTTTAGGTCCAACCGCAGGATTATACGGAGCTATATTTATAAGCTTTTTTGCTTCACTTTTTGGTGGGACAAACACTCAAATTTCTGGGCCAACAGCTCCAATGACTGCAGTAAGTATGGTTATTATCGCAGGAATTATAGCTACAAATGATGGTGATGTTTCTAAAGCACTTCCTGTTATTTTAACTGTTTTTCTACTAGCTGGTTTAATGCAAATAGGTTTAGGTGCATTAGGTCTTGGAAAATATATTAGATATATACCTTATCCTGTGGTTTCTGGATTTATGACAGCAATAGGTGTGATTATTTTGGTCACTCAAATTTTGCCTTCTCTAGGATATTATCCTAAAGAGGACATAGAATTTGTAAATGAATTCAAACCTCAAGCTGAAGAAGTCATTTTAGAAAATATACTTAAAGAGGAAGCTGGAGAAGGTATATTGGTCCTTGAGAATTTTAAAGAAACAATAGATCGCGCTGAATTAATCACCCAAGAAGATATTCTTAAAGAATCTCAAACCCTTGCCGCAAAAGAAGCTTCTGGCGCTTTTGGTGCATTGAAAATTATTCCAAGAGCTTTGCAAAATATAAACTGGTTGGAATTAATTCTTGCTTTGGGTACAATTCTTATTATTTATGGGTTTAAACGCATTACTAAATCAATCCCAAGTACACTTGTAGCTTTGGTCATTATGTCTGGTATTGCTGTTGGTTTTGGTTTAAACTATAGACCCATTGAAGAAATTCCTAGTGGGTTGCCAATTCCTAATTTAGAAATATTTACTGGCTTCAATTTCAGCAGCATTACACCTTACATATTTACTGCGCTTACTTTATCACTTCTTGGAGCCATAGACTCTCTTTTAACAAGTGTTGTAGCAGACAACATGACCAAAACAAAGCACAAGCCAAATAAGGAATTGGTAGGTCAAGGAATTGGAAATAGTATTGCCGCAGTTTTTGGTGGTATTCCAGGAGCAGGAGCCACTATAAGAACTGTTGTAAATATTACATCTGGTGGTAGAACCAAACTTTCTGGTATGATAGCAGGAATAATGTTATTAATAATTTTATTAGGGTTAGGTCCTATCGCATCTAAAATTCCTGCAGCAGTTTTGGCTGGGATCCTAATAACCGTTGGAATTGGCGTTATGGATTACAAAGGTTTGAAAGCTATTCCAAGTTTGCCAAAGGATATGAGTTTTGGACCTATAAAGTTTAGTTCTGAAGTAACTGTAATGATAGTCGTACTATTACTATCAACATTTTGGAATCTGGTTTATGCCGTTGGAATTGGTTTGGTTATTGCATCATTGATGTTTATGAAAAAAATTGGAGATGTATCCGATGAACGTTCTGATGTAAAGCCTATAAAAGAAGAAGCCTGGGATGACGAAATAGGGTTCCCTGAAAAACTCAAAGAAAAAGTTTTTATTAAACACATTAAGGGCCCTCTTTTCTTTGGTAACACTAGTAATTTTCAACAGTTAACAGCTCAAATTCCAGATACTGCTTCACATGTTATTATGCGTTTAGATCGTATGCCATATATGGATCAATCTGGATTATATGCCATGGAAGACATGTTACAAGACCTGAAAAAACAAAACATTGAGGTGCTATTTGTAGATATTTTAAATCAGCCAAGGTACATGATGGAACGTATTGATATTATTCCTGATTTTATCCCTGAAGAACATATTTTCAATACGTTTAAAGAATGTACTCAATGGATTAAAGACAAAGTAAAAGATTAAAATTCATATTTTTGATTGAGGCGGTTTACAGAAAAAGATGGTTAAGTTTATCCATCTTTTTCTGTAAATTTATATAAAATCCTAACTGACTTTCAAACCATTAGCAATCGAACTGCTATCAGGATTTACAAATACCAATTTTCCTTCTGGAGTTTCAGTCATTAAAATCATGCCTTCACTTTCCACTCCTCTCAATGCTCTTGAAGCCAGATTAACCAAAACTGTTACTCTTTTACCCACAACTTCTCCTGCAGAATAGCTTTCTGCTATTCCAGAAACTATAGTTCTAACATCTATTCCTGTATCTACTTTTAAGACTAATAGTTTCTTGGTTTTTGGCATCTTTTCTGCCTCCAAAATAGTTCCAACACGTATATCTAACTTTGAGAAATCATCAAAAGTAATTTCATCTTTTTTAGGTTCAACGGTTTTGTTTTCAACTTCATTGGCTTTTTTACTGGCAATCAATTTATCTAATTGTAATTGAATTTCAGCATCTTCTATTTTACTGAATAATAATTCCGCCTTACCTATTTGATGACCATGTGATATTAAAATATCTTTTGATGAAATATCATTCCAAGTGGATTCCGCATCAAGTGCGGAATGACAAAGAATAGATTTAAGTTTAGTTGAAGTAAAAGGTAAGAATGGCTCACATAATGTAGCTAAAGCACTTGCAATTTGCAAAGCGACAAACATTATGGTTTTTGTTCTGGCTTGATCTTCTTTAATCACTTTCCAAGGTTCTTCATCTGCCAAATATTTGTTACCAAGTCTTGCCAGATTCAATAGTTCCTGACTTGCTTCCCTAAACCTGTAACGTTCAATAGAATTTAAAATTATTTCAGGATAAGTTTTTACTGCATTTAATGTTTCAGCATCAGTTTCTGAAAATTCACTTGGTTCAGGAACAATTCCATTGTAATATTTATTAGTAAGAACCACTACTCGATTTATAAAGTTACCGAAAATGGCAACCAATTCGTTATTATTTCTTGCCTGAAAATCCTTCCAAGTAAAATCGTTGTCTTTGGTTTCTGGTGCATTGGCTGTTAATGCATAACGCAAAACATCTTGTTTGTCTGGAAAATCCTGTAAATATTCTGGTAACCAGACTGCCCAGTTTTTTGAAGTTGATAATTTATTGCCTTCTAAATTCAAAAACTCATTGGCTGGAACATTTTCAGGTAAAATATAACTTCCTTCTGCTTTTAACATAGCAGGAAAAATGATGCAATGAAATACAATATTGTCTTTACCAATAAAGTGTACCAATGTAGTGCCTTTATCTTTCCAGTATGGTTTCCAATCTTTTCCAACGCGTTTTGCCCATTCTTTAGTAGAAGAAATATAACCAATTGGAGCATCAAACCAAACATAAAGCACTTTGCCTTCAGCTTCAGGAAGCGGAACTGAAATTCCCCAATCTAAATCACGTGTTACTGCACGAGGTTTCAAACCGTCATCTATCCAGGATTTACACTGTCCATAAACATTCGATTTCCAATCATTTTTGTGTCCTTCAAGAATCCATTCTTTTAAAAAAGCTTCATGCTTATCCAATGGTAAAAACCAGTGTTTTGTTTGCTTCAACGTAGGTGTATTGCCAGTAATTGCAGATTTAGGATTTATTAAATCTGTAGCATTTAGACTTGAACCACAATTCTCACATTGATCTCCATAGGCTTCTTCATTACCACATTTAGGACATGTTCCAGTAACAAAACGATCTGCCAAAAATTGATTGGCTTCTTCATCATAAAGTTGTTCGGTAGTTTCTTCAATAAATTCACCTTTACTGTACAACTCCATAAAAAACTCTGATGCAGTTTCATGGTGAATTTTTGCTGAAGTACGAGAATAATTATCAAACGAAATTCCAAAATCCTCAAATGACTGTTTAATTATGGCATGATATTTATCAACAATATCCTGCGGCGAAACACCTTCTTTTTTTGCCTTTATGGTAATAGGCACACCATGCTCATCGCTTCCACAAATAAATGCAACATCATTTCCTGTTAAACGCAAATAACGTGCATAAATATCGGCAGGCACATAAACTCCAGCTAAATGCCCAATATGTATTGGTCCATTAGTGTAGGGTAACGCTGCAGTTATTGTATATCTTTTAGGTGTTTTCATTAACTAAAAAATTATAGTCATTGCGAGAAGTGAAACGACGAAGCAATCTTATAATTAGAACTCCAACAGACAGATTCCCACGCTTCGCTCGGAATGACACGTTAATTTGAAGGCGTAAAAATACATAATTTGAAAGCGATTAGGAAAAGGAATTCTTCAGAAGTTCGTTATATTTACAAAAAGCCTATTTTATGTTTTTAAATCGAATAATATATTGTGTTATTTGTATTGTTTTAGTGCTCCCAAAAACAGTAGAGGCACAAGAACCAAGTTTATCTAATGTCAATGCAATTATGAATAAAAAACTTATTCAACCACCATATCTTAAAGCTGGCGATACTGTAGCTATTGTTGCGCCTTCTGGAATTCTCAAAAATCGTGAAAAAGAAATTGAACAAGCTAAAAGCTTACTTAAAAGTTGGGGCTTAAATGTGGTTGTAGGCAAACATGTGTTTAATAAAGCTAATCATTTTGCAGGTACTGATGATGAACGTTGTGAAGATTTCCAAAAAGCAATGGATGACCCGACAATTTCTGCTATTTGGTGTGCAAGAGGTGGTTACGGAACTGTTAGAATTCTTGATAAATTAAACTTCACAAAACTGAAAGAAAATCCAAAATGGTTGATTGGTTATAGTGATATTACAGCGTTGCACAACCAATTTCATAATCAAGGTTTTGAAAGTATTCATGCGTTGATGTGTACAAGTTTAAGTGATGATTTAGAAGACATTGAAGAAAGCATCGCAACCTTTAAAGACGCCCTTTTTGGCAACCCTTTGTCTTATACATTAGAAGGCTCAAAATACAACAAAGTTGGTAATGGTATGGCTCCTGTAGTTGGTGGTAACTTAACCATGTTACATACCATGTTAGGCTCTAATACAAGTATTGATGTTTCTGGAAAGATTTTATTTATTGAAGAAATTGGTGAGTATAAGTATCATATAGACCGCATGTTACAAAGTTTAAAACGTGCAGGTTATTTTGAAAATTGCAAAGGTGTGATTGTTGGCAATATGACTAAACTACGTAAGAATACAACACTTTGGGGAACTTCTGTAGAGCAATTAATTTTGGATGCTTTAGCAGATTATGATTTCCCAATTGCATTTAATATGCCAGCTGGACACGAAAAAGATAATCGTGCGATGATACTTGGAAAAATGGTTGAGTTAAAAGTTGGAAAAGATAAATCGACATTAACTTTTCTTGATTAAATAAATGAAAAACTCTTTATTCCTTCTCATATTAATATTATTAATTATTTCCTGTTCTGCTATAAAAAATAGGACTGCAAATTATTGTAGTGATGCTTCAGAAAATGGGTTTAATAATGTAGTTATTGAAAAAACAGTATCTATAATAGAGAAAGATACTTTTTATATTAATGAAGCAAAGTTTGAATGTACATCATCGGCTTTCAATACAAAAAAAATGATGTATGATAATTACGGTAGTTGTACAAAAGAAGTAGTCAATCCAAATGATGTGACACTTTCCATTCGGATTTGGGAAGATGTAAAACTATTTGCTGATGTGGAAAAATTGTTTATTGTAGCCGCTAAAGGGAATGAAGAATTGAATTATATTTATTCATCTGTAATGGTTTTTGATAATAAGGGGAATGATATGTTGTCGGAAAACTCAAAATATAGAGACACATTAATTGGTTTTTTTGGAAGTTTATTGAAAAATAATAACTTAGGCAAAAGGGATTTTTACGAAAAATATTGGGCTATGGCAGATCCAGACATGTGGAAATATATTCAAGAGCATCCTCCCAAAAAGCAATAGCTTTTGGATACATCATCAAAATCAATCTGCAATTTAACTGTAGAAGAATAAAACATGGCACAACACAACCAACTTGGTAAAAAAGGCGAACAATTAGCAGTCGATTATCTTTTAAAAAAAGACTACCAGATTGTTGAGCGCAATTACCGTTTTGACAAAGCCGAAGTTGATATTATTGCCAAAAAAGAAGATATACTTGCCATTGTTGAAGTCAAAACACGTTCTACTTCAGATTTTGGAAATCCGCAGGACTTTGTGAAACCAAAACAAATACAGCGATTGGTAAAAGCTGTTCATGAATATGTTACTGTAAATAAAATGGATGTTGAGGTCAGGTTTGATATTATTGCCATTGTAAAAGAAAAACAAGATTTCAATATTGAGCATCTGGAAAATGCTTTTTATCATTTTTAATTTATATTGTCATTCCGCACTAGATGCGGAATCAACTGTTAATTTATTTGGATTCTGAACAACATTTCGACAAGCTCAATGTGACAATTCAGAATGACAAGTAAATCATTTTTAAAGTCCTGCAGACAAGTACTCTTCTAAAATTTCAAAATCGTAAGGTTTAGCAATAATTTTTTTGTCCTTGTCTAGTACAAAATATGTAGGTGTTGCCATTACATTGTAACTGGTTGCTATTTTGTTTTTCCATTTATTTAATCCAAGAACATGTATAAACTCTGGGTATTTAATAGCTTCCTTTTTCCAGTTTTCAGCACTATCTTCAAGACCGATAGCTATAACTTTTATCGTTCCTTTGAGTAGTTTTTTAATATAGGATTGCAATTGGGGAATTTCGTCCAAACAATGATCACAAGTACTGCTCCAAAAGAGAACGATGTACTTATCAGCAATGTTTAATTCGCTTATTTGTTTTGAAACAAACTCATTATTTTCTTTAACCCTTAAAGTAAAATCTGGTGCTTTATTACCAATTGACAAACTTTTAAACAAAGCCATTTTATTTAAAAGTTCTGTGTTGTCTAGCTGTTTTGCAATTTTAATTAAATATTTATCTGCTACATGGTTGGCAACATCATCATAACCAGCATCTGCCATTTGTTGCCATAATACTTCTAAAATTCTGGATTTTATAATAGGTTTAGTGTCTTTTAAAACCCGATGTACTTCATCTATATTTGTGATATAATTTGCTGTTTCATCCTTATCTTCAGACATAATTCCAAAAACGTAATTGAGCGTTCTTTCAATTAAAAAATTTGAGCTTTGTAATACCTTATCATTAAAGTCTACAGAATCAAAAAAATGTTTCTGTAAATTTTTAACATATGTATTATAATCTTCATAATCGTCTGGCATATATGGCTTATTCGCTTTAATAAAGTGCAGTGCTATGGTTTCCTTTGCATCATCTTCAAATTGTGATTGCACTATTTTTTGCTTACTGAAAATAGAAAGTAAAGCCAATGAGTCTGTACTTTCTTCGGCAAAATGTTTCCCTATTTCCTGACCTACTAGCGACATACTACTTGTATAAGCTGCTATGAGCTTATTTTCAATGGATTTTTGATATGTAATTCCAGTTTCAGAATTGTATGTAAACTCAATATCTTCCTTCGCATTATAGATTATATCGAAACTATACTCTTCTTCAGGAATGGCATAAACCAACTTATACATACCACTTGAAACTGTTGAGTCTAAAGCTATATTGAAAGAACCTTTTTCATCTATCGCTGCATGAGTAATATAATTTAATTTAGTTGGTAAAATTTTATATAAAATAGCATTTTTATATCCAATATTTGGAGAAATGTTCCCTTTTATGGTGTGTTGACCGAACACCCAAACTGGAATTAAAACTGCAAATAATAAGGTTTTTTTTAACACTATTTCTTTTTTATTAAGACTCAAGTAAAATATAAATGTCACACTTTAAAAATGAATACGACAAGAATTAAGCCATAATTGACTGCATTGCTTCCAATGCGTTTTGAATGGTTTTTATACGTTCAAAAGTAATTAATAATCTCAACCCTGTTCGCGTTTGTTTTTCTTTTATTTTACACTTTTTTGGATTGTTTTGAACAAACTTTAAGACTTTGGTAAAATCTTTGCTGTTGTAAAACTGGCTTTTTTGATCGCTAATGAAATAGCCCACAAGCTTGCCATGCTTCATGACAACTTTTTCTAAACCAATTTTTGTTGCCAACCATTTTATGCGAACACTATCCAACAAATCTGACACTTGTTTTGGTAAATCTCCAAAACGATCAATAATTTCGGTTGCAAATTTAAGAAGTTCTCCCTCTGTTTTAATATTATTTAGTTGTGTGTACAAATTTAAACGTTCTGTGATATTGTTTACATAATTATCTGGGAATAATAACTCAAAATCTGTATCTATAGTAATGTCTTTTACATATTCTTTTTCCTTACCATCATCTTGATAAAGGTCTTTAAATTCGTTTTCCTTTAATTCTTCAATGGCTTCATTGAGTATTTTTTGATAGGTGTCAAATCCTATATCATTTATGAAACCACTTTGTTCACCACCAAGTAAATCACCAGCACCACGAATTTCTAGATCTTTCATGGCAATATTAAATCCGCTTCCTAATTCGGTAAACTGTTCTAAAGCTGTAATCCGTTTTCTGGCATCATTAGTCATGGCAGAATATTCTGGTGTTATAAAATAACAAAATGCTTTTTTGTTGCTTCTTCCTACACGACCACGCATTTGGTGCAAATCACTTAACCCAAAATTATTAGCATTATTAATAAAAATAGTGTTGGCATTTGGAACATCAAGACCACTTTCAACAATGGTAGTACTAACCAAAACATCAAATTCGCCATTCATAAATGCCAGCATCAGTTGTTCGAGTTTTCTACCATCTAACTGTCCATGACCAATTCCAATCTTTGCATCAGGAACTAAACGCTGAATAAGGCCTGCCACTTCTTTAATGTTTTCAATACGATTATGGATGAAGAATATTTGACCTCCACGTTGAATTTCGTATGAAACAGCATCACGAATTATTTCTTCATTAAAACGAATCACATGACTTTCTATTGGATAACGATTTGGTGGCGGTGTAGTTATCACAGACAAATCTCTTGCTGCCATCAAGCTAAACTGTAGCGTTCTAGGTATTGGAGTTGCAGTTAGTGTTAACACATCTACATTTTCTTTTAAGGTCTTCAGTTTTTCTTTAACAGCAACACCAAACTTTTGTTCTTCATCAACAATAAGAAGTCCTAAGTCTTTAAACTTCACATTTTTGTTCACTAATTGGTGTGTGCCAATAATAATGTCTAAACTTCCGCTTTCAAGCTGTTCTAGTGTTTCACGTTTTTGCTTTGCTGTTCTAAATCTATTTAAATAACCAACAGTAACAGGAAAATCTTTTAAACGCTCTGTAAATGTTCTGAAGTGTTGATACGCTAAAATAGTGGTTGGCACCAAAACAGCGACTTGTTTACTATTATCAACCGCTTTAAATGCTGCACGAATAGCTACTTCTGTTTTGCCAAAACCAACATCTCCACACACCAAACGATCCATTGGACGTTCGCTTTCCATATCAGCTTTAATATCTTCTGTTGCTGAACTCTGATCTGGAGTGTCTTCATATATAAACGAAGCTTCAAGCTCATGCTGCATATAACTATCAGGATGGTATTGATAGCCTTTTTCCAGCTTTCGCTTTGCATAAACTTTGATAAGATTAAACGCAATTTCCTTAACACGAGATTTGGTTTTTTGCTTGAGGGTTTTCCAAGCCTTGCTTCCTAACTTATATATTTTAGGAGGCTTACCATCTTTACCATTAAACTTGGTAATCTTATGAAGTGAATGAATACTTAAATACAAGATATCTCGCTCTCCATAAATTAGTTTTATAGCTTCTTGCTTCTTGCCCTCAACATCTATTTTTTGAAGGCCACCAAACTTGCCAATGCCATGATCAATATGAGTTACATAATCTCCAATTTCAAGATTTGTAAGTTCTTTTAAAGTTATTGCCTGTTTTTTTGCATAACCGTTTTTAAGATGAAATTTATGATAACGTTCAAAAATTTGATGGTCTGTATAACAGGCAATCTTGTTGTCGTTGTCTATAAACCCTTGATATAAGGAAAGCACAATAGTCTTATAATGCACCTCTTCTTCTACGTCATTTTGACTAGGCTCAATACAGGCTTCAAAAATATCATGAAACCGTTTGGCTTGCTGCTCACTTGAACAGGCTATATAATTGGTGTATCCTTTATCGTGATTTGAATTTAAATCCTCTATTAGTAGATTGAATTGTTTATTAAAAGAAGGCTGTGGTACAGTGTTGAATTCTATTTTGTCATTACGAGGAGTTTGCGACGTGGTAATCTTTTCCACTGAAACAGATTGCTTCACGTTGTTCGCAATGACGTTTTGGTTACTGAATGTAGCCGAAGTACCAAACTCAACTAAATTAAAATCTAATAACTGTTTTTTTAACAATTCTGAATTACAAAATAATTCTTCAGGTTCTGCATGTTTTATTTCTGGAGAGAGGTTTTTGAATACTTCTTCAGCTTTACCATAAAAATCATCAATTCTTGAAAACAGCAAATCAGCATTTTTTATAAAAACTACTGTTTTTGAAGCTATATAATTTAAAAAGCTTTGACGCTTTTCTTCAAGAAATTTGTTGGCAACATTTGGGATGATGCTTATTTTCTTTATTTGTTCTGTTGATAGTTGTGTTTCTACATCAAAAGTCCTGATACTATCTACCTCATCTCCAAAAAATTCAATTCGGTAAGGCTCATCATGTGAAAAGGAAAACACATCAACAATACCACCACGAACCGAAAACTCACCAGGCTCTGTAACAAAATCAACCCGTTTAAATTGATACTCAAATAAAACCTCGTTTACAAAATCTATAGACAGATTATCATTTACAGAAATTTTCAACGTGTTCCTTTCAAGTTCTCTTCGTGTTACCACTTTTTCAAAAAGAGCGTCTGGATAAGTTACAATGATTGCAGGTTTTTTTCTCGAGTTTATTCGATTTAAAACTTCGGCTCGTAAAAGCACATTGGCATTATCTGTTTCTTCTATTTGATATGGTCTTCTATAGCTTCCTGGGTAAAAAAGAATGTCTCTGTCGTTAAGTAAAATCTCTAAATCATTCAAATAAAAAGCAGCTTCTTCTTTATCGTTAAATACCAGAAGAAAAGGTTTTTCAGCTTGTTTAAAAACTTGAGTTAAAACAAACGATAAAGATGAACCTACTAGTCCTTTTAAATGTATTTTATTTTGATTTTTGGCAATAGCATTTCGCAGATTTTGCATTTGCAAAGTCTGTGCATAAGTTTGCGAGAGAACTAATTTACTCACTCAACTAAATTTTAGGCAAATATAAAATTTTGTTCAAGAGTTTATTGATAAAAACTATTAATAAAATTATATTTACTCTGAAAATTTCAATTAAATATTTAGGACAAAATGAACCTACTTTCTTACTTTTTAATTATTATAAAAAGAAAAATAATATGTAGGTTTGCACCACTAAAAAAAAAGTATATATGTCAATTTCAGATTTATTTGATAGCGGATTTAGAAAAAGAAATCAGGATCATTTTGCAGCAATAGTGAGAGTAGCAATGGATGATGGTATTATTTCTGATGATGAAAAGGAATTTTTAGACCGATTGGCAAGGAATTTAGATATTTCCGAAGCAAATTATAAAGCCATTTTAAAAGATTATAAGTCTCATCCTATTAATCCACCTATTTCTTATGACCATAGATTAGAGCGTTTGTATGATTTAGCTCGCATGGTGCATGTAGATCATATTAAAGATGACAATGAAAGAGTATTATTGAAAAAAATTGCAGTTGGTTTAGGGTTTACTCCAGAAAATGTAGAATATATAGTTGATAAAGCGCTAACTGTAGTGTCTTATGGAGTAGGTCTAGAAACCTTTATAGACGAAATGAAAAATATGAACAAATAGTATTTTAAAATATTGAATCATAAAGGCGAACCGTTTTGTTCGCTTTTTTTGTACTCATACTATTTGCATAAACTCTTCTACTTTTTTAACCATATTTTTACTTCCACAAACAAATGGAACTCTTTGATGAAGTTCTGTTGGTTCTATATCCATAATACGCACAAAACCGTCACTAGCTTTTCCGTTAGCCTGTTCTGCTAAAAAAGCCATTGGGTTACATTCATAAAGTAAACGCAATTTCCCATTAGGATCTTTTGAAGTTTTTGGATACAAATAAACACCTCCTTTTATCATATTTCTATGAAAGTCTGAAACCAGCGAGCCTATATACCTACTTGTATATGGTCTATCGCCTTCTTCCATCTGGCAATATTTAATATAATTTTTTATGCCTTGAGGAAAATGAATATAATTGCCCTCATTGACCGAATAAATTTTACCACTATCAGGAAATGTCATATCCGGATGAGATAAATAAAATGTTCCTATTGCTGGATTCAATGTAAAGCCGTTAACACCATGGCCTGTGGTATATACCAACATTGTAGATGTTCCGTAAATAATATATCCAGCTGCAACTTGTTGGTTCCCTTTTTGTAAAAAATCTTCAATGGTTACTGGAGTTCCAACAGGTGTGATGCGCCTGTAGACTGAAAAGATGGTTCCAACTGAAACGTTTACATCTATATTTGTTGATCCATCTAGAGGATCAATCAAGACAACATATTTATTTTGATTGTTTTCATCTTGACTGTTTATACTAATAAAATCATCTTCTTCCTCACTAGCAATTCCACAAACAATATTCCTATTTGTAAGTGTTTGAATAAATTTATCATTTGCATAGACATCAAGCTTTTGTTGGTCTTCTCCTTGAATATTGGTTTCACCATAATTTCCAATAATATCAACTAAACCAGCTTTATTAACTTCATGGTTTACAACTTTAGCAGCAAGACGAAGGGAGTTAATCAGTCTGGATAATTCGCCAGAAGTATATTTAAAAGAAGATTGATTTTCAATAATGAATTCACCAAGAGTCTGGTTTTTTTGAGACATAATATAAAGATTTGCATTTGCAAAGATTGGGTTTTTTTTAATGAACTACAACGTTTTCGTGAAATTAAAATAGTATTTAATAAACTTGTTTAAGTTATCTTTGCCTTTATTTTAAAAAAATGAGTTTTAGCATTAGAAAAGCAAAGAAAAAAGACGCACAAGCTATATTACATTTAATAAAGCATTTGGCAGATTTTGAAAGAGAACCAGAGGCTGTAGAGGTTACTATAGAAGAAATTGAAAGAGATGGTTTTGGCAACAATCCATTGTTTCAAACATTACTTGCAGAAAAAGATGGAGAGATAGTAGGTATGGCACTTTACTATTATAGATATTCTACTTGGAAAGGGAAAACAATACATTTAGAAGACTTAATAGTATATGAACACATGCGAAAACAGAATATTGGAACCGCATTATATGATGCAGTGTTAAAACAAGCTTACAAAGAAAATGTGCGAAGAGTAGAATGGGTGGTTTTAGACTGGAATACACCAGCAAGAGATTTTTATATCAATTCTGGCGCTAAAATTTTAGAAGGTTGGGAAACTGTTCAAATGGATCAAAAAGGATTAAAAAAATATATATTAAATCTGAATAATTAAACAACATAATGCAAGTATTTAAATTTGGCGGAGCATCTATAAAAGATGCCAATGGTGTTAAAAATTTAGCTTCGGTATTAAAAAAAGTAGGTTATGACAACACATTGGTAGTTGTTTCTGCCATGGGTAAAACAACCAATGCCCTGGAAGTTGTCATTAAGAATTATTTTGAAAATAAAAGTGAATTGCAAAGCTCTCTACAAGAGGTAAAAAAATATCATAATGCAATTCTGTTAGATTTATTTGATGACGAAAACCATATTGCTTTTAGTAAAGTTTCAACGCTTTTTCAAGAATTAGACAACTTTTTAGGAAGAAACAAGTCACCAGATTATAACTTTGTTTATGACCAAACTATAAGTTATGGTGAGTTGGTTTCAACTACAATAATAAGTGAATATTTAAATACTATAAATTTAAAAAACAACTGGATAGATGTTCGTGAATTTATAAAAACCGATAATTATTACAGAAGGGCAAATGTGGATTGGGATACAACTCAACAGTTAATATCTTCAAGTTTTAACAAAAATGTATTAAATATTACACAAGGGTTTTTAGGCAGTGATGCCAACAACTTTACCACAACGCTTGGAAGAGAAGGAAGTGATTATACTGCTGCAATTTTTGCATATTGCTTAAACGCAACTGGTGTTACAATTTGGAAAGATGTTCCTGGTGTTTTAAATGCTGACCCTCGTTATTTTGAAAATGCTCAATTAATTAACAAAATATCTTATAGAGAAGCCATAGAATTAGCATTTTATGGAGCCTCTGTTATCCATCCTAAAACATTACAACCTCTACAGGGCAAAGAGATCCCCTTGTTTGTGAAATCGTTTGTCAGTCCTCTTGATTCTGGAACAATGGTTGGCAAAGGTATTGGTATAGAGCCCAATATACCCTGTCTTATAGTAAAAAAGGATCAAGTATTAATTTCACTGTCATCATTGGATTTTTCTTATATAGTTGAAGAAAATATTAGCCATATTTTTGGCCTGTTACATCAATACAAAATGAAGGTAGACGTTATTCAGAATTCGGCAATTAGTTTTTCTGTTTGTGTGGACAACATCTATAACAATCTTGAAAAGCTACTGCAACATTTAAAAGCCAAATTTAAAGTAACTTGTAATGAAAATGTTTCATTATATACCATTAGACATTACAATAAGACTGTTATAGATCAGCTTGAAAAAGATAAAACGGTTCTATTAAAACAAATCACTCAAGAAACCGTTCAAATAGTTACACAATAGAGAAATGTGCACATAAATGCATTTCAATTCATGTGAAAAATTTTGATTAGGTTTGTATTTCTCTCAAATAAGAAACTATGGGGTTGGTAACCGCTAAAGAAGTAGCTATTGCAATTCATGCAGACAAGTATGGTTTGGCAGGTACTTTTTTTGGATGGATACTCATGAAGCTTCTTAAAATCTCTACACTCAACAGAATATACAACAGAAACAAGCATTTAAGTAATTTAGAATTTTTAAATGCTATTTTAAACGAATTTCAAATCAAGTTTGAGATTCCTGAAGAAGACCTAAAACGGCTTCCAAAAGATGGGGCTTACATTACGGTTTCTAATCATCCTTTAGGCGGTATTGATGGTATTTTACTCTTAAAGCTTATGTTAGAACAACGAGATGATTTTAAAATCATTGCCAATTTTTTGTTACATCGCATAGAGCCAATGAAACCATACATCATGCCTGTTAATCCCTTTGAAGAGAGAAAAGATGTAAAATCCAGCCTTACTGGTTTTAAAAATTCGCTTATGCATTTAAAAGAAGGAAAGCCTTTAGGTATTTTCCCAGCAGGTGAAGTTTCAACTTACAGGGATGGAAAACTAGTAGTAGATAAACCTTGGGAAGAAGCCGCCATAAAACTTATTCAAAAATCGGAAGTTCCTGTCGTACCTATATATTTTCATGCCAAGAACAGTAAACTTTTTTATAAGTTGTCTAAAATTAGTGACACATTTAGAACTGCCAAATTACCATCAGAGCTATTAACCCAAAAGCGAAGAATTATTAAGGTTCGCATAGGTAGACCTATTTCGGTGAATGACCAAAAAGAACATACTTCTCTCGAAGAATTTTCTGAATTCATAAGGCGTAAAACTTATATGCTTTCTAATGCTTTTGAGGATAAACCTAAAAGATTAGAAACTATTTCATCTACACTTAAAGTCCCAAAGGTTCCGAAAAAAATTGTAACTCCTGTAAGTTCAGATGCAATGACGGAAGAGGTCAAGGATTTACAAAACGGTGATTACAGATTATTAAAAAGTAAGAACTATGAAGTGTATTTAGCGCCAGCTAATAAAATCACAAATATTTTACATGAGATAGGGAGACTACGTGAAATAACCTTTAGGGAAGTAGGTGAAGGCACTAACGAAGCCATTGATTTAGATAAGTTTGACACTTATTATCATCATATGTTTCTTTGGGATGATGATAAAAAGATAATTGTTGGAGCATATCGCATGGGATTAGGTTCAAAGATTTTTGAAATGTATGGTATTAATGGCTTTTACCTTCAAGATTTGTTCAGGTTTGAGCCCGAGCTTTATAAAATGATGAGCCAATCAATTGAAATGGGACGTGCTTTCATCATTAAAGAGTATCAGCAAAAGCCGATGCCTTTGTTTTTGCTCTGGAAAGGCATAGTTCATACTACTTTACGTTATCCGGAACATAAATTTTTAATTGGTGGTGTAAGTATTAGCAATCAATTTTCAAATTTTTCCAAATCGTTGATGATTGAGTTTATGAAATCACATTATTACGATCCATACATTGCCCAATATGTACATCCTAAAAAAGAATTTAAGGTAAAATTAAAAGATGCTGATAAAGATTTTGTTTTTGATGAAACCGAAGCTGATCTGAATAAGTTTGACAAAATAATTGATGAGGTTGAACCTGGAGCTCTACGGTTGCCTGTTTTACTTAAAAAGTATATTAAACAAAATGCAAGATTGGTTGCTTTTAATGTAGACCCATTGTTTAACAATGCAGTTGACGGATTGATGTATATTAAAATTGCCGACTTGCCTGAAAGTACTGTAAGGCCAGTTATGGAAGAATTTCAAGCCGAATTAGAGCAAAGGCTTTCGGAACAAACTGAATCTGAAGGTGAAGATTAATCAAGGTAATCTTCTATAAACTTTTTAATGTAATTTCTTATTTCGTTTCGTGCTTTTAAAAAAGCCTTATGTTTTTCTTCATCTGTTCCAGAAACTTTTGATGGGTCAAAAAAATTGTGATGTAATCTCAATGCATTTTTACTTGGAATGTAAGGACAATTTTCGTTAGCATGGTCACACACAGTTATAATATAATCAAAATTTACATCTGCATACTCATCTACATGGTTCGAGGTATGGTATGAAATATCTATTCCATCTTCTTTCATGATAGAGATTGCGCCTGGATTTAAACCATGGGTTTCAATACCAGCACTGTAAACCATAATTTTTCTGTTGTCTAAAAATTGATTTAAATAACCATGAGCCATTTGACTTCGACATGAGTTTCCCGTACAGAGTACTAATATGTTTTTCATTATGCTATTTTGTTACTTCGTTTTTCCAGAAAATGATTATCATACCATTTTCCATTTAGTTTTCCTATTTTTTTTCTAACGCCAACAACTCTAAACCCACATTTTTTATGAAGGTTTATGCTTGCTATGTTTTCAGAAAAAATTGCAGCTTGTAAGGTCCAAAAGCCATGTTTCTCACTTTCCTTTATAAGTTCTCTTAAAAGAATTTCTCCAATATTTTGACGCTTAAAATCTTTATCAACATAAACAGTTACCTCTGCAACACCTTTATAAACTTCCCTTCTGGAAACTAAAGATATTACAGCAAAACCAACAACTTTTTCATTCAAGGTTGAAACAATTCTACAAGAATCAACATACTTACTATTCCATATCTCCCAATCAGGAATTTCGGTTTCAAAAGTAGCTAGACCAGTAGCAATACCATCTGCATAAATTTTTGAAACCGAATCCCAATCTTGTTTAATTAAAGGTCTAACAACAATTTCCATCATTAGAACAACAAGGTTCTTCTTCAACCACTGCCTCTACCTCATTGCAGCAAACACTTTTTGCCTTACAATCGGTTTTTTCTACCACTAACTTAAAAATTAAGTTGTTACCTTGTATTTCAAAATCGTTAACAAATAGTTGCGCTGTATGAAAAGTTGCGTTACTATATTCAAATCTTACTTCAGCATCCAAATAATAAGGTTTCATGCTACCTACTCTTTCCAGTATTGAAATTGCTTTGTCAACTTTCATAAAATCACGCTTACCAATTTCCATTGGGCTTTCCCATAACTGAATTACAGTTTCATTCCATGCGTCTGTTTTTGCTCCACAATCTACTGAATCAATTGTAGTGTGCTTTATTTCGGTTATATGATAATTGGCACCAACATATTCATTTGGTGCATATTCAAATAACAACGATTTATCTTTATGCACTTGCAGTACATTAAAAAATTCTTGTGTTTTCATTTAATTAGATTTTAAAGGTTTGTAACTATTATTTAATCATTGCCAATGCTTCGAAAAATCCTATAGAATATTTAGCAATACTCTCACAACACTTATCATAGACCAATTTAATTTTGGTGTCTAGATTTGTGCTCGTTTGGTTTTGTGTTTTCTTATTTTTAGTTTTCATGATTATTGTTTTAAAAAGTTAATATTGATTAACAACAATTGGATTTTGTTGTATTGAAAAATGTGTTTAATTCTTTTTGTAAACTATTCCAAAGGTCTAAATTGATGCAATAACACATGCGCTTGCCTTCAATTTCCCCTTCAAGTAAACCAATGTTTTTTAATTCTTTTAGGTGTTGTGAAATTGTGGCTTGTGCCAAGCCAATTTCTTCTACCAAATCGTTACAAATACATGCATTCTGTTGGCTCACATATTGGAGTATAGCCACTCTTGCAGGATGACCCAAAACCTTAAAATATTGAGCAAGTTCATTTTGTTTTTGGGTGAATATTTGCGTTTTTGTAGTTCCCATGGTTTTAGTTTTACAGGGCAAATATATAACAATATTCTAATATTGCAATATTACGATAATAGAGTTTTTAATAAAAGCCATAAATTATTTTTATGGCTTCTAATTATTTATTTAAAACCAAGGCCTTTTACCTACTTGGTACGTATTATAAAACTCTTCATCTGATTTTGTTAGATAAATAATTCCTTCAATTAAAGAAACAATTCCCATTGCCGAAGCGGCAATGCCACAAGTAATAATTCCTAGAATTAAAGTAATAACTAACATAATTATTCCTTCTTTATTATAGCCCAGAATAAATTTATGAACGCCAAAAGCACCTAATAAAATTGCAAGCACACCTGCGAGTATTTTCTTGTTATCGCCAGTAGCTTTGTCAAAGGTTTCTTTTGCTCCATCTGTAAATTCTTTTGCAGATTCTTTGGCTTCACCTGCAAACTCACTAGCTTTTTCTTTGGCTTCTTTTGCAAACTCTCCAGCTTTATCTGCTGCTTTTTTTGCTCCTTCTTTAGCGTCTCCTAACATGTCGTTAAGATCATCGCTTAAATTTTTTTCGTCAGACATAATAGTACTTTTTGATTAGTGATTTTAAAGGTAGTAAAAAATTGAATTCACTACTCATTATATGTGTTTCAAATTATAAGAATGTTACAGTTTAATTTACCTGAAAAATAAAATCACGCCTCCAACTGCTGTTACTATCAATATAAAACGTCTATAATTTATATTAGAAATGAATTTAACAATGTAAGCTCCTAAAAAAAATCCAAGGACAACTATAGGTATTAAAACAGAATTTAAAACAAGTGTCTCTTTTGAAACTGTTTTCCAGATAAAAAAATGAAATGGTAGTTTAAATACATTTATAATAAAAAATAACCAAGCAGCTGTACCAATAAATTCGTTTTTAGGAAAACGCATAGCAAGAAAATAAATATTGGAAATAGGTCCGGCCAAATTACCTATCATAGTTGTAAAACCGGCTAAAAAACCCATTCCGCTAGAAAATAATTTGTTTGTTGGCACTTGATCAGACTTTCTGTTTTCTGAAAAAAACATGATTATCACTGAACCTATTATAATGATAGCCATAAGCCTTTTAAAGATAACCTCCGAAATATCATTCCCAATCCATACACCTACCAAAACACCTATTATCATCCATGGTATCAGTATTTTAATATACTTCCATTGTGCATGCCTATTATAATAAACAACTGCAAAAATATCAGCGCTAATTAACATTGGAAGTAAAATGCCTGTTGATGCTTTTTCTCCGAAAACAAAGGCAAGAATTACTACAATGATAATTCCAATACCTTTTATACCAGATTTTGATAGGCCTAACAAAAAAACTGCAAACCCAACAGCTAACCATTGCAATGCAGTTAAATTATAAGATTGAAGTATCTCAATATATGTCACTAAAATTTATGGTATATGCAATTATAATAATAAACTTAATGCTAGGGTATTTATTTTTTCCAACGCTCCAATTTTGGAATGCCTTTAGTGAAGAATCCAGCGATAAATCCAGGAAATTTCATCTCTTTTAATTTCACTTTTACAAACTCTTGCATTTCAGTAACAGTTATATCTGGTTGCAGAAATTTACCATCATCATAACAATAACTACAATACATGGTGTTTTCTGAACCATCTGCATTCGTTGCGCCACCTTTTGGATCTTTTTTAAGGGGCATACCACAACTTTGGCAATTTTTATACATTTTCATATTTAGCTACTTTGATTACAACTAATTTACAAAAAAGCACTATCAATAGGTTCCCAAAGTTCTATTTTGTTTCCATCATTATCCATAATCCATCCAAATTTTCCATATTCATATTCTTCTATTTCTCCAATAACTGTTACACCTTCTTCTTTCAATACACTTAATAGTTCAACTAAATTTTCAACTCTGTAATTAAACATAAAGTCTTTTTTTGATGGCTCATAATATTTGGTGTCTTTAGCAAATGGACTCCATTGTGTT
>DATGBV010000106.1:0-6176 GCA_035312485.1 Flavobacteriaceae bacterium | reverse complement strand
TATGAAAAAATAACAGTCTTGTTATTATAAACCATCACTTTACGATTAAGGTGAAGTTTTATAGCATTTGATAGCACAATTTTTTCTAAATCTCTTCCTTTAGAAATTAAATCATCTATTGAGTGTGTATGCGAAACACTGGTGACATCTTGTTCTATAATGGGTCCAGCATCAAGTTCTTCTGTCACATAATGACTAGTGGCACCAATAATTTTCACACCTCTTTTGTATGCCGAATGGTATGGTTTTGCACCTACAAATGCTGGTAGGAAAGAATGATGAATATTAATAATCTTGTTTGGGTATTTATTGATTAATTTATCTGAAACAATCTGCATATATCTCGCCAGAGCAATAAAATTAACTTTATGTTTTTCAAGGAGTTTAAGCTGTTTTTCTTCAGCTTCATTTTTTGTATCCTTTGTAACAGGAATGTGGTAAAACGGAATATTAAAACTATCAGCAATAGGCTTTAAATCATTATGATTACTGATGATAAAAGGAATTTCAACATTTAATTCTCCAGAATTATATCTGCCTAGTATGTCATACAAACAATGGTCATATTTAGACACAAAAAGAGCCATCTTTGCTTTTTCTGCTGAAGTATAGATGCGCCATTTCATGCCAAAAGCAGAAGCAATAGTTTCACCAAAATCATTTTTAAATTTTTCTAAATCAAAGTCAACACCAGAAAATTCACTTTCTGTCCTCATAAAGAAAATTTCCTGTTCTCTATCAACATGTTGATCAACATATACAATATTGCCTTCCTGATTATGGATAAAATTGGTAACATTTGCTATAATTCCTTTTTGGTCTTTACAGCTAATAAGTAAAGTAATTGTATTAACCATCAGTCTTATTTTAAAGTAAAAATATGTTTTTTTTGTTTGAATATTTCCACAGCAATTATTATTATAATATTACAAGAAATAGCTTCGTTTCTTTGAATTATCCTTAAATTTGCTGCACTAATAATCGTTTTTTTTATCAATGAAGCAAATTGAGCCTTACAAACCAAAAAATAAAGTTCGTATAGTTACTGCAGCATCACTTTTTGATGGTCACGATGCTGCCATAAATATTATGAGACGTATTATTCAATCAACTGGGGTAGAGGTTATTCATTTAGGTCATGATCGTAGTGTAGAAGAAGTTGTTAATACAGCTATTCAAGAAGATGTTAATGCAATAGCTATGACATCTTACCAAGGTGGTCATAACGAATATTTTAAGTATATGTATGATTTGCTCAACGAGAAAGGAGCTGGGCATATTAAGATTTTTGGAGGTGGAGGAGGAGTCATTCTTCCAGAAGAGATTAAAGCGCTAATGGATTATGGCATTACCAGAATCTATTCACCAGATGATGGTAGAGAAATGGGTCTTCAGGGCATGATAAATGATTTGGTTCAAAAATCAGATTTTCCTATTGGCAACATTCTAAAAGATGAAATAAATGATTTAAAGAAACAAAAGCCTAAAGCAATAGCGAGACTTATTTCTTCGGCTGAAAATTTTCCTGAAGTTTCAAAAAAGGTATTGGATACCATTCACAAAGAGAATGAAAATTCTAAAATTCCAGTGCTTGGAATAACTGGAACAGGAGGTGCTGGAAAATCGAGTTTGGTAGATGAATTAGTCCGTCGTTTTTTAATAGATTTTCCAGAAAAAACGGTTGGCATTATTTCAGTAGATCCTTCAAAACGAAAAACTGGAGGTGCGCTTCTGGGTGATCGTATTCGTATGAATGCCATAAACTCTTCTAGAGTCTATATGAGAAGTTTGGCTACACGCCAATCTAATTTAGCATTATCAAAACATGTTAACGAGGCTGTTCAGGTTTTAAAGGCGGCAAAGTTTGATATTATTATTTTAGAGACTTCTGGAATTGGACAGTCTGATACCGAAATTATTGAGCATAGTGATGTTTCATTGTATGTCATGACACCAGAATTTGGAGCAGCAACACAACTCGAAAAAATTGATATGTTGGATTTTGCAGATTTGGTAGCTATTAACAAGTTTGATAAACGAGGTTCTTTAGACGCTTTACGTGACGTAAAAAAACAATATATGCGCAACAATAACCTTTGGGATATTCTACAGGAAGAGTTGCCAGTTTTTGGAACCATTGCATCTCAATTTAATGATCCAGGAATGAATATGCTATATAAAGCTGTTATGGATATGATTGTTGAGAAAACTGAAGCTAAACTAAAATCAACATTTGCAGTTTCTAATGAAATGAGCGAAAAGATTTTTGTTATTCCACCAGCCAGAACACGTTATTTGTCTGAAATTGCTGAAAATAATCGTTCTTATGATGAAAAGGTAAAACAGCAGATTAAAATTGCTCAAAATTTGTATGGTATTTTTAAAACCATAGAATCAGTTACAGATAAAACTCCAGAATTAAATAAGCAGGGAATTGACTTTGATTCAGTTCGTTCTGAATCAAACAAAGATTTTATAAAATTGCTCATTGCAGAATTTGATCGTTTAAAATTAAATCTCGATCCTCATAATTGGGAACTTATTTTAGGATGGAAAGAAAAGGTTTCTAAATACAAAAACCCAATTTATGCATTTAAGGTTCGAGGTAAAGAAATAAAAATAGAAACGCATACTGAATCACTTTCCCATACTCAAATCCCTAAAATTGCCTTGCCAAAGTACCAAGCTTGGGGAGATTTATTAAACTGGATATTACAAGAAAATGTTCCAGGAGAGTTCCCTTATACGTCAGGATTATACCCATTCAAACGAGTTGGTGAAGATCCTGCTAGAATGTTTGCAGGCGAAGGAGGACCAGAAAGGACTAACCGTCGCTTTCATTATTTGAGTTTAGACATGACTGCAAAACGGCTTTCAACTGCTTTTGATAGTGTAACACTTTATGGAAACGATCCGGATTTCAGACCTGATATTTATGGAAAAATAGGTAATGCAGGTGTAAGTATTTGTTGTTTGGATGATGCTAAAAAACTCTATTCCGGTTTTAATCTTGTAGATAGCAAAACTTCTGTAAGCATGACTATCAATGGTCCTGCACCAATGCTGTTGGGATTTTTCATGAATGCAGCTATAGATCAGCAATGCGAAATATATATAAAAAAGAATGATTTAGAAAAAGAGGTTGAAGCCATAATTTCTAAAATTTATAAAGGAAAGCAGCGGCCAGCATATAATGGTGAACTTCCTAAAGGTAATAATGGACTTGGATTAATGTTATTAGGTGTTACAGGAGATAAGGTATTACCCAAAGATGTTTATGAAGATATTAAAGCAAAAACCATTTCACAAGTAAGGGGTACTGTTCAAGCCGATATTCTAAAAGAGGATCAAGCACAAAATACCTGTATTTTTTCAACAGAGTTTGCGCTTCGATTAATGGGAGATGTGCAGGACTATTTTATAAAAAATAAAGTTCGTAATTTTTATTCAGTATCAATTTCTGGTTATCATATAGCTGAAGCTGGAGCCAACCCGATTTCGCAATTAGCGTTTACGCTTGCTAATGGATTTACTTACGTAGAATATTATCTGGCAAGAGGTATGGATATTAATAAGTTTGGGCCTAATTTATCTTTCTTCTTCTCCAACGGCATTGATCCAGAATATGCTGTTATTGGTCGTGTAGCAAGAAAAATTTGGTCAAAAGCAATGAAATATAAATATGGTGCTAACGAACGTTCTCAAATGCTCAAATACCATATACAAACTTCAGGTAGAAGTCTTCATGCACAAGAAATTGACTTTAATGATATTCGTACAACGCTTCAAGCATTATATGCTATTTACGATAACTGTAATTCGCTTCATACCAATGCCTATGATGAAGCTATTACCACGCCAACCGAAGAATCTGTACGTCGTGCGATGGCTATTCAGCTTATAATTAACAAAGAGTTAGGATTAGCTAAAAATGAAAATCCAATTCAAGGTTCTTTCATCATTGAGGAGTTAACAGATTTGGTAGAAGAAGCAGTGCTTTTAGAATTCGACAGAATTACAGAACGTGGAGGAGTTCTTGGAGCTATGGAAACTATGTACCAACGTAGCAAAATACAAGAGGAAAGCTTGTATTATGAGACTTTAAAACATAATGGTCAATTTCCAATTATTGGTGTAAATACTTTTTTAAGCTCTAAAGGGTCACCAACAATCTTACCAGCAGAAGTTATTAGAGCAACAGAAGAAGAAAAGCAATTTCAAATAAAAACGTTGCAGAACCTTCATAATACTTTTAATACAAATGACTTTTTAAAGAGTCTACAGCAAAAAGCCATTAATAATGAAAATATTTTTGAAGCACTAATGGAAGTTTGTAAGGTTTGTTCTTTAGGACAAATCACAAATGCCTTGTTTGAAGTCGGTGGTCAATATAGAAGGAATATGTAATTTGTTATAAGCATTAAAAAGATAGTATTTTAAGCAACCTTATTAAGAAAATTGCATCTAACTAATAAATAAAAAATCTAAAAAATGTATAGATACTTTATAATTTTATTGGTTATGTTGACTTTTAGTTCATGTACTATTAGTGATGATAAGAGTCTTGGTAAAAATGTAGTAAGTAAATGGACACTTATAGAGCAGTTGGCTGATCCAGGTGATGGCAGTGGTGTTTTTATGCCAGTAGAAAGTAATAGAACCATTGAATTCTATGATGATGGTACAGTAAAGACAAATGGAGAACTATGTTATATGAGTTCTGAAGTTGGTAGTGTGCATTTTGGAGCTTATTCTGATACTGAAGATAATGAATACTTTAATGGAGAAATAATTCCAGATGGTTGTGAATATGAGGAAACCAAAATTTATTTTCAATTTGATGATTCAAATTTAATTCTTTGGTACTTATGTATTGAAGGCTGTGGTCAAAAATACTCTAAAATTGAATAGTAAAAGCTGTTTTTTTATTAACTTTAATACATACAAACCATAATTATAATCTTATGAAAAGTAGAAATTGTACATGTACTTGTGAAAGCTGTACTAATGGTGTTTGTAATAATTGTACTTGTGAAAATTGCTCTTGTAGTGGATGTAACTGTTAGTACTATTAAAATCTCAATGCCCAAGTATGCTGAAGTTTTCTAAAAATCTTTAGCTCTCTTCTAAGTATAGCAATATAATCTTTACCATTACTGTTTGCACGTTCCAAACGGCTGCAATTTTTATATAATAAATAAGTCAATCTTTTTATTGAAAGAACATGCTTGTACTTTTTATCAGAATAATGTTCTAATTCGGCTTTTAAAATTTCTGGAGCTAATGAAACAGATTGCTGTACAATGTCACCAGAAAAATAAATATTAGCATCTTCAGTACCATCTGGTTTTAATTCACATAAATCTTCAGTAAAATATTGAGATAGATTTTGAGATAGCGTAATAATCTCTATTGCCTTTTTGTAAATAGGCAATTCATAAAGATGCGATGGAATTGTAGGTAACATGTTCAAGCAATTTACTCAAAAATAGTGACAAGATTTTATTTGAGACAATAAATATTAATGTAAAATAGTATATTTACTTTAATTATTAAAAAAATAATGATTTATTCGTTAAAATGAAAATAGACACCCTTAACTGGAAGATATTAAGATGTTTACAACAGAATGCAAGACAATCTAACGTTGAGATTGCAAAACATGTTGGCATGTCTTCTCCAGCTGTTGCAGAACGTATTAGAAAGATGGAAGATGCAGGAATAATTGAAAGTTATGACACCAAAGTTTCGTCTTTTCAGGTAGGTTATCAGCTTAAAGCCATCATTACTTTACGTGCTTTTATGGGTAAGCTTAAACCTTTTTTAGAAAAAGTAAAAACTTATGATGAGGTTTTAAATTGCTACCGAATAACTGGTGATGAAAACATTGTTATGGAAGTAGTTTTAAAAAACCAAAAACACCTCGAAGCTTTTATAGACCAGCTCATTACTTATGGAGAAAGTAAAACTCAAATTGTACTGTCTCAAGTTGTGAAAAATAACGCTGTAAAAGAAATCAAGTAAATTCCTTACTGCGCATCGTTTCTAACTTTCATATATTGTTTGAGTATAAATAACAATAACATGCATACTACTGCCAGAAAAGTTATTACATACCATGTGTTGTCAAATCCCATTTTATCAACCATTTGCATGCCTGCATTGTGTCCAAAAAT
>DATGBV010000105.1:0-2178 GCA_035312485.1 Flavobacteriaceae bacterium | reverse complement strand
AAAAAATCAAGGGATGGAATATCCGATGATTTGCTGGAATCATGGTAGACCTAAAGAAGACGGCACGTATTCAGACAAAGTAAAATATGGTATGATGAGCGTTATTATCCATGAAGTTGGGCATAATTTTTTTCCAATGATCATCAATAGTGATGAGCGTCAGTGGACATGGATGGACGAAGGTTTAAACACATTTGTTCAATACGTTGCCGAACAAGATTTTGCCACTTGGTATCCCGATGCTTTATCGCCACAAGATGAAAAATATCCTTCCAAACGTGGTCCGGCAACAAAGATAGTGCCTTATATGGGTGGAGACCAAACGTACATTGCACCCATCATGACCAAAGGTTTAAACACACATCAATTTGGTAACAATGCCTACGGAAAACCAGCAGCTGCCTTGAACATTTTAAGAGAAACTGTAATGGGTCCAGAGCTGTTTGATTTTGCTTTGAGAGAATATGCAAGACGCTGGATGTTTAAACACCCAACACCAGAAGACTTTTTTAGAACTATGGAAGATGCTTCGGCTTTTGATTTGGATTGGTTTTGGAGAGGTTGGTTTTACACCACAGATTATGTAGATATTGGTGTGAAAAATGTAAGCAAGTTTTATGTCACATCAGAACCTAATGCGCTGGCAAAAAGATTGGCAGCTCAAAGAAGTAGAGAAGTAAGCTACTACAAGAATTATGTGTTTTTGGTGGATGAAAATAGCGAAGATTTTAAGCCAGAATTAAAAGACCAAGATATCACGGAATCAATTACAGTCTTAAAAGATTATTTGGACACTAATTTTTCAGAAGAGGAACAAAAAAATATTCAAGTTCCCAAGTATTTTTACAATATCACTTTCGAAAAACCTGGAGGTCTGGTCATGCCAATCATTGTAGAGTATACGTTTGAAGATGGTTCAACAAAAACAGAAACCTATCCTGCCGAAGTTTGGAGACATAACGATAAAGAAGTGAGCAAGGTTTTGGCTTCTAATAAGGAAATAAAATCCATTAAGGTTGATCCTAATCTTGAAACAGCAGATGTGGACACTTATAATAACTCTTGGCCAAGAGAAATTAAGCAAAGTAGGTTTGACCAATTTAAGAGCAACAATTAAGATACTTTTTTACTATTGGAATAAAAATTCATGTACTTTTGTACTGTGATACAGCAAGCAACATTTCTATTTATTAGTGGCGCAGAAATAGTTTTTGTACTATTTATTGTCATTATGGTTTTTGGTGCAGACAAACTTCCAGAGATTGCTCGTGGTTTAGGCAAAGGTATGCGCACACTCAAAGATGCTACCAACGAGATTAAACACGAAATCACTAAAAGTGCTGAAAATCATGGTATTGATACCAGTGTTACCAAAGATGTTGACAACGAAATCAAAAAAGTTAAAGACGACCTAGAAGATTTTACGGGTTCTGTAAGACGGAAATTGTAGTTTCGTTTATCAATCAGTAATTATTTGAACTTTTTTCTGGAAATGTATCAATTAAAACATCATAAATTTCAGTATCTATTTTTATTTCAAATTTTTTACGATCTTCAGTCAATAAATAAAAAGTTGTTTTGTTTTTGTTAAATGAAAAATTTGACATTGGTATTTTTTCGATTTGATTGTATTTAATTGGAATGTATCCATTATTAATTTTCAATATTACTCCTTCTGGTAAAAATTGAATTAAAGTATTTTCATATTTTCTAATTTGATCTAAAATCAATCCAATTATCATTAATAGCCCACAAATTCCTATTATCAGATACAATTCTTGGTTATTATATTCAATATCAAATGCAGTTGAAAAAATAAAAATAACAAAGGCGACAAATCCTAATAAAAATAGACCAATTCCATACTGATTAAGAATATATCGCTTTACAATTTGTATTTTATATGAGTTTTCCTCCAAATTTTATATTTTCCTATTAATAGTTAGTCCATCTCGTATTGGTAATAGAACAGTTTCTATTCTGGTATCTTCTTTAAGGAGTGTATTGTATTCTATAAGGGTTTTAGTATCTATATCATCAGGTTGTAAAGCCTCTAAAACTTTACCACTCCAAAGCACGTTATCAGAAAGAATGATGCCTCCAGGATTGAGCTTATCAATTATGGTATGAAAATAATTAACGTAATTACCCTTGTCTGCATCTATAAATACCAAATCG
>DATGBV010000104.1:0-2981 GCA_035312485.1 Flavobacteriaceae bacterium | reverse complement strand
TGGCCTATTCTTATCCAGAATTTATTGATAGCATGATTCATAAGTTTGTGAATGCATCAACATTTGATGGATATAATCCATATCGCGTTACCAAAGATGGGTTTGATTGGGAAATTATTGAACCGGATGACCCTTGGTCTTATATTGGTTATTGGGGCGATCATCAAATTATATATCTACTAAAATTTTTAGAATTTATTGAAGATTACTATCCTAGTATATTGGCTTCCTATTTTACTGAAGACATTTTTGTTTATGCAATTGTTCCTTATAAAATTAAAAGCTATAAAGAAATATTAAAAAACCCTAAAGACACGATTATATTTGATGAAAAGCTGGATAAGAGAATTCGTGAAGAACGCCAAGAATTAGGAGCAGATGGTGCACTTCTTAGGGATGAAACTTCTGTAATTTATAGAGTCAACCTTTTAGAAAAGTTATTGGTTACCGTACTTGCAAAAATTTCGAATTTTGTACCAGAAGCTGGAATATGGATGAATACACAGCGACCAGAATGGAATGATGCAAACAATGCTTTGGTTGGAAATGGTGTTTCTATGGTAACATTATCTTATTTAAGACGCTTCTTAAAGTTCTTCGAAATGATAGTTTCGAATTCGCCAGAAGAAAAGATATCTGTGTCGATAGAATTAAGGGAGTTCTTTAATTCGGTATTGGATACATTAAATAAAAATGCTGCTATACTTTCTGGTAAAGTTACTGACGAAGAAAGAAAAACTGTTATTGATGGTCTTGGAAGTGCAGGAAGTGATTTTAGAACAGAAATTTATAATAATGGATTTTCAAGTGATAAAGGTGAAATTGGCAAAGACCAATTGCTTGAATTTATGAAAATATCACTGCAATATTTAGAGCATACAATCGATGCTAACAAAAGAGCCGATAATATGTTTCATGCTTACAACATCATGACTGTTGAAAATGAAAAGGAAGTATCCATATCGTATTTATCGGAAATGCTAGAAGGTCAAGTAGCGGCATTAAGCTCTGGATACATTAAGGGCGAAAACGCATTAAAACTTTTGGATGGCTTAAAAGCAAGTGCTTTGTTTAGAGAAGATCAATACAGTTATTTGCTATATCCAAATAAAGAACTTTTAGGGTTTTTAAAGAAGAACGTTATACCTTCTCCAAAGGTTGAAACGTCATCGCTTTTACAACAACTTTTAATCGATAAAAATTCGCAAATTATTGAAAAAGATGTTTTAGGGCAATATCATTTTAATGGAACATTTAATAATGCCGAAAGTCTAAAAACAGCACTAAATAGATTACCAAAAGAAAAGTATGGAGAACTGATTGAAAAAGACACACAATTACTATTAAATATTTTTGAAGAAGTGTTCGATCATAAATCCTTTACAGGACGATCAGGAACCTTCTTTGGGTATGAAGGGCTTGGCTCTATTTATTGGCACATGGTCTCTAAACTATTATTAAGTGTTCAGGAAGTATGTTTAAATGCTATTAATGATAATGAAAGTGATGTTATTATAGGTAAACTCCTAGAGCATTATTATGAAATTAATGAAGGCATTGGTGTACATAAGTCCCCTGAATTATATGGTGCATTTCCTACAGACCCATATTCTCATACACCTAGCGGAAAAGGTGCACAACAACCAGGTATGACAGGACAAGTAAAAGAGGATATTTTAAGTCGTTTTGGGGAATTAGGTGTTTTCGTAAGTGAAGGTAGACTGTGGTTCAATCTACGATTATTAAGAAGAGAAGAATTTCTTAAAACTCCAGAAAATTTTAAGTATATCGATATCAATAATAATGTAAAAACAATTCCTTTGGAAGCAGATTCACTTTGTTATACCTATTGTCAGATTCCGATTATATATAAATTAGCAGATGAAGAAAATTTAAAAATTGTGTTTGATGAAGATTCATATTTAGAATATAAACAACTAAAACTTGATTCACATTCAAGTGAAAAGGTTTTTAAAAGATCAGGGGAAATAGATCGAATTATTGTATCGTTTAAAAAATAATTGGACATGAATAAATATGTTAAGATGATAATTTGCTTTTTTTTAGGCGTAATTATTTTTTCATGTAACAACTCAAGCAAGAAAGAAAGTAAATTGAATACTGTGAAAGAACAATCAAATGTAACCGCAAAAGATATATTAGGTAATTCTGAATATTTGGCAATGTCATATGGAGGTTACAGATATGCAGATCATAGCATCGAACCAACCTTAGATGAACTAAAAGACGACATGAAGCTATTATCTGCAATGGGTGTTAAAATAGTACGCACATATAAAGTACACAAACCACAAGCGGCAAACTTACTGCAGGCTATATCTGAATTAAAGAAAGCAGACCCAAATTTTGAAATGTATGTGATGTTAGGCGCATGGATAGATTGTAAAAATGCTTGGACAGATAAAGAACCCAATCATAACGTGGAAAGTGAAGCCAACAAACCACAGATTGAAGAAACCGTTCGATTGGCCAATAAATACCCAGATATTGTCAAAGTTATTGCAGTTGGAAATGAAGCTATGGTTAAATGGGCAGCTACGTATTATGTCCAACCAGACGTGATCTTAAAATGGGTGAATCATTTACAGGATTTAAAGAAAGAAGGTAAACTTTCTAAAGACTTATGGATTACAAGTTCAGATAATTTTGCGTCTTGGGGAGGCGGTGGAGAAGAATACCATGTAGAAGATTTAAATAAATTAATTAAGGCTGTAGATTACATTTCTATGCATACATACCCAATGCATGACACACATTATCAGCCAGAGTTTTGGTTAAACGCTGAAGGTATGGAAGGCAAAACCGATATGGGAAAAATAGAATTTTCCATGTTAAGGTCAAAGGAATATGCTATTATGCAATATGAAAATGTAAAGGCATATATGGAAAGCCTTGGTGTTAATAAACCCATTCACATAGGTGAAACAGGATGGGCAAGCGTTTCTACAGGTCATTATGGC
>DATGBV010000103.1:0-14811 GCA_035312485.1 Flavobacteriaceae bacterium | reverse complement strand
TTTCTTTATCTGCAAAAGCTTCTTCAGAAATATCGACACCTTCAAAAATATTTGGAATCGGAATATTGAAATGTTTTGCAAAGTCATAATCACGTTGGTCACCACAAGGAACAGACATCACTGCTCCTGTTCCGTAACCAGCCAATACATAATCGCCAATCCAGATTGGAATAGGTTCTTTAGAAAAAGGGTGTTCTGCATAAGCTCCTGTAAAAGCTCCTGAAATGGTTTTTACATCTGCCATTCTATCACGTTCACTACGTTTTGCAGTAGCCTCAACATAGGCTTCCACTTCAGCTTTTTGACCTTCTGTTGTGATTTTTGAAACCAGTTCGTGTTCTGGAGCCAAGGTCATAAAACTTGCTCCAAAAATGGTGTCTGGTCTTGTTGTAAAGACATCGATTTGGTGATTGAAGGTAGTCGAAATTACCTCTTGGTCGCTTCGACTTCGCTCAGCGTCCAAGTTGGGCAATACATTAAACTTCACAGAAGCTCCAACCGATTTTCCAATCCAGTTACGCTGTATTTCTTTTAATGGTTCTGGCCAATCAATGGTTTCCAAACCTTGCAACAAACGCTCTGCATACGCCGAAATACGCATACTCCATTGTGTCATTTTCTTTCTAACCACAGGATGACCACCACGTTCGGAAACACCATTGACAATTTCGTCATTGGCTAAAACGGTTCCCAATGCAGGACACCAGTTGACTTCAGTTTCAGAAAGATAGGTTAGTCTATATTTTAAAAGGATTTCTTGTTGCTTTTCAGAAGAATATGATTTCCAATCTTCAGCTGTAAAAGCTTCAATATCGTCATCGCAAGCAGCATCAACATGTTTATTTCCTGCACGTTCAAATTCTCTAATCAGTTCTGAAATAGATTCAGCTTTATTATCAATATTACAGTAATAGGAATTGAACAGCTGAATGAAAATCCACTGTGTCCATTTGTAATATTTTGGGTCGCTTGTTCTCACTTCACGAGACCAATCGAAAGAAAACCCAATTTGGTCCAACTGACGACGATAAGTTTTTATGTTCTCTTCGGTTGTAATTGCAGGATGTTGACCAGTTTGAATAGCATATTGTTCGGCTGGCAGACCAAAACTATCATAACCTTGCGGATGCAAAACATTGAATCCTTTATGGCGTTTGTAACGTGCATAGATATCAGACGCTATATAACCTAATGGATGACCAACATGCAATCCTGCTCCACTTGGATAAGGGAACATATCCAGCACATAATATTTTGGTTTATCAGAATTCCCTTCGGCTCCGCTCTGGGCAGGATTTTCAGCTTTAAAGGTTTGGTGCTTTGCCCAATAATCTTGCCACTTTTTTTCTATCTCGTTGAAATGGTATTTCATTTAATTTTAAAATCTAAAGTCATTGCGAAGCAAATTGGTTGCTGAAGCAATCTGTTTCTTTTTTAAGAGATTCCCACGCTTCGCTCGGAATGACAATTTATAAAAGCGCAAATTTAAGCTTTATTGTAAGACTATAAAACCTTTAAAGTTCCTTTCTTACTTTCTTTTCTTGAGGCAACAAACAATGGTACGTAAAACTATTTATAGGCGTTGAAATATGAAGCTCTTTCCCCATTCTTACAATATAACCGTTAAAATTATCAAGCTCGCTTGGTTTGCCTTCCATAATATCACGTTGCATTGATGCTGTTGTGTTATAATCTAAATTATCAATAACACCCATAACCATTTCAATATGTGAATTGTTTAACGCAATGCCTTTAGCGTTTGCAATAGCCACAATTTCGTATGCAGTTTGGTAAAGCATTTGTCTTATATCATCATCTTGTCTAAAATCGCCAAAAACAGCTCTTGTAATAGCTCCAATACCACTCACTGTAGCAATAAATAAGAATTTCTTCCAGATATCGAGATGAATATCGTCTGAAATCGTATTGTTAAATCCTGCTTTATCAAAAATGTCCTTGATATTTTTTACACGCTCTGTTTTTGAATTATCATACTCGCCAAAAACAATTTCAGGATCGTAGGCAAAATGTTCAATAATACCAGGAGAATCAACTCTGCTAACAATTTTACAGAATCCAGCTAAAACATTTTTAGGGTTCAAAACGGTCATTAATTTATCGGCATTATCAACACCATTTTGAAGTGGTAAGACCATAGTATTACCATGAACTATAGGTTTTAGTTGCTTTGCCACATCAAGAACTTGCCAGGATTTTACACCAAGAATAATTAAATCTGGATTTTTTATTTGCGAAATATCATCTGTGACTTTTGGGTGCACTGTAAAATCTCCATGAATACTTTTTATTTGAAGTCCTTTATTTTTAATGGCTTCCAGATGTTTTCCACGTGCAATAAATGTGACATCAAAACCTGCCTTTGCTAATTTCCCTCCAAAATATCCTCCAACTCCACCAGTGCCAAATACAACAATGTTCATATGTTTGAGTTATTATAAATTAAGATTAAAGATACTTTATTATTTTTACACAATTAATGAAAACACTATATGGGTTCATCGTTTGAAACGTATCAAAAACGTAGGTTAATTACGTCTTATTTTTCAGTTGTTTTAAGTATTGCTTTAGTACTTTTTTTATTAGGCGTATTAGGATTACTTATTCTTAATGCAAAAAAAGTAGCTGACCATTTTAAAGAGCAAGTGGTTATGACCATCTATTTAAAAGATTCTGCCAAAGAGGTAGAAATTAACCAACTTGAAAAAAGTTTAGCTATGGCAGATTATGTAAAATCTACAGAATATGTATCTAAAGAGCAGGCAGCCGAGTTTATGAAAGAAAGGAATGGCGAGGATTTTATGGACTTTGTTGGTTATAATCCGTTGCAAAATTCAATCGATGTACATTTTAAAGCAGATTATGTGACAACTGAACAGTTGGAAGAAATTTCGACTGAAACATTAACCAAAAGTTTTGTGGACGAAGTTAATTATGACAATGATCTTGTAACCTTAATGAACAACAACGTGAAGAAAATCAGCTTTTGGGTGTTGGTCTTGAGTGCTATTTTTACACTTATTGCTGTTTTATTAATTAATAGTTCTATTAGACTTTCGGTGTATTCAAAACGTTTCACAATAAAAACCATGCAAATGGTTGGTGCTACAAAACAATTTATACGAAGACCGTTTGTTTGGAAAAGTGTGAAATTAGGAGTTATTGGTGCTGTTTTGGCACTTATAGGTATGGCAGTTATTTTGTATTATGTCAATAAAACATTCCCTGAATTACAATTATTAAGCTCGCCTATTTTAATTGCATCATTATTTATTATAGTCTTTGCATTAGGTATTCTTATTACATGGTTTAGCACACATTTGGCTACACAACGATTTTTAAATTTGAACACGGACCAATTGTATTATCAATAAGTTTTAAATTCATTAACATTAATGATTTGAAATAAAACCTTTAATTTGCATTTATAAATCTTACTTATGGGAGAAAAGAAACGAAAAGAGGATGCTAAAAACGATTTTGTGTTTGGAAAGAAAAACTACAAATTCATGTTTATTGGTTTAGCCTTTATTGTTCTTGGTTTTATTTTAATGTCTGGTGGTGGCAGTGATGACCCAAATGTTTTTAATCCTGAAATCTTTAATTTTAGACGTATTCGCTTAGCACCAACACTTATTCTTATTGGTTTTGGTATTCAGATTTATGCCATTTTATTGAATCCTGATAAAAGTAATAATGAGTGATAGCGTCACTAAAAAAGATGTTATTACCCTAATTGCTGAAGAGAAGACCAGTTCGCTTAAAAATCATTTTTTAACTTTTTTTAATCAAGATAGAAGGTTTGTTGGAGAAATACAATCTGATAAGATTTTACTTTGGAAAACAAATATGTGGATATCTGGTGGGTTTCCAATTTTTGAATTTGAATTTAATCCAAAAGACAAGTTAGTGAATATTCATTCTAAGAAAAATGCATTTGCTAAATTAATTAGTTTGTTTTTTACAATTCCACTCATTTTGTTTTTTCTTTTCTTACTATTTAATATAGATTTTTCAATTGCTAGCTTAATAATCCTAGGATTATTTTTGTTCATTTTAATTGCTTTGTACTTTGTAACTAATCATATCTATAATTATGAAAAAAAGCAATTGTTGATAGAAATATATAAAAGATTAGAAATTGAATTTGAAGAAGAAAAAATAAAAGAATACACTATTAAAAAGATTCTATTAAGGCTATTTATGTATCCATTTTCAATATTTTTAATTATTTATGTCTTAAATTTCTTTCCAAGAGATATAGCATTAGTATGTATTTTATTGATTTCAGTATATATGGTTTCTGATATAATAATTTTATTAAAAAAGAAGTAAATCTTTATTTTTTAAGAATTTCTCTAGCAAATTTTGAAACTATTTCTCTCAAATATAGATTACTGTTCTGCATAGCATCCTCAAGGTTTTTTGCCTTTGTTATTACAGAATCTGAATAAGAAATTCCCAGTTTTTCTAAATCCTGTTTTTTAAGTTCTATATTTCCACAAAGTGCAGCTACAGGAATATTTTCTTTTATTGCAGATTGCAATACACCTGCAATAGCCTTGCCAGACAGTGTTTGAGAATCCAGGTTTCCCTCGCCAGTAATAATCCAATCTACATCTTGTATGTGTTTGTCAAATTGAGCAATTTCTTTTATCAGTTCAATACCAGAATTTAATTCCCCATTCAAAAAAATATGTGTGCCAATTCCCATACCTCCAGCTGCTCCAGCACCTTTGAAGTTTTGTGATTTGATGTTAAAATGCAAATCAATAATCTTTGAAAAACTTTCAAGACCTCTATCCAACATATCTATATCTTCAGGCGTTGCACCTTTTTGTCTTGCATAAACATAAGCAGCACCTTTTTTGCCATATAACGGGTTTGTTACATCGCAAGCTATCTTGAATGATAAATTTTTCAATCTCTCATCTACACGAGAAGTCTCTATTGATTTAATAGTTGAAAGATTCTTCCCTATAGGTAGCACTTCCTTTCCTGATTCATCCAAAAAATGGTAGCCTAAAGCAGTTGCCATACCTATACCACAGTCGTTTGTAGCACTTCCTCCAATACCCAAAATAATGGTATTTGCTCCTTTATTTATGGCGTCCAAAATAAGTTCTCCAGTACCTATTGTAGTGGCGTTTTTACAATCACGCTCATCTTCTTTTAAAAGCTTAAGACCAGAAGCTTCAGCCATTTCTATAAACGCAGTTTTAGAACTTCCAGAATATAAATATGATGCATTTATTTTTTTAAATAATGGATTATGAACCTCAATTTGAATTTGTTCTCCTTTTAGATAATGATTAACTACTTCTATAGTGCCATCTCCACCATCGGCTAAAGGCAATTTTATAATTTCAGCTTGAGGTAAAATTTGTAAAATCCCTTCGCTTACCGCATCACAAAACTCTAAACCAGTTAGTGAGTTTTTAAATTTATCAGGTGCAACTGCAAATTTCATAAGTGAAAGCAAACGATTTTTATCAAAGATAGACGATACTGCTTGCTAATAAAAATGGTAATTTCTAATAGTTTATCTTAAATGCTGATTCTATTTTGATATTTTTACCCAATGGAAATTATAGACGCTATTATTTTAGGTATTATTCAAGGGCTTACTGAATTTCTCCCAGTGTCTTCAAGCGGACATTTAGAACTCGGAAAAGCCATTCTTGGAGACCAATCTATTCCAGAAGAAAGTTTGCTCTTTACTGTAGTACTCCATTTTGCAACAGCTTTGAGCACTATTGTTGTGTTTAGAAAAGATATTTTGGAAATTTTAAAAGGTTTCTTTTCATTTAAATGGAATGATGATACAAAATTTATATTTAAAATTATTGTTTCAATGATTCCCGCGGTTTTTGTTGGTCTCATTTTTGAAGATGAATTAGAGCAACTTTTTGGAGGAAATATTTTGTTGGTTGGTTGTATGCTTATCATTACAGCAATTTTACTTTTTCTAGCTGATAAAGCTAAAGACACGAAAAAGAAGGTCTCTTTTAAAAATGCTTTCGTGATTGGGATTTCTCAAGCCATTGCTATGCTTCCAGGAATCTCACGTTCTGGAGCTACCATTTCTACTTCGGTTTTATTAGGAAATGACAAAACCAAAGCTGCACGCTTTTCGTTTTTAATGGTTGTACCTCTAATACTTGGGAAAATTGCCAAAGATGTTTTAAGTGGAGAACTTACTTACGAAAGTCATAATTTTACCGCTTTATCTGTTGGTTTTGTTGCTGCCTTTGTTGCAGGTTTATTTGCCTGTACTTGGATGATTGCCTTGGTTAAAAAAAGTAAGTTGTCATATTTTGCCTTCTATTGTGTAATTATTGGTATAACTGCTATTGTTTTTGCTTTATTAAATTAATATGTTAACTGCCGAAGATTACATTTCTGGTCAAGTTCTACTTATAGATAAACTTTTGCATTGGACTTCCTTTCAGGCGCTAAATAAACTGCGTTGGGAAATTCGAAAAGCATTCAACATTAAAAAAATAAAAGTTGGCCATGCAGGAACACTCGATCCTTTAGCTACAGGATTATTGATTATCTGTACTGGAAAAATGACCAAACAAATTGATACTTTTCAAGGTCAGGATAAAGAATATACAGGTACTATTGTTATAGGAAGTACAACACCTTCTTTCGATCTGGAAACTGAAATCAATCAGACCTTCCCAATAGAGCATATTACGGAAACCTTAATACACAAAACTACCAAACGGTTTATTGGAGATATTGAACAGTTCCCTCCTATATTTTCAGCAATTAAAAAAGATGGTAAGCGTTTATACGAATTTGCCAGAGCTGGCGAAAATGTAGAAGTTAAAGCACGTGAGGTTCATATTTCAGAATTTGAAATCACTAAAATAAACTTGCCTGAAGTACAGTTTCGAACGGTTTGTAGTAAAGGCACTTACATTCGCTCTTTAGCTCACGATTTTGGTAAAGCTTTAAGTTCTGGTGCTCATTTATCTCAACTCCGACGAACCAAAATTGGTGGATTTAAAGTAGAAAAAGCTATGACTCCAGACGCTTTTCTAGAGAGCATAAAAGGCTAATTTGTATATTTTTCCGTATATTTCACTAATAATTGCTACTAATAGCCTCAATATTGTAAGCATTTTGAAGTTGACAGATCAACATAGAGCCCTACTTATTACGTTTCTGATTTCCGGAACGATAGTCCTTTCTGTTTTTAATTTTAATATTAAGAAGCAACAAGATCGTATTGCCGAAACTTACTACGAACTTGAGCCGGAAAAAGAGCTGACAGAAGAAGAAATTAAAATTCTGGAAGCTTTAGAGCAACTCAATGCCAGTAAAGCTGAAACCAACAAAGGGTTTAACGAAACTGAAAAAAACAAACAATTTGCTCAAGCTTACAAAACTATAGAGCCACCAAAAGATTATGAAAATCCGTTATTAGATGCTGATCGTGAGGCTGCAGCTATAAGAGAAAAGAAAAATTACGAGCCCGAAGATTCTGGTATTGAAGAAGAGGAAATATCTAAATTCAGTAAAGTAAATGATCTTTTAAAGCAACAAAAGAACGAAGGTGCCAATAGAAAAAGTACCATGAGCTACTCTTTGGTTGACAGAACAGATGTTTATTTGCCTACACCTATTTATTTATGCGAAGAAGGTGGTAAAATAGTAATCAATATTACTGTAAACGCCAATGGTGATGTTACAGATGCATATGTAAACAACTCTTCTACATCTTCAAACGAATGTTTAATAGACCATGCTCTGGAGTATGCCAAAGAAGCTCGTTTTAATGCAGATGCTTCAAAACCTTCACAGCTAGGGTCAATTACCTTTTATTTTATAGGAAAATATTAACTATTGTTAATTCCTATTATTGTCTATATTTAAAAGTATTCTTATGAGCACAAAACATAGATGTGGCTGGTGTGTTGGAGATCCTTTATATGAAGCCTATCATGATGAAGAATGGGGAGTTCCAGTTTATGATGATGACACTTTGTTTGAATTTTTAATTTTAGAAACATTTCAAGCAGGTTTGAGCTGGATTACTGTATTACGTAAACGTGAAAACTTTAGAAAGGCTTTTGATAATTTTGACTATAAAAAAATTGCAACCTATAATCAAAACAAGGTTGATAGTTTATTACAAGATCCCGGAATTATACGAAACAAATTAAAAGTTAATGCCACAGTAACCAATGCACAAGCTTTTATAAAAATTCAGGATGAGTTTGGTAGTTTTAGTAAATACATTTGGGGATTTGTAGATGGAAAACCTATTAAAAATAAATTATCAGATTATAGAAAAGCACCTGCCAATACGCCTATAAGTGATGCTATTAGTAAAGATTTAAAAAAGCGAGGTTTTAAATTTGTTGGCTCAACAGTTATCTATGCACATATGCAAGCCACAGGTATGGTAAACGACCATGAGATTGGATGTTTTAGGTACAGTGAGGTTTAATGAAACGACAAATCCATATCCTGTTTTTTATAAGGTATGGTTTTTAAAATATGGTTGATAGATTCTACTCTGGCCTGTGTTTTTCTATTGGCTTTTATAATTACCCAAGGTGCAATTTCGGTGTTGGTTTTTTCAAACATCAAGGTTTTGTATTTTGAATACTCCTCCCAAAGGGATTGGGCTTTTTGGTCTACTGCACTAAACTTCCACTTTTTTAAAGGGCTGGCTTTTATCTCTCTAAAACGTTTGGCCTGTTCTGACTTTGAAATGGAAAAATAGAATTTTATTAAATGAATACCAGATTCTATAATCATGCGTTCAAACTCATTGACCTGATTCATGAAAATTTTATATTCTTCTTGAGTACAAAAATTGTTTACAGGTTCTACAACAGCTCTGTTGTACCAGCTTCTGTCAAAAAAGACCATTTTACCTTCTTGTGGCAGTTGATTTATATATCGCTGAAAATACCATTGCCCTTTTTCCTCTTCTGTAGGTTTTGGTAAAGCAACAACTCTAAACTCACGAGGATTAAGGTGTTCTGTTATTCTTCTAATAGCTCCACCTTTACCAGCTGCGTCACGGCCTTCAAACAAGACCACTACTTTCTGATTGTTCTCAACAACCCATTGCTGCATATGAATAAGTTCTACTTGTAATTCTTTTAACCTATCCTCGAAATTGACATTTCTCAATACTTTAGAAATACTCGTTTCATCATACATTAAAAATTGCTTAAGTCCTTTTTTTCTATTTAAACTTTTTATAGCTTTTTGTGAGAGTTTCATAATCAATCTATATGTTTTATCAATCTGTGGTAACGTTGAACAATGTTTGGGTCAGGAAATACTGTTAGTCCAGAAGATTCTTTACCATCATAATCAAAACGGGACAGTACATACCGAATGCTTTCTAACCTGGCTTGTTTTTTATCATTTGATTTAACAATAATCCAAGGGCTAAAGGCAGTATGAGACTTACTGAACATTTGTTCTTTGTAATAGGTATAATCGTCCCATCTACGTTGCCCTTGCTTATCTACAACACTAAATTTCCATTGCTTAAGAGGGTTTTTTAATCTTGAATTAAAACGATTCAATTGTTCATCTTTAGAAATTGAGAACCAAAACTTTATTATATCTACACCGTCTTCATAGAGCATGTGTTCAAATTCTGGAACCTGAACCATAAACTTATCATATTCTTCTTTGCTACAAAAACCCATAACTGGTTCTACAACAGCGCGATTATACCAACTTCGATCAAAAAATACTATTTCTCCAGGATTTGGTAATTCCTTAATATAGCGTCTAAAATACCACTGCCCTTTTTCTACAACTGTTGGTTTAGTCAATGCTACAATTCTCATAGAACGAGGGTTAAGGTGTTCGGCAAATCTTCTAATAGTGCCTCCTTTTCCTGCAGCGTCACGACCTTCAAAAACAATACATACACGCCTATTGTTTTTTGCAACCCATTGCTGTAAATCTACCAGTTCTGCTTGAAGTTTAAGTAGTTGTTCTTCATAATTTACTGTATATAGAATATCTTCTAATTGATTTGGTTCCAGTTGAGACTTTAAAATGGAAATAAATTCTTTTCTGTTTTTATGCTTTTCAAAATCTTCTGCAGTTAGCATCTTAAAAGTTTTAATTTACAATATCTTACTTTTTTTAAAATATAACTATGACAATTATCAATTTAAAAAATTTAAGAACTTTTCTCGTGAAATATTTTCAGCTCCTAAACTTTCCAGGTGTTTTGTATGCACCTGACAGTCTATAAGCTTATAATTACTCTCTTGAACAAACCTTATAAAACCAAATTTACTGGCATTAGGTTCTAAAGTAAACATGCTTTCACCACAGAAAACACCATTGCTCAAATCTATTCCATAAAGCCCTGCTACAAGTTTTTCTCCGTTCCAAACCTCAACAGATTTTGCATAGTTTAATGCGTGAAGTTTCGTGTAAGCCTCAACCATACTATTAGTAATCCAAGTATCATGCTGTCCATCTCTTTTTACTTTTGCACAGTGTTGCATTACCTCTCGAAATGCATTATTGACTGTGACAGTATAATTACAATTACGCAGTACCTGTTTCATGCTTTTTGAAATTTTCAGCTTTTCTGGAAACAGCACAAAACGTGGGTCTGGAGACCACCATAAAATAGGCTCATCTTTATTAAACCATGGAAAAATTCCACTTTGATAAGCCAAAACTAAACGTTCTGAAGACAAATCGCCTCCAATAGCCAACAAACCTTCTTTGTTTGATGTAGAAACATCTGGAAACTTTAATTTGTCTGTAAGGTATTGCATACTATAAAAGTAAAAAACCTCAATATTTTAATTAAAATATTGAGGTTAACTTTTTACGTTTCTCCAGAATAAAACTTTTAAAATGGTAAATCGTCGTGATCTTCTTCGTTTAAATCACCTGCAGGCTCAAAAGCATCTGCTGGTGGAATTGGAGGTATGTCACTACTAGATGATTCTTGTTGTAAACTTTCTATTCTCCATCCCTGAATAGAATTGAAGTATTTTGTTTCGCCTTGTGGATTTACCCATTCACGACCTCTCAAGTTTATGTTTATTTTAACTTGTTGTCCTACCTGATAGTTATCTAATAAATCCGTTTTGTCTTGCACAAACTCAACCATAATGTGTTGTGGATATTGCTCTTCAGTAGTGATAACTACTTCTCTTTTTCTAAACCCATTGGCTCCAAATGTTTGTGTTTCTCCGATTAACTTAATTTTTCCTTGTAATTCCATTTAATTTAATTTACTGTTTATGATAATAATATTTTCCATGCACTGTTTACATCTCCAAAACTTAAGTAGTTTTTTGCTAATTTATGCTTTTCTCTATTAGATAGCTTTGTAATGTTTGGATGATTTTCTGAAATATTTTTTACAAACAAATTTATGTCTTTTTGAGTTGGTAAAGTTTCAACATTTCCCAATATTCCTAAATCATTCCCTGAAAGCAAAGTGCTATTTCTTATGTTTTCAGGCATTTTATCAACACCTATTCCTAGTGTTGAAATTGGCTTTGGTATTTCAAAAAAACCTTTACGCGCCCTGCTGTAATAGCTACCGCCTGCACGAGCAACAAGATCAAGCTTCTTTTGGTCTATTGCACTTTCTTCATTTAAAATATCTTCATCTATGTGCAATTTAACAACTTCACAAATGATTAAATTTCCTGCGCCACCTTCAGTTCCTAAAGCAATAATATCATTCACTTTACATTCAAACTGCACTGGAGATTCTGCAACACGAAATGGTTTTACAATGTCAGACTTCAGCATACTTAATCCAGCTTTTTCAAACTCATTGATTCCTTCTGGATATTCTGTGCTTGAAAGTGACGCTTGTTGAACCAAATCATAATTTACAACATTAATAACCACTTCTTTTGTTACCATTACGTTCTCTAATGTGTGCTTGGTAGTATTATCCCGAACACGACGTGCAGGAGAAAATATCATAATAGGTGGATTTGCACTAAAGACATTAAAAAAACTAAATGGCGACAAATTTGGATTGCCTTTAGCATCAATGGTACTCGCAAAAGCGATAGGTCTTGGTGCTACAGAACTCAACAAATAGCTATGCAATTTCGCTGTAGAAATGTCTTTAGGATGTATTGATAACATGAAGCTTTTAAATTTAGGCAAATGTAATTATTCTCTTAATGAACTAAAAACTATTTGAGCTCTTGTAATACAATATTATTAACAGATTTGCATTATATTACATACAAAATTCATAGTTCATGATTTTTACCAAGCATAGAAATTTCTTTAGATGGTTTATTGTGGTCGCATCTTTTGCAATAATTTCCCTTATACTTTGGAATACCTACGTGTTTTTTCAAAATTTTAAAGCAGAAGAGAGATCCAAAATGAAAAATTGGTCTTTTGCTCAAACAGACATATTAAATACTTCTAATCTAGATGGTGACATAGGCGAATTACCTCTTCAAATTATAAAGAGTAATACAACAACACCTATGATTTTAGTTAATCAAGATGGAAGAATTGATGTAAACAATATTGATGAAGAAAAGTTGCTTGATACTGCATATATAAACAAATTGATTGTTAAATTTTCAAATGAAAACAGACCCATTGAAATCCGATATAAAAATGATGTATTACAAACGTTGTATTATGGTAATTCTCCATTACTGAACAAACTAAAGTACTATCCTTTAGCCTTATTATTAATCATTTTTTTATTTGGCACAGTAGTGTATTTATTTTACCGAAGTAACAAAACTGCCACAGAAAACAAGCTTTGGTCAGGTATGGCAAAAGAAACTGCCCATCAAATTGGTACACCTTTATCTTCTCTTGTAGGTTGGGCAGAAATTTTGAAGAGTGAAAACACAAATCCAGAATATATTACTGAAATTGAAAAAGACATTAATAGATTACAAACCATTACTGAAAGGTTCAGTAAAATTGGATCAGTTCCTAAACTTCAAAAAACAGATATTACGAATGAAACAATAGAATCTATTGACTATTTAAAGTCTCGCTCTTCAAAACTCGTTGAATTTAAAATTGAAACTCCAGAAAACCCTATTTATGTCAATTTAAATTCTCAATTGTATAGCTGGGCCATAGAAAATTTGGTAAAAAATGCCATTGATGCCATGAAAGGTAAAGGAGAAATTACTATTAAAGTTTTACCAACAAGCACTGATGTTAAGATTAATATTTCTGACACTGGAAAAGGAATTCCTAAAAATAAATTCAATACCGTTTTTGACCCAGGGTACACCAGCAAAAAAAGGGGTTGGGGATTGGGTTTATCTCTTGCTAGGCGCATTATTGAAGATTTTCATCATGGAAAAATCAAAGTGCTTCACTCTGAAGTTAAAAAAGGAACAACCATTCAAATTTCTTTAAAATTACTATCTTAACAGCGTCATGGCTCAAAAATGGATTACCATAAAAGAGGTTCAATTGAACAATAACTGTCCAGAATGTTATAATAATAGTGGTTTGCATTTAACATTCAGGCAAAAGTTTGTTGAAACACGTTTTTATAAATCAATTTCAAATGAAGTAGATCATGAAATTGCTTGTAAAACCTGTAATACTATTATTTATCCTGTGCGCTGGAAAAAAGACATTGAACGCGTTTTTGAATATCATCAAAAAGCATTTGAACCCAAGAAATCTTCGGTTAAATTAAAGAAAATGGCTTGGATAATTGTTACGATAATAGGTTTAATAGTTATTGCAGGAATCTTTTTAACTACAATATCTATTTAAAACTGATCTTGAATTGCTTGAGCAGTTGCTTGAAATTCTTCTGGAGTCATTTTTATCTTTGAAATAAAACGAGCATCATCCATTGAGTTTAATGGAATTAAATGCACATGTGCATGTGGCACTTCAAGACCAATAACAGAGATGCCTACACGTTTACATGGTATTACTTTTTCAATAGCTAGAGCAACTTTTCTAGAAAAATTCATTAAACCTGTATATGTAGTTCCGTCTAAATCGAAGATTTTGTCAACCTCTTTTTTAGGAATACAAAGTGTATGTCCTTTGGCATTTGGGTTTACATCCAAAAATGCCAAAAAATCATCGGTTTCTGCTACTTTATAGCAAGGGATTTCTCCATTTACTATTCTTGTGAAAATTGAAGCCATTTGTTACCAAGTATAGTTGTAAATATAAAAAAGATTCCTGTTGAACAGGAATCTTTTTAACAATTTTATGATAGTAAGCTCCTATCTGGAAATTTCTAGAATCTCAAATTTTAAAACGCCATTTGGCACTTGTACTTCGGCAACATCTCCAAGGGATTTACCAAGTAATCCCTTTCCAATTGGTGAATTCACGGATATTTTGCCAGATGCTAAATCTGCCTCACCATCAGCAACCAAAGTATATGTCATTTCCATGCCATTGAGTTTATTTTTAATCTTTACTTTAGACAGTACCAATATTTTTGAATTGTCCAATTGAGATTCATCAATTAGTCTTGCTCCAGCTAGAGTTTCTTCAAGTTTAGCTATTTTCATTTCTAACATGCCTTGAGCTTCTTTGGCCGCATCGTATTCGGCATTTTCACTTAAATCACCTTTATCTCTTGCTTCTGCAATGGCTCGAGACGCTTTAGGTCGTTCAATATCTTTTAATTGATTAAGTTCTTCTCTTAACTTTTTTAATCCCTCTGCTGTATAATAAGATACTTTACTCATAACTTCATCGTTTAGTTAAATAAAGATTCCGAAACTTGTTCGGAATAAAAAAATCCCGCTAACACGAGATCGTAATGCAAATATACAAAATATT
>DATGBV010000102.1:0-4444 GCA_035312485.1 Flavobacteriaceae bacterium | reverse complement strand
AAAAAATGTATTGTCTCCTTCTTTGATTGTCTACCATTTCCTTCTGCTATATTAGCTGGAACAGAAATAACACTTTAACGCAATTGATTTGTTAAACCATAAATTTCTTCATTTGGAAATAACAATGTCAATTGATAAACTTGTTTTACCAATTCCCTCGATTTTTTCCAAACATCTAATTCTGTATAACTCTTCATTTTTTTCTTTCTAACAACTAGCAACTAGCAACTAGCAACTAAATACTAACAACCAAACCTCTAGGTTCATACTTTGCTGCAACCTCTGCAATTGCTTTTATGTGTTCTGGTGTTGTACCACAACAACCTCCAATAATGTTAACCAAACCATCTTTTAGATAATTCTCAATCAATTCTTGCATTTGCTTTGGAGTCTGGTCATACTCTCCAAAAGCATTAGGCAATCCTGCATTTGGATGTGCTGAAGTGTAAAACTCTGTAGCCTTTGATAAGCGTTGTAAATAGGGTTGTAACTGGTCTGCACCAAGTGCACAATTAAAACCAACACTTAACAACGGAATATGAGAAATTGATGTTAAAAAAGCTTCAACTGTTTGGCCAGACAAGGTTCTTCCGGATGCATCTGTTATAGTTCCAGAAACCATTACTGGAATATCTGTATTTCGTTCTTCTTTTATTTCATCTATAGCAAATAAAGCTGCTTTTGCATTGAGTGTATCAAAAATAGTTTCAACTAATAAAATATCAACGCCTCCATCTATCAATGCTTCTGCCTGTTCTTTGTATGCAACTCTTAATTCTTCAAACGTAATAGCTCTATATTCAGGTTTATTCACATCTGGTGATAAGCTTGCCGTTTTGTTTGTTGGTCCAATACTTCCTGCTACAAAACGTGGTTTATTTGGTTCTAACTTTGTAAACTCTTCGGCAACTTGTTTTGCTATTTTAGCCGATTCAAAATTGAGTTCATAAACTAAATCTTCCATGTTATAATCTGCCATTCCAATACTTGTTCCTGAAAATGTATTGGTCTCCACAATATCAGCTCCAGCTTCAAAATATTTTTTATGTACTTCGGCAATCGCTTTTGGCTGTGTAAGAGACAACAAATCATTATTTCCTTTTAAAGAAGTTGGGTAATCCTTAAATCTAGAACCTCTATAATCTTCTTCGGAAAAATTATAACGCTGCAGCATAGTTCCCATGGCGCCATCGAGCACTAAAATTCTATTATGTAAAGTTTTTTTAATGTTTGACATCTTATCTATAATTTAATGTAAAATGTCATCAGGAAAGTAAAGGGTTTACTTGTGGTTATCTGTCTTAACGCTAAAAATTTCAGCAAAAAAGTAGAATTTAGCACCTTCTTTTAATAAAGGGTTGCCAAGGCTTCACAGGGTCTATTCCCTCTGCCTTTCGTGATAACATCATACTATTTATGAACTAGAGTGTAAAATAACGCAATAAATAATTTATAACCAATTTTATTCAAATAAATCTGAAGATAAATACCTGTCTCCAATATCGCAAATCACACTAACAATAATGCCTTTATCTATTTTTTGGGCTACTTTAAGTGCGCTAAAAACCGCTCCTCCACTACTCATGCCAGCAAATATTCCTTCTTCTTTTGCTAATCTTCTTGCCATTATTCTGGCATCATCTTCACTCACTTCAATGACCTCATCTAATTTTGAGCGATCAAAGAATTTAGGAACATAATCTGGTGACCATTTTCTAATGCCAGGAATTCTGGAACCATCTTTAGGTTGTGCGCCAATAATTGAAATGTTCTTATTTATTTCTTTTAAATAGGTTGAAACACCAGTAATGGTTCCTGTGGTTCCCATGGCCGAAACAAAATGTGTTATTTCACCATTAGTATCTTGCCAAATTTCTGGACCAGTGGTTTTATAATGTGCTTTCCAGTTATCATCGTTTTCAAACTGATTTAACAATGTATAACCTTTTGTATCTCTTAGTTCGAACGCTAGATCCCTTGAATCTTCAATGCCATTTTCAGAATTGGTTAAAATGACTTCTGCACCATAAGCACGCATCGTTTTAACGCGTTCTATTGTTGAGTTTTCAGGCATTATCAAAATCATTTTCAATCCTAATAATTGTGCAATAAATGCTAAAGCAATACCTGTATTTCCACTTGTAGCTTCAACCAAAGTATCTCCTTTTTTGATTTCACCACGCTTTAAAGCCTCATTAATCATATTGTATGCAGGCCTATCTTTAACACTTCCACCAGGATTTTTTCCTTCTAACTTTAGAAACAGCCTAACATCTTTTTTAGAAATAATATGCTTTGCTTCAACAAGTGGCGTATTCCCAATTTGATCTAATATGCTTTGGCTTTGGATCACTTTTTTCGAGTACTTATTTTTATTTCCGATTGGTAAGTTACCAAAGAGTTTTCCGGAACAGATTGTGTTATCCAAACGTTGGCTCCAACAACACTATTGGCTCCTATGGTCACATCTCCTCCCAAAATAGTTGCATTGGCATAGATTGTAACATTGTCTTCAATGGTTGGATGTCTTTTTGTTGACGATAAACTTTTCTTTATGGATAAACCACCTAAAGTAACACCTTGATAAATCTTAACATTATTCTTGATTATTGATGTTTCACCAATAACAATTCCTGTTCCGTGATCAATAAAAAATGATTCTCCAATAGTTGCTCCTGGATGAATATCTATTCCTGTAATACCATGAATGTATTCGCTCATCATTCTTGAAATAATTGGTAAATCCAATTTGAATAATTCATGACTTAATCTATAGACTGCTATAGCATGAAAACCAGGATATGCCAAATATACCTCTTGAAGTCCTTTACAAGCTGGATCGTTTTGTTCTGTAGCAATAGCGTCTTGAGCTATACTTTTTTTTATGGAAGGTATTTTTTGCAAAAACAAATCCCAAAGTGTTTCAACGTGTTCATCTGAAGTATTGGATACTATTTTACAAAAGGTTTTACCTAATTCTGTAAATTCCTTTTTCTGTGTTTCAGCATCATCACACAAAGCGTAAAAAAGTCGTTTGGTGAAAATTGCAATATCATCCTTTAAACGAAGGTTATAAGCCATAACAGTACTTTAAAAAATAAAATTACTTTTTAATTCTGATTTTTTTCAGAATTAAAAGTTAATTTATAGCTTGAACTACAGCTTTTGGTGCTTCTTTTCTACTTCCATCAAAACCATTAATACCACTTACAGTTGTATATTTCAATACATATTTTTTTCCTGGATTGATAATCTTGTAAGCTGATTGACACATTAATGTGGCTTCATGAAAACCACAAAGAATTAATTTCAACTTCCCTTCATAGGTATTAACATCTCCAATAGCAAATATCCCTGAAATATTGGTTTGGTAATCTACAGTATCAACCTTAATTGCATTTTTTTCTATTTCAAGTCCCCAATTCCCTATTGGACCTAACTTTGGAGACAATCCAAATAGTGGAATAAAATGGTCTGCTTCTAATAAAGTTTTTTTACCATCTTTAGTTACGGTAACTCCATCTAATTTTTTATTTCCATGAAGCGCTGTGACTTCTGCAGGTGTAATTAGATTAATTTTCCCAAGAAGTTTTAATTCCTGAACTTTTTCTACAGAATCTAAAGCTCCCCTAAACTCATTTCTTCTATGAATTAGCGTCACTTCTGAAGCAATATCTGCCAAGAAAATACTCCAGTCTAAAGCAGAATCTCCTCCACCTGAAATAACAACTTTTTTATCACGGTAAACTTCGGGGTCTTTGATAAAATACTCGACCCCTTTGTCTTCGTAGTTTGCTATATTCTCAATTAAAGGTTTTCTTGGCTCAAAAGAACCTAAACCACCAGCAATTGCCACCACAGGAGCATGATGTTTTGTACCTTTATTGGTTGTTACAATAAAAGAACCATCTTCTTGCTTATCTATGGTTTCTGCTCGTTCTCCCAAAGTAAACCCTGGTTGAAACTGCTTACCTTGTTCTAAAAGATTTTTGGTTAAATCACCAGCTAATATTTCTGGGAATCCAGGAATATCATAGATTGGCTTTTTAGGATAGATCTCTGAACATTGTCCTCCAGGTTGAGGTAAAGCATCAATTAAATGGCACTTCAATTTTAATAATCCAGCTTCAAAAACCGTGAATAATCCTGTTGGCCCAGCACCTATAATGAGTATGTCTGTTTTAATCATTTTACTTATTTATTAGGGTTTCGGTAATTTTATTCAATGTTGAAACTTTCTTCTCAAAATTACCTTTAATCGTTTTTCTATATTTATTTAAATTTTTGACCAAATCATCTATGTTTTCTGGAATGACATCTTCAAAAAACTGTCGCAAACGTTTGGCTACGGTTGGAGACTTTCCATTGGTGGAAATAGCAATTTTTATATTTCCTTTGGTCACAATTCCACCGAGATAAAAATCGCATAGCCCTGGAGTGTCAG
>DATGBV010000101.1:0-3892 GCA_035312485.1 Flavobacteriaceae bacterium | reverse complement strand
TCCACATTATCTACATGTTATGGCAATATTGTTTACGGCAAATATTTTAATAATGTTAATTATAGGTAAGTTTTACCCAAGAAAAGAAGCTTACGTTCAAGAATATACCAAGCAAGTGGATATACAACCTTGGAAACATGTCAAGCTTGTTGGAGGAATAATTACTCTAGTTGTGATCGCAATCTATATTTACTTTGCGAAGTAGAAATAAAAAAACTATTAATAAAAAAGCCTTTCAATTTGAAAGGCTTTTTTATGGTGGATAATTTATCTAATTTCTATTTTCATAAGCAGGTCTGTTAGGGCTTTTAAATGTTTTGTTGCTATTAAGCAATCTTAAAACTTCTTGAATACCTATTTCTAGTTGTGCGTCTGTACCTTTTGCTAGTTTTTCAAAATCTTCAACAACATGAATATCAGGATCTACACCATGACCCTCTTTGAACCATTCTCCGTCTGGATTATACATTCTAAACGTTGGTACTGTAACATTACCATTATCAATTAAATTTGGTGTACCAGAAATTCCAATTAATCCACCCCAAGTTCGTGTTCCAATTAGAGGACCTAATTCTCGTTTCTTAAAATAATCTGGAAAAGCATCACCACCAGAACCACTAAATCCATTAATGAGCATCACTTTTGGGCCAAAATTACCAGCTGGTGGCCATGCCCAATCTTCGCCATCTCTCACAGCCCAGAAAGCTAAAGGCTCTCTATCAAGTAATTCTATAAATCTGTCTGGTATTTGCCCTCCACTATTAAATCGTTCATCTATAATTAGTGCTTCTTTATTCAATTGAGCATAAAATTGTCGTGCTAATTCATTTTGTCCATCTCTTCCAGTACTTCTAACATACACATACCCAACTTTTCCATTGGTTACTTCACTTACTCTTTGACGATTGTTTTCAATCCAAGCAAGATGTCTTAATCGGGTCTCGCTTTTTAAGGTTTTTACTATAATATGTTTTGAATTTAATTCTGAAGGTGAGCTATTAATAGTGAGCTGTACAGTTTTATCAGATAATCCTTGAAATGCAGCATGAATAGGTTTTGAAGTATCAACTTTTAACCCATTTACAGCAATGATATAATGGCCTTCTTTAACATCTAGACCTGGTTTATCTAAAGCAGAACGAGCTTCTGCATCCCAAGGCGCAGCTTTAATAATTTTTTTGATACGATAATAACCATTTTCTAAAGCTATATCAGCTCCTAAATATCCTGTCTCAACTTTTTTCGCTTTCGAAATATCACCACCACCATTGTATGTGTGCGAAGCATTGAGTTCTGCAATTAAATCACCAATAATAATATTAACATCGTTTCTAGTATTGGCTTGATCTATTAGCGAACCATAACGTTCTTTCATTAAATTCCAATTAACACCATGCATTCCGGGATCGTAAAAATAATCGCGTTCAAAACGCCAAACATCATTGAAGATTTGTTTCCATTCTTCTTTAGGAACAATATGCATTGTCATTTCTTTGGTAGGAACTGTTTTATCTATTTTCAAATCTTTTTTTATTTCTAAAACAGCAAGTTTTCCATCTTGATTCACAAGGATGTTTTTACCTTCTGCTGAAACATCATAATTAGACACATCTGAAATGATAGTTTCAACCTTTCGCTCTTTAAAATCGTAATAGTTTAAAGTTGCTTTTATATCTTTCGATGCCCCAGAATTAGGACGTCTAACAAAAAGTAGTTTGTCCTCAACAGTGTTTAAACGTGATAAATTTCCTGCTTCAATATCCAGCAATTCAATTCTTTCTTCAAATCCTGAAACTTCTATATTGACTTTTACTGCTTCATCTTTTTTCTCGTCTTCTTTTTTATCATCTTTTTCATCTTTTTTATCATCGTCTTTTTCATCTTTTTTATCATCGTCTTTTTCATCTGAATCATTCTTTACTTCTAAAATTGATGAAATCGTTTTGTTTAAGGTGCCTACAGCAATACCTGTAGTGTTTGGATAAACAAATGTATTATCTATATCTGAATACAATGGACTAAAAGTTCTATTGGTAGTAAAGAAAAGATATTTACCATCTTTACTGAATGTAGGTGATGTATCAGTATAGTAGCCTGAAGTGAGTTGAGACAATTGTTTGTTTTGGGTATCGTACAAAAAGAGAGCAGAAGACAAACGGTTATCCAATCCATGGGAATAAGTAAACCATCTACTGTCTGGCGACCATGAGATACTAAAGTTTCTCAAGTTACCTTCAAACATATATTTACCTTGGTCTGCTTTGGTTGTAATACCAGTATTAACATCTAAAAAACTAATAGACATAGCTTGGTCTATAAAAGCAATTTTTTTACTATCTGGCGACCAGAATATTGAATAATAAAATCCGGTTTTAAAATTGGTGACAACTTTTGGTGCTTTATTCCCTTTCATATCATAAAGCATAAGCTGGTATTCGCCATTGGCATCACTCCAGCATGCCACATAATTACCATCTGGAGACCATGCTGGTTTACGCTCTGCAGTTGCAGTAGTTGCAGAGATATTTGTCACAAAACCTTCTTCAGCCGGAAGATTGAATAATTCACCTCTGGCTTGTATAACAACACGTTTGCCATTAGGTGAAATAGTCATATTTTGAATATAAGAAGACACTTCCTTTAGCTCTGGAATAAGTTCTTTTTGATCAGTGATTAATTGGATATTTACTTCAGTAGTACTTTTTGATGCTAAATTGAAAAGGTATAATTTACCTCCTGCTTCAAAAATAATATCAAAATTGCTACTTTCAGGATAAGTGATATCGTAATCTTTAAATTCGGTCAGCTGTATGTTGGTTTTTGAAGCAATATCATATTTCCATAAATTATTTCTTTTATGAGGCCCATTGTCAGACATATAGTAAATAGCATTATCAATCCACATCGGAAGTTCGTCATTTGCCGTATTATTGGTTATGTTTTCAGCTTTAAAAGTATTAAGGTCAAATACTGTAATATCTGGTGCAGTACCACCTCTGTAACGTTTCCAGTTTCTATGGACTCTGGTTCTATCTGTGTACGCAATTTTTTGGCCCTCTGATGAAAAAGAAGCATACTCACCATACGGCACAGAAAGTTTGTTTGGGGAACCACCTTGAATTGAAACTGTATAAAATTGATTATAACGCTGACGACCACTTTCTCTTGACGAAGCAAACAAGACAGATTGCCCATCTGGAGTCCAGCCTAAAACTCGATCTGGCATATCGTGATAGGTTAATCGCTGTGGAATTCCACCATTTGTATTAATAATATAAACATCGCTATTGCCATGATAATTTGCTGTGTAAGCTATCATTGTTCCATCTGGAGAAAATCTAGGAAAACTTTCAGGACCTTCAGGCGAGCTTAATCTGTTGGCAATACCTCCAGATTTTGATGTAACCCAGACATCATCACCATAAACAAAAGTAATGTGAGTGTCTGATACATCTGGATACTGCATGAGTTTCCCACTGATTTGCGCAGACAATGTTTCGCATAATAATAGTGCGAAGAAAAATAATAGTAATTTTTTCATGATAAGAAAATATGATTGGTTATAAATGAATGGCTAATATAAGATAAATTGGTTGTAAGCTCTTTTTATATTAATTAAATAATAGGGATTTTAAGTAGGACTTTGGTTCCTATAGCAATGTTGTTTTGGTCATATATATCAACAAAGTCTAGCGAATAGTTGTATTTAAATTCTTTGGCAAAACTAACAAGGCGTTCTTCAGTTAATTTAATACCAATAGACTCTGCTTTGTGGAGTTTCTTTTTTTTAATTTCGGCAGCTTTTTTTCTGCCAATACCATTGTCTTCAATTTCTATTTTAATGTGCGTTTTCTTTTCTTTTTCGATAGAAACTGTGAGTTGCTTATTTTCT
>DATGBV010000100.1:0-22970 GCA_035312485.1 Flavobacteriaceae bacterium | reverse complement strand
AAATGATCCGTCGAGCGCTAGAATCTAATGTGACCAGATTTTTTATTCCTGCTATAGACTCATCATATACAGATTCTATGTTTCAATTAGAGGCCAAATACCCAAAGCATGTTTTTTTAATGATGGGATTACACCCAACATCTGTTAAAAATAATTATGAAGAAGAATTAAATCATGTTGAAGAGTTGTTGTCAAAAAGAAAATTTTACGCTGTTGGAGAAATAGGTATTGACTTATATTGGGACAAATCAACTTTAGAAATTCAAAAAAAAGCATTTCGCCGTCAAATTCAATTAGCAAAAAAGTATAAGCTACCAATTGTAATTCATTGCCGTGAATCTTTTGATGAAATATTTGAAGTATTGGAAGCCGAAAAGTCTGATGATTTATTTGGTATTTTTCATTGCTTTACTGGCACTTTGGAACAGGCACAAAAAGCAATTTCATACAATATGAAACTAGGTATAGGTGGTGTTGTAACATTTAAAAATGGAGGCATAGATAAGTTCATCAACCTGATAGATTTAAAACATATTGTTTTAGAAACTGATTCGCCGTATTTGGCACCAAAACCTTTTCGTGGAAAACGTAACGAAAGTGCATACATCATAAAAGTATTAGAAAAATTATCAGAGTTGTATAACATTTCACAAGAAAAAATAGCCGAAATTACAACACAGAATTCAAAAGAGATTTTCAAGATTTAAGTATGGAAAATAGTAACCCAAACATTCTTTTAATTTATACAGGAGGCACTATAGGAATGATAAAGGATTCAAGTACAGGTGTATTAAAATCATTTAACTTTAATAATCTTCTTAAACAGATTCCAGAATTAAATTTATTAAGCTGTAAAATATCTTCAATATCATTTAAAAAACCTATAGATTCTTCAAATATGAACCCTGCTTACTGGGTTCAGATTATAGATATAATAGAACAAAATTACGATTCTTATGATGGTTTTGTGGTGCTTCATGGCAGTGATACTATGAGCTACACTGCTTCGGCTTTAAGTTTTATGCTGGAGAATTTGGCAAAACCAGTAATTCTTACAGGATCACAATTACCAATAGGTGATTTAAGAACAGATGCAAAAGAAAATTTGATTACATCAATACAGATGGCATCATTACAAAGGTACAGTAAGCCAGTTATACAAGAAGTTGGTCTTTATTTTGAATATAAATTGTATAGAGGAAACAGGACTACTAAAATTAATGCAGAACATTTTGAAGCATTTGAATCTTTAAATTATCCAGTTTTAGCTCAATCTGGAGTACATCTTAAAGTCAATTATGGGTTTCTCTACAAACCAAATAAAAGAAAAAGGCTCGTTGTCCATAAAAATTTTAACACTAACATAGCCTTAATAAAATTGTTCCCAGGAATATCAAAGCCAATTTTAGAATGCATGACAAATAACCCAAACCTTAAAGGAGTTATTCTGGAAACTTATGGTTCTGGTAATGCTTCAACTGAACAATGGTTTGTAAATATACTGAAACAACTCATAAAAAAAGGCGTTCAAATTATTAATGTAACCCAATGTTCGGGAGGAAGTGTTAACCTTGGACAATATGAAACCAGCCAGCAGCTAAAATCTATAGGTGTTATTTCGGGTAGAGATATTACAACAGAAGCTGCAGTTACAAAACTAATGTATATGCTTGGTGAGAAAATTTCTTCTAAAACCTTCAAAACCATTTTCGAATCATCATTGAGAGGTGAAATGTCTTAAAATTAACTCTTAAAATTTTAACATTTAAACTTTTTTTTGTTATTTGAGCATTGTAATTAATTTTCAGATTACAGAGAGGTGGCCGAGTGGTCGAAGGCGCACGCCTGGAAAGTGTGTATACGCCAAAAGCGTATCGAGGGTTCGAATCCCTTCCTCTCTGCTGTTATTTTTTTATATTAATTATTTTTTTTTTATATCTTTAACACTTTAACTAATAAAACACTTTAACTAATAAAATTAAGATCAAGAACTATGAAAAGATTATTTTCTATTCTAGCCATTGTTTGCATTATGGCATTCGGAACTGTAAATGCAACTACAAACACGACTACTGCAACTGTTGTTAGCGCAATACAAGATGATGCTGCCGATGATGCTGCACCAGCAGAAGAATCAGCTGGATTCCACCAAGGGCTTAAAAAACGTTTCATTGAAGGTGGACCTGGATTTATGGGAATTGTATTATTATGTTTAATTCTAGGTTTAGCAATAGCTATTGAGAGAATTATCTTTTTAAACCTTTCTACAACAAACACAAAAAAATTAACTCAAGATGTTGAAGACGCATTACAATCTGGTGGTGTAGAAGCTGCTAAAGAAGTTTGCAGAAATACAAAAGGTCCTGTTGCCTCTATATTCTATCAAGGATTAGACAGAACAGACGAAGGTCTTGAAGCCGCGGAAAAAGCGGTTGTAGCTTATGGAGGAGTTCAAATGGGACAATTAGAAAAGAACGTTTCTTGGATTTCATTATTTATTGCATTAGCTCCAATGCTTGGTTTCATGGGAACAGTAATAGGTATGATTCAAGCTTTCGATAAGATTGAAGCAGCTGGAGATATGCAACCATCACTTGTTGCAGGTGGTATTAAAGTAGCACTTTTAACAACCGTATTTGGTTTGATTGTGGCTATTATACTTCAAATTTTCTATAACTATATCGTTGCTAAAATTGATAGCATTGTAAACGATATGGAAGATGCATCCATTACTTTAATGGATTTGTTGATTAGAAATAAGAAGTAATAACCCTGTTTAATTTATTAAATTATGAATTCACAAAAATTATTAACCATAATAGCTGGAATCGTTAGCGTTATTGCAATTTTCTTTTTGATTAGAATTATTGGAGTAGGAGACGAAGCTATAAAAGCTGGTGAGTCTGGAGGTACAGTAGATACATTCATGTATATAGCATATCTGATTTTAGCTGTTACACTGCTATTTGTTGTATTTTTCACACTCAAAAACGTTTTTTCAAATGCAGCTACTTTAAAAAGTGCACTTACTAGTGTAGGAGCATTTTTGTTAGTGGCACTTATATGTTATTTTGTTTTTGCAGATGGTGTTGAAACACCATTAAGAGATGGAGAAGTATTATCAGCTGGTGGATCTAAAATGGTAGGAGCAGGTTTGTATATGTTCTACTTTTTAGCGCTTATAGCTGTTGGTGCTATGCTATTATCTGGAGTTAAAAAAATGATTAAAAAATAATTAATTATGGCAAAAAGATCTGCACCAGAAGTTAATGCAGGATCAATGGCAGACATTGCCTTCTTGCTCCTCATATTTTTCTTGGTGACTACAACTATAGAAACAGATTCAGGATTAAACAGAAAGCTCCCTCCAATTGAGCCACCTGATGAAGATGTAATCATTAAAGAAAAGAACATTTTCCAATTACAGGTAAATAGAAACAATCAGTTGTTCTTAAAAACAGGAGGCGATGAGAAAGTCATAGAAATAAAAGACTTAAGACAAGCTGCAGTAGATTTTCTAGATAATGGAGGAGGAACAGGAGATGATGCATGTAGGCGTTGTCAAGGAAAGAAAAACCCTAGATCTTCTGATAATTTTGATAAAGCCATCATCTCTTTACAAAACGATAGACAGACAAAGTATAATGTTTATATAGCTGTACAAAATGAAATTATTGCAGCATATAATCAATTAAGGAACAGAGAATTTGAGAGGGAATACCCTCAATTATCGATGAGTTTTGTAGAAGCTGAAAAGAAATACAATGATCCTAGAACACCAGCTTCTGAAAAAGAAAATTTAAAAGAGAAATTAGAAAAAATTAAACTTATTGTTCCACAGAAGTTTTCTGAAGCAGAACCTAAAAAGTCTAATTAGATAAAAAAATACTATGGGTAAATTTAATAAGAAAAAAGGAGGCGATCTTCCAGCAATATCTACAGCATCTTTACCAGATATTGTATTTATGCTGTTGTTCTTTTTTATGGTGGCTACTGTAATGAGACAAAACACATTAAATATTGAAAACAGATTACCTGCAGCAGATCAGATAGAAAAGCTCGACAAGAAAGATTTAGTAATGTATATCTATGCTGGAAAACCAAGTAGTCGTTTCCAATCACAATATGGTACCGAAGCTAGAATCCAGCTTAATGATAAGTTTGCTGATGTAAGTGATATTGCTGCTTTTATTAACGCAGAAAGAGCTGCAAAACGGGAGGAGTTGATTCCTTTTTTAACTACAGCCCTTAAAGTAGATAGTGATGCTAATATGGGTTTAATTTCAGATATTAAGCAAGAATTACGCAAAGTTAATGCCTTAAAAATTAATTATACCACAAGAAAAGGTGATGCATTGGCAGATTTAAACAGATAATTAGTTTCTTAATTTTATTAATATTAAAGCGTTTTGAGAAATCAAAACGCTTTTTGTTTTTAATGCAATGCAATTTATTTAATATTGTTTAGTTAATTTGTATAAATGAGAAACTCACTACACATCATTGTTTTATTTTTAATATATCAAATTACTTTTTCTCAAGCTGAAACTAAAGAGATTGAAATTGATTCATTGTACAAAGAAGATCAGTTTTTTGTTGGATTAACCTATAACTTATTGGGTAGCAAACCAGATGGAATTAAACAAAATGGTTTTTCCAGCGGATTTCATATCGGTACAATAAAAGATATGCCAATCAATAAAAAAAGAAATGTAGCTATAGGAATTGGATTAGGGTATTCTGCAAGTTCGTATAATCAAAATATGTTAATTAACAAAGGTGAAATGGGAGACTTTTCCTATACAAATTTAAGCGATTCAGATATAGAGTATACTAAAAATAAATTTTCAACACATATGATTGAGGTGCCAATTGAATTTAGATGGCGAACATCTACACCATCAGAGTACAAATTTTGGCGTATTTATATGGGTTTTAAAATTGGCTATGTATTTGCCAAAACTAGCAAATTTAAAGGTGATTTAGGAAGTTTAACTTTTAAGGGGAATGATGATTTTAACGACTTTCAATATGGTCTTACATGTAGTTTAGGTTACAATACATGGAATTTATTCTTATACTATGCCTTAAACCCAATATTTTCTTCTGATGCAATGATGAACGGAGATTCTATAGACATGAATGCCATAAAAATTGGACTCATGTTTTATATCTTATAACCAGTAATTGATTACTATTAGCTGTGGGAGAAACCCAATAAAAAAACCGATTGCCAATTCTTTATAATTGTGAGCATTTAGATAAAGCCGTGACGTAGCAATAAGACCAATAATTATTGAAAGCAATGCTAGCGTACCATTAATGTTAATATTATAATGAATACTTAAAGCAACAAAAAACATTAAAACACCAGAAATTCCAGCCAAATGCAAACTTGCCTTAAACTTGAAAAAAGCCATGAATAAACAAGAGAGATTTGTTATTAAAACACCGATAAAAAAATAATATAATTCTACAATATCATTTTGAGGAAATATCTTTCTTAAAACCAGAAAGATAATTATTGAAAAAATTATAAGAGGCCTAATACGTTCTTGAGTTGTTTTTAAATGTATGGATTTTACTTTTTTAAGTGTTTTCAATAAAAAAAAGAGTAAAATAGGTAGAATTAAAGTAAGTATAATTACTGAAATAATTTTAGCTTGAATAATCTGTGTTGGAATATACCTTGGAGATTTTAAATAGTAAAAGCCAACAGCGACCAAAGGCATTAATAAAGGATGAAATATATACGATATGCTTTTTAATAAGAATTTCATCAAATCTTTTTACGCAATCTGGCAACAGGAATATCCAATTGCTCTCTATACTTTGCAACGGTTCTTCTTGCAATAGGATACCCTTTATCTTTTAAGATTGATGCTAATGTTTCGTCTGTTAGAGGTTTCTTTTTGTCTTCTTCTTCAATAACGATTTCCAGAATTTTTTTAATCTCTCTGGTTGAAACTTCTTCACCTTGATCATTGGTCATAGATTCAGAAAAGAATTCTTTGATTAGCTTGGTGCCATAAGGCGTGTCTACATATTTACTATTGGCAACTCTTGAAACCGTTGAGACATCCATATTAATTTCATCTGCAATGTCCTTTAAAATCATGGGCTTTAGTTTACGCTCATCTCCAGAAAGAAAATAATCTTTTTGATAATGCATAATAGCGCTCATGGTTACAAAGAGAGTTTGTTGTCTTTGTTTTATGGCATCAATAAACCATTTAGCAGCATCCAATTTTTGTTTAATGAATAATACAGCTTCCTTTTGTGATTTAGACTTGTCTTTAGAATCTTTATACCCTTTTAGCATATTATTATACTCTCTTGATACATGAAGCTCTGGAGCATTTCTTCCATTTAACGTCAGGTCAAGTTCACCATCTACTATTTTGATTGCAAAATCTGGGACAATATGCTCTACAATTCTATTATTGCCTGAATAAGAGCCACCAGGTTTAGGATTGAGATGTTCTATTTGTTCTATAGCTCCTTTTAATCGCTCTTCGTTTACATTAAACTTTTGCATTAATTTTTTATAATGCTTTTTTGTAAACTGATCAAAGGCATTCTCGATAATATCTATTGCAAGCTCTACATTAGGATTACTTGATTTTCTATGAAGCTGTATTTTTAAACACTCCTGCAGGTTTCTGGCACCAACACCAGCTGGATCTAAATCATGTACAATATGGAGAATGCTTTCAATTTTTTCTTCAGTAGTATATACATTTTGAGTAAACGCAAGGTCGTCCATGATATCTGAAATAGAACGACGTATATAACCGCTTTCATCAACGCTGCCAACTAAAAATTCTGCAATATCACGTTCTTCATCGTTAAGTCTAAACGTGTTTAACTGATTTATTAAATGCTGCGTAAACGAAGTGCCCGAAGCATAAGGCATGGTTTTCTCTTCGTCGTCGGAACTGTAGTTATTAACTTGAGTCCTGTAATCAGGAATTTCATCATCACTTAAGTATTCATCAACATTTATATCTTCGGAATTAATGGTCTCATTATCATCGTAATCATCGGTTGAATTATCAAAATTATCATCAAATTCATCTACACTTTCTTCTTTACCACCTTCTAAAGCAGGATTTTCTTCAAGTTCCTGTTTGAGGCGTTGTTCAAAAGCTATGGTAGGCAACTGTATCAATTTCATTAATTGAATTTGCTGCGGAGAAAGCTTTTGAGATAACTTAAACTGTAAATGTTGTTTTAACATCAATAATAATTTATTATACTAAAGATAATGAATAGATATTAAGTTTAATACTTTAAAACTCTGCATTTTGTGGTGTTCTTGGATACGGAATCACATCTCTAATGTTTGTCATTCCTGTTACAAACATGACCAAACGTTCAAATCCTAAACCAAAACCCGAATGTACTGCGGTGCCATATTTGCGTAGGTCTAAATACCACCATAATTCTTTTTCATCTATATTTAAGGCAGCCATTTTTTCTTTTAATACATCAAGGCGTTCTTCACGTTGTGAACCTCCAACAATTTCTCCAATGGCTGGAAATAAAATATCCATTGCTCTTACGGTTTTTCCGTCTTCATTTAAACGCATATAAAAGGCTTTAATTGTAGCTGGATAATCAAATAAAATAACAGGACATTTAAAATGCTTTTCAACTAAAAAACGTTCATGTTCACTTTGCAAATCTGCTCCCCAATCATCAATAAGGTATTGGAACTTCTTTTTCTTGTTAGGCTTACTATTACGTAAAATGTCTATAGCTTCAGTGTAGCTAACACGTTTAAAATTATTATCGACTACAAAGTTTAATTTTTCAATTAAACTCATATCGCTACGTTCATTTTGAGGTTTTGTTTTTTCTTCATCAAGTAATCTTTTTTCCAGAAACTCCAGATCTTCACGATTGTTATCTAAAACATACTGAATAATTGATTTCATGAAATCTTCGGCCAAGTCCATATTGCCAACCAAATCCATAAAGGCAACTTCTGGTTCTATCATCCAAAATTCTGCCAAATGTCTTGAGGTATTTGAATTTTCTGCTCTAAACGTTGGTCCAAACGTATAGACTTTACCTAATGACATCGCATAGGTTTCAGCTTCCAATTGCCCTGAAACTGTAAGATTTGTTTCTTTACTGAAAAAGTCTTTAGAGTAATCTATATTTCCTTCTGAAGTTAAAGGTGGAGTTTTTGGATCTAAACTACTTACACGAAACATTTCTCCTGCACCTTCGGCATCACTACCAGTAATAATAGGCGCATGCATGTAGTAAAAGCCATTATCATTAAAGTATTTATGAATAGCAAAAGATAAAGCAGAACGCAAGCGCATAACAGCACTAAAGGTATTTGTTCTGGTTCTTAAATGAGCGTTTTCCCTTAAAAACTCTAAAGAGTGTTTTTTAGGTTGTATAGGAAAAGTTTCAGCATCAGAATCACCTAGAATTTCAACTGAACTAACTTGTATTTCAACGTTTTGCCCTTTACCTTGACTCTCTACCAGTTCTCCTTTTATCTTTACTGCAGCACCAGTTGTAATGCGTTTTAAAATGGTTTCTTCGGTATTCTCAAAATCTATCACACATTGAATATTATTAATTGTAGAACCGTCATTTAAAGCTATAAAACGATTAGCTCTAAAAGTTCGTACCCAACCACTAATCTCAATTTCATTTAGGGTTTTATCTTGTGATAATAATTCTGCTACAGTAATAGACTTCATCTTTTAAAAAATTTAAAGTGCAAAGATAAAAAAAGCCAGTGGCATTCAAGTTAGAAAACCATAAATATAAAGGCTATTTTGTACTAATTAAATGTTTTAAATATTGACTTTAGTATTATTCCATTTCATCTTCTTCAGGAATAATATTAATAGCTGGTTCTTTAAGAACTTCTTTATTGGCAATACTTCTTTCTAGCGATAATAATAATGAAGGAAGCAATAATAAATTAGATAACATAGCAAACATTAAAGTAGCTGAAACCAAAGCACCAAGAGCTACAGTACCTCCAAAACTTGAGATGGTAAATACTGAAAACCCGAAAAACAAAACAATAGATGTGTAGAACATACTAATGCCTGTTTCACGCAAAGCACCATAGACTGATTTTTTTATCTTCCAATGATTTGCTTGTAATTCCTGACGATATTTTGCAAGAAAATGTATCGTATCATCAACCGAAATACCAAATGCAATACTAAAAACAAGTATTGTTGATGGTTTTATTGGAACACCTAAATATCCCATCAAACCTGCAGTAACAAGTAATGGCAATAAATTTGGTATTAAAGAAATAACAATCATCCTAAAAGACCTAAACATATATGCCATAAATAATGAGATGAGAAAAATGGCAAGAGATAAAGAAATAGCTAAATTCTTGACCAAATATTTAGTCCCTTTTTGAAAAACCAATGCTTTTCCTGTCATAGATATATTATAACGTTCAGATGGAAAGACTTTATCTATTTTGTTTTGAAGCTGCTCCTCAATACGTTCCATCTTGTCGGTTTCAATATCTTTCATAAACGTTGTTATACGTGCATATTGCCCTGTGCTGTCAACAAAATTCTTAAGCAGATCTACATTTGATGACGAGTTTTTGGCATAAGAAAGTATAAAGCTATTCTCTTGAGAAGTAGGTAATTGATAATGTTTAGGGTTACCATTATAATACGCTTGTTTGGAATACTTTACCAAACTTACAACTGATACTGGCTTTGATAGTTCTGGTATTTCAATAATTAGGTCTTCAAGCTCGTTCATACGTTTTAAGGTCGCAAGCTTCATAACGCCCTTTTTCCGTTTGGTATCTACCATAACCTCTAAAGGCATAACACCATTAAATTCTTTTTCAAAAAAACGAATGTCACTAAAAAACTCCGTTTTCTTTGGCATATCTTCAATCAAGCTACCTGAAATTCTTATTTGATAAATACCAATAATACTTAATACGAGTAGGATTAATGAAGTAGTGTAAATGGCTATTCTTTTTTGCTTTACCATACGTTCCATCCAATTAACGAAGCCTTCAATCCATCGCTTATTTAAATGCTCTAAATGCCTGTCTTTAGGAAAAGGTAAGAAGGTATAAATAATTGGAATAATAAGAAGGCACAAGATAAAAATGGCTAGAATACTTAACGACGCAACAGTACCAAATTCTTTTAAAAGCTTGCTTTCAGTTAATATAAATGTAGCAAAACCAGAGGCTGTTGTAACATTGGTCATTAAAGTTGCATTGCCAATTTTTGTAATAACGCGTTGTAGCGATTTCACTTTATTACCATGCAGTCTAACTTCATGTTGGTATTTATTAATAAGGAAAATGCAATTTGGTATTCCAATAACAATTATTAATGGTGGAATTAGAGCTGTAAGTACGGTAATTTCATAATTCAATAATCCTAATATCCCAAAGGTCCACATAACACCTATACAAACAACAATAAGGGAAATAAAAGTTGCTCTAAACGACCTGAAGAAAAAGAAAAATATCAACGACGTGACCAATAGAGCTGCAACAATAAATAACCCTATTTCGTCTATGATATTTTGTGAGTTTAATGTACGTATGTATGGCATGCCTGAAATACGTACATCTAAATTGTTTTCTATTTCAAACGCATCAATTTTTCCTTTTAAAGTATTAATAATGAAATCTTTTCTTGCAGAAGTGTTTACAATGTCTTTATTTAAATAAATAGCAGATCGAACTGTTTGGGTTTCTTTATTGAATAAAAAATTATCATAAAAAGGATACTTTTCAAACAACTCTTCTTGAAGCGCCTCAATTTGAGAAACAGATGAAATAGAATCTTTTATAAAGGGTTTTAAATCAAACTTTTCATTAACATCATCTTTTACTAATTTTTGAAGATCTTTTATAGAAATAACTGTTTCTACCTCACTATATGCTTTAAATTCATCAGAGAGCGCATTCCAAGCATTAAGTTTTTCGACTGTAAAAAGCGAAGAATCCTTTACACCAAGTACAATAAGGCTACCTTCTTCTCCAAAAATATCTAAAAACTTATTGTAGGTTATATTTACTTCATGATCGTCCGGTAGCAGATTGGCTTCTGTATATGTAAAACGCATGTTTTCCCACTGCAAACTAAAAAAAAATGTAGCAAGAGTTATTCCTATAAGGATAACAATTTTGTTTCGCAAAATAATTCTGGCTACAACGTCCCAGAACTTATTAGTAAAAAGTTTAAACATGCTCTTTTATAAAGAAGCGCAAAGGTAGAAAAAACCTAGATAGAATACTTGAAAATTACTTATAATGTGATGCTAAAGGTAAACTATAGATATGTAATGAAAGAAACTCTTTTAGTATTGTATTTCTATATAATTAAAAAGAAACGAAAGCTTTTTAAGATTGAAATGGATTAACAGATTATACTGTCATAATTTCCTTTTCTTTTACAGAAAAAATTTCGTCTATTTTGTCTATATGCTTATCTGTCATTTCTTGTATATCAATTTCCGCATTGGTTTTCAAGTCTTCAGAAACATGATCCAAATTCTTGATTTCATTATTAGCATCTTTCCTGGCATTTCTAACACCAATTTTTGCATCCTCACTTTCAGATTTAGCCTGTTTTGCCAAATTTAAACGACGTTCTTCTGTTAATGGAGGAACATTAATAATAACAGTTTCTCCATTGTTCATAGGGTTAAAACCCAGATTAGCAATTTGAATGGCTTTTTCAATTTCTTGAAGCATACCTTTTTCCCATGGTTGTACTGTGATGGTTCTACCATCTGGAGTGTTTACATTGGCAACTTGTTGTAATGGTGTAAGTGTACCATAATATTCAACCATCACACTTCCAAGCATTGATGGTCTTGCCTTTCCAGCTCTTATGTTCACTAGTTGCTTCTCTAAATGCTTAAGAGCATTATCCATGGCTTCTTGTGCAGTGTCTAGTATAAATTGTATTTCTTCATCCATGATTCTATAGTTTCAAAAATTAAACCAAAAATTATAAATTAACTTGAGTACCAATGTTTTTACCTGAAAGGACTTTATATAAATTACCTTTTTTGTTCATATCGAAAACAATAATTGGCAGTTCGTTTTCCTGACTTAATGTAAAAGCAGTTGTGTCCATTACTTTGAGTCCTTTTCTTAAGACATCATCAAAGCTAATATTATCAAATTTTACTGCTTTAGTATCCTTTTCTGGGTCTGTATTATAAATACCATCTACTCTTGTGCCCTTTAAGATAACATTGGCCTCAATCTCAATGGCACGTAAAACAGCAGCAGAATCTGTAGTAAAATAAGGGTTTCCTGTGCCTCCACCAAAAATAACTACACGACCTTTTTCTAAATGCCTAATAGCTCTTCTCCTTATAAATGGCTCTGCTACTTCATTTATTTTAATTGCAGACTGTAACCTTGTTGGGACACCTTCATTTTCTAAAGCACTCTGCAATGCCAAACCGTTAATGACAGTAGCCAACATGCCCATATGATCTCCTTGTACGCGATCCATACCATTACTTGCCCCTGCAACTCCTCTAAAAATGTTACCACCTCCAATAACAATTGCAACCTCAACACTTTTTTGAGTAATTTTTTTTATTTCCTGGGCATATTCTTTAAGGCGTTCAGGGTCAATACCATATTGGCGACTTCCCATAAGAGCTTCACCAGATAGTTTTAATAATATTCGTTTATATTTCATTTTGATATTTGAAGTTTAACAAAACTACATAATTTTTTTGTTTTTGATTTGAGAAAATCAAACGAGTTAAAGGCATAAAAAAAGCTTCGATGTTAGTCGAAGCTTTTTAATTATAGTATAGAAAAGACTATCCTAAAGCAACACGCTTAAAGTCAGTTACAGTTACATCTCCATAACTTTTTACATAAGCAGCAACGCTTTGTTTAGAATCTTTTATAAAATCTTGGTTTACTAAAGTATTATCTTTAAAGAATCTTTTAAGTTTACCTTTAGCTATATTATCTAGCATGGCTTCTGGTTTACCTTCAGCACGTAACTGGTCTTTTGCTATTTCAATTTCTTTTTCAATTACAGCAGCATCAACGCCTTCTTCATTAAGCGCAATTGGGTTCATTGCAGCAGCTTGCATAGCAACATCTTTTGCGGCAACTTCAACGCCTTCAACAACATTTGATAATCCCACTAGTGTAGCTATTTTGTTACCTGCGTGAATATATGAACCAACAAAAGGAGCTTCAAGTTTTTCGAACGCATTAATGTCTAATCTTTCACCAATAACACCTGTTTGCTCGATTAATTTTTCGGCAACTGTCATTCCATCGAAATCTGCAGTTAAAAACTCTTCTTTTGATGAATAATTTAAAGCCAACTCTGCTAATTGATGAGCTAAATTCACAAAGTTTTCGTTTTTACCAACAAAATCTGTTTCACATCCTAAAACAATAGAAACACCGACAGTGTTGTCATCATTCACTTTAGCAATTGCTGCACCTTCAGTAGATTCTCTATCTGCTCTATTGGCAGCAACTTTTTGTCCTTTTTTACGAAGGATTTCGATAGCCTTGTCAAAGTCTCCTTCTGCTTCTACCAATGCTTTTTTACAGTCCATCATACCTGCACCAGTAGCTTTTCTTAACTTATTAACCTCTGCGGCTGTTATTTTTACAGTATTCTCCATGAGTTTTTTAAAATTTAAAAAGCCGTTCAAATTATTTTCACCAAAGAAAAGAACTAAACGACTAATTTATGTTTTATAATTGTTATTTATTCTTCTTCTCCCGATGCAACGGCAGCTACTGCTGCTTCTTTTTTAGCTTTAGGAGCCTCTTTTTCTACTTTGGAAGCTTCTTTTTCAGCTTTACGTTCTGATAAGCCTTCAGAAATAGCATTGGTTACATGGGTTAAAATTTTATCAATTGATTTTGAGGCGTCGTCATTTGCTGGGATCACATAATCTACTTGACGTGGGTCAGAGTTTGTATCAACCATTGCAAAAATTGGAATGTTCAATTTCTGTGCCTCTTTAATAGCAATATGCTCGCGTTTAATGTCAACTACAAACAAAGCACCTGGTAAGCGCGTCATATCAGCTATAGAACCTAGATTTTTTTCTAACTTCGCTCTTAAACGGTCTACTTGTAAACGCTCCTTTTTAGAAAGTGTATTAAATGTGCCATCTTTCTTCATTCTATCAATAGAAGCCATTTTCTTAACTGCTTTTCTAATAGTAACAAAGTTTGTTAGCATTCCTCCAGGCCATCTTTCTGTAATGTAAGGCATATTTATTGCCCCAGCTTTTTCAGCTACAATGTCTTTTGCTTGTTTTTTTGTGGCAACAAATAAAATCTTACGTCCAGAATTAGCAATTTTACTTAATGCTTTTCCTGCTTCTTCAATTTTTGCTGCTGTTTTGTAAAGGTTGATAATATGGATGCCGTTACGCTCCATATAAACGTAAGGAGCCATGTTTGGGTCCCATTTACGTGTTAGGTGCCCAAAGTGTACACCTGCTTCTAATAAGTCTTTTACTTCTACTGCCATTTTGTAATAGTTTACGTTCTGTTGAATTAGCAATGATTAAGTGGTCATTTTTTAAAATCGCCTCAATCATTTAGATGCTAAACTAAATCCTGACCTTCTGGTCATGGACAACAATAACTGGTTTAAAATTTGTTTTGTATTAACGTTTAGAGAACTGGAATTTCTTACGCGCTTTTTTCTGACCGAATTTTTTACGCTCTACCATTCTTGGGTCTCTTGTTAATAATCCTTCTGGTTTTAAGACAGCTCTATTCTCTTCACTAACTTCGCACATTGCACGAGATAATGCCAAACGAATAGCTTCTGCCTGACCTGTAATGCCTCCTCCAAATACATTTATTGTAATATCAAAGTTGCCATCATTGTTAGTCATGGCTAAAGGTTGGTTTACTTTGTACTGCAATGTTGCAGTAGGAAAATAAACCGCCATGTCTTTTTTGTTCACTGTGATGTTGCCTTTTCCTTTGGCAAGGTACACACGAGCAACAGCCGTCTTTCTACGGCCAATTTTGTGAATTACTTCCATTTAATTAAAATCGTTTAAGTTAATTGTTTTTGGTTTTTGAGCTTCATGAGTGTGCTCTGCACCAACAACAACATTTAAATTGCGGAATAAATCTGCACCTAATTTATTTTTAGGCAGCATTCCTTTTACTGACTTTTCTACCAATCTCGCAGGATCTTTTGCGAACATTTCTGTAGCAGATAAGCTTCTTTGACCACTTGGATAACCTGTGTAACGAATATAGGTTTTATCGTTCCACTTGTTTCCGGTAAGGTTGATTTTTTCTGCATTAATAACAATTACATTATCTCCGCAATCAACATGTGGTGTGAAGTTAGGCTTGTGTTTACCTCTTAAAAGTTTTGCAACTTTAGAAGCTAAACGACCTAATGTTTGACCTTCAGCATCAACCAAAACCCACTTTTTATTTACAGTAGCTTTGTTTGCCGAAAGCGTTTTGTAGCTTAATGTATCCACACTTCTTATTTTTACGTATTAAACATGTCTCTCCTAAAAAGAGTTTGCAAATTTACGATTATATATTTGATTACCAAATAGTGAAACGTGAATTTTTACACTTTAATTTTAGCAATATTCTTTAATCGTAAAAGTGCTGTTATTTTCTAAAGAAATGCGATAACGTTCCCGCTAATTTGAATATATTTCTGGGTCTGGATAAAATGCTGCAATGGCAAACCAAAAGCTTACCACTGATTTTGGTGTTATAAGATTTTGACCTTCTCTTGGGCCAGAAATGGCATTTCCGAAAATAGACCAGTTATTCCCTTCGTTATCTTTAAAAAAGACTTCGGTATCATTAAAACAATATTCAAAGTTCAGATTACTAAAATCGTTGGTTAATTCAAAAGCGTTTATAACATTTTCATTACCTACAACCAGATAGTTTTTTCCATTAAAAGAATCAACAATAGCATTGCCACCTTCAAAATCTGAAAACTGATATACTTTAGCGGTATTATTTATTATAGCATATACCCTTTGCTTAAAAGGTAAAGTTGAATTTAATGGAAACACTTGAAAAATAAAAAAATCATCTACTGTTAAATAAGGACCGTAAGGATAGTTATTGTAATGTGAATCGTTATAAAACCCCGTGTCTCTACTTAAAACTTTAGTATTTGGATATAAGTTTTTCCATGTTAGCCAATTTGTTTCAATTACATTTACAGTAGTAGGAAAGTCTCCCATTAAATCACCATTAACACATTGTAAAAGCATTTGAGACCAATTACTATCTGTATTTCTATCATACAGTATGAGGTTGGCCAAATATAATAGGCCTGATACACCAAAAGTACTTGGCTCTCCGTTTGACATACTTTGCCAGCCAAAAGCAGTTCCTGTTAGTGGGCAATAGTTAATAGTTAATGATTGATCATTAAATGCATCATTTACTATTTCATGCCAGTTTAAAATGTCATGAGGATAAGCTTTAACTTCATTATTGTACTTAACTCCAACAACCAAATCGTTATCATTTATATAAACTTGTGATTGAGCTTCAACAAATTTTGGGTTATCTATAGAAGGAATGCCATCTTTCCCAGGTCCGCCATCCAAGACTTTATTTTTATCAATTAACCACACTTCGGGTTCAGGTTGAGGAGTGTTTGCATTATCATTTTTACCATCTCCACCATTACTGCAAGAGAATATTAAAACTATAGAGTACAGTATTAAAATCTTTTTCATAGCATTCAGTTTAAATTAATAATATTTTTCTTTGGAAGAATCCTAAATAACAATCCAGTGGTTAATCTATACGTTGGTGTTAATTGTATACCATCAACATTGCTATAAAGAGGAATTTCAAATTGCGTAGAAAAAATGATGTTAGGTTTTATATATATTGAAAAATCAGGAATTACAGAAATCCAATTTCCTCCTGTATTATCCAGATCAAAACCACTGATCATATCTTTCTCTGCATGCCTGTATTTAAAAGAAATACCTGGATTTGTCAATGCATTAAACATTAAGAATTGATCTGAAAAACCCAAATAAGCCTGAAATTCATTTCCAAATTTATAAGTAGAATTTTCCAGATATTCCTTATTGGTACCAGTACTTCTATAGGTTATTTGAGACCAAACACCAAACGAGGGTCTGAAATTGAAATTCTTGGACATTAATGTCCAAAGTACCAAATCCCAAACATTGCTTCCCGGTTGTAAATCGGCATTTAAAGTAATGCCCTGACTGTTTTTTTCTGTAGTAGAACCCAAAGGAATTTTTGTTCCCGCGCCAATATTTAAGCTGCTGTTTTGACCAAAAGTATTTGAAAAATTATACTTTAAAAGTAATACAGCATCACCTATTCCAGAAGATTGTTCTAGATTTTCATTATCAAACTGGGTGATTTTTCGTCGCTGGTTTACCCAAGTAAATAAGCCTTCAATAGACAACCTGCTGGTAATATCATAATTTGCATTCAGTAAAACAGAATGTGTTACACGAAGTCTGGAATTATCATCCAGTTTTTCAGTTCCAAAATTTAATGTGTTTAAATTATTATAATCGTAATGAATACCAACTTGAAGTGTTCCCTTTTCTAAAGGAGCTAACCCAATGTTATTGGATAGTGGAATACCTCCTGAACAACAGGTTTGAGCATGAGTGAAAAACACACAATTGAACAAACAAAAGCAAAATAAAACCCTTAAGAACATAACAAGCTATTAGTTGATATATAAGGTCGCTATTGTGCTATAGTCCTTACGTAGTTTAACATTTGTTCTTAAACGACAAAAATACCTTAATGTTCTAAAAACGATGCAAGGCGTTTTTAATTACACATAACTTTTTGGTATTAAATCAATCTGGGTTATATGATTAATTTTTCTTTTTTGTACTATCGCCATACTTTAGTAAAGAAGTTGTTGGTAATTGACTCTTGCTAATTAGCACTTTGCTCAACTAATTTCCAGGTTTCCCAAATATTGCCGAGAAGTTGCTTAAACATAATGGAATCCTTACTTTTCTCTAGTTCATCAAAAATATCATGTAGCTCACCATGCATAGAAGGATACTTATCAATCACAGTTCTAATATCAAGCCAAGCTTCAATATGCTTGTCAAACGCAATCTTGAAATCTTTTGGGCAGTTGCTGAAATCCAGTGATTTTAAATCTTGTGTATAATTAACTATAGTTTCGCTCAAGGAAATAGTTTTCGAGGCATGATTTCTTATTTCACCAAAAATACTATCCTTTTCGAATACTTTTTTTATACAACTTGATTCTGACTTGGTAATGGCCTTATCAGATTCAACAGTTTTTACTTTTGAGTCTTTACACCCAATCAAAGTCAAAAGTAATATTAGTATTCCTGAAAATTTTAGTATCATATTTGCTATACAAATAGTTGACTAACGTTTAGCTACTGAAAAAATAAACAATAAGATTAACAAATCCAAAAACAGATATTAGTTCAATTAATATTTTACACAAGCTAGGAATTTCAAATTCTTTAAATGTTTGCCATTGTGTTTGTGTATAGTTAGATTACTGATTTACTAAATAAAATCTGAAGCAAAGACATATATTATGTAGTACGGTGCATTAGTTTAAAAAACCCAAATTCATTTTAGTTTCTATTAACAAATGATGTTAAGCTTGGGTTAAACCTGATGAATTTTTTGTATTAGAGGCTTATTTACTTTAGTTTTAAGTAACTGAATCGATAACCTTAAATTTAATTACAAATGGAAAATTTAAACAGAAAGAGTATTGCAATTTTAGCAACTAATGGATTTGAAGAAAGTGAATTAAAAGAACCTAAAAAATCATTGGAGGAGAATGGAGCAAATGTAGATATTGTTTCCCTTGAATCTGGTGAAATAAAGGGATGGGCTAATGGTAACTGGAGTAATACGTATAAAGTAGATAAGACATTGAATGAAGTGTCACAAAGCGATTATAATGCTTTAGTGTTACCTGGAGGTTTAATAAATCCAGATTTATTAAGACGTAATGATAAGGCTGTAAAATTTGTTAGATCGTTCTTTGAGAATAAAAAACCAGTTGCAGCTATATGCCATGCACCTTGGTTGCTGGCTGAAGCAGATGTTTTAAGAGGAAGAAAAGTAACTTCTTACAATTCCATTAAAACAGATTTAAAAAATGCTGGAGCAAATTGGGTAGATGAAGAAGTTGTTGTAGATGAAGGTTTGGTAACAAGTCGTTCACCAGAAGATTTGCCAGCTTTTAACTCTAAATTAGTTGAAGAAGTTTACGAAGGTAAGCATGAAATGCAAGAAGCATAATCTTCAATTAATTTAGGAAAAAGCAGGGTTTTAGAATCCTGCTTTTTTTTTGATTATATTAATGCGCTTCCAACCAATTATCGCCAATATCCAAATCAACATCCAAAGGGACAGAAAGCTGGTAAGCTGACTCCATTTCGGTTTTTACCAAAGATTTGATTTTGTCAAGTTCTTTTTTAAACACGTCAAAAACCAATTCGTCATGCACTTGTAACAACATTTTAGATTTGTAGTTACCTTCCTGAAGTTTTTTATGAATATGAATCATCGCTATTTTAATAATATCGGCAGCACTACCTTGTATAGGTGCATTTACAGCATTGCGCTCTGCTGCGCCACGTACAACAGCATTTCTGGAGTTAATATCCTTTAAATATCGACGCCTACCTAAAACTGTTTGCACATAACCATGATCTCTGGCAAAATCTACTTGTTTACCTATATAGCTTTTTAGTTTCGGATAGGTTTCATAGTAGGTATCAATAAGTTCTTTGGATTCACTTCGGGATAAATCGGTTTGATTGCTCAAGCCAAAAGCCGAAACACCATAAATAATACCAAAGTTAACCGTTTTGGCATTACTACGCTGTTCTCTGGTGACTTTGGAAATAGGCACGTTGAAAACTTTTGAAGCCGTTGAAGCATGAATATCCTCACCATTCTTAAAAGCTTCAATCATGGTTTCTTCTTCACTCAATGCAGCAATAATACGCAGTTCTATTTGGCTATAATCTGCAGCCAGTAAAGTATAATCTTCACTACGAGGAACAAACGCTTTTCTTACTTGGCGACCGCGTTCTGTACGAATTGGAATGTTCTGTAAATTTGGATTATTGCTACTTAAACGTCCAGTAGCTGCAACGGTTTGCATATAATCTGTATGTACTCTACCTGTGCTTTCTTCAACCTGTAAAGGCAACGCGTCAACATAAGTACTTTTAAGTTTAGACAAGCCTCTAAAGTCCAGAATATCCCGGATAATCTCATGGTCTTTTGCCAAATAGCTTAAGATATCTTCAGATGTGGCATATTGACCAGTTTTGGTTTTTTTTGGCTTATCTACCAACTTCATTTTTTCAAATAAAATAACACCCAATTGTTTTGGAGATGCTATATTGAATTCCTCACCAGCAGCTTCATAAATCTTTTTTTCGAGATTAGCAATGTCATTATTAAGCTCATCAGAAAGAGAATTTAAAAAGGCTTTATCGAGATTAATGCCTTCCAATTCCATAGAAGCTAAAACACGAAGTAATGGAATCTCAATTTCATCAAACAATTTTTGGGTATTGGCTTCACCCAATTCATTTTGAAAATGTTCTTTAAGCTGAAGCGTAATATCAGCATCTTCAACAGCATATTCGGTTTGTTTATCTAAAGGAACTTCTCGCATGGAAAGTTGGTTCTTACCTTTTTTTCCAATGAGTGTTTCTATTGAAATAGGCGTGTAGTTCAAATAAGTTTCTGCCAAAACATCCATATTATGACGCATATCTGGATTAATGAGATAATGGGCTAACATAGTATCAAACAATTTACCTTTGACACTAACATTATATTTAGCTAAAACCTTGATGTCATACTTTAAGTTTTGGCCGATTTTCTCAATGGCTTCACTTTCAAAAAAAGGACGTAATTGTTCAATGAGATCTTGAGCTTCACTTCTGTCTTCAGGAAATGGCAGATAAAAGCCTTTACCTACTTCCCATGAAAAAGCAATACCAACCAACTCGGCTTCAATTGGATTGATACCTGTGGTTTCTGTGTCAAAACATACGCTGCTTTGATTCATTAAATTTTTAATGAACAGTTTGGTTGCCATACCTGTGGCCACACTTTGGTAAAAATGAGATGAAGTTTCAGAAGTTTTACGTGTGTATGAAGATTGCGAATCTGAAGTTGCTTCTTCACCATCATTTCCAAACAATGAAAACTGTCCTGCACCAGCAGAAGAGGTCTTTTTTGGTTTTGGTTTTTCTTCAGTTTTAGTAGCCGCTTCAGTTGATGGTGTTTCTGTTTCAGCAGAAAATGTTTTAAGGAAATTTTCAGTTAATCGTCTAAACTCTAAATCCTGAAAAATGTTTTTTACGGTTTCAATATCTGGATGGTCCAACTCAAAATCTTTGGCATCAAAAGTCACAGGAACATCCAACATAATTCTGGCTAACTCTTTGGAAAGCAATCCTAACTCTTTTGAAGCTTCAACCTTTTCCTTCATTTTGCCTTTTAGTTCGTGCGTTTTTGACAATAGGCCTTCCATACTGCCATAGGCTTGTATAAATTTCTTGGCTGTTTTTTCACCAACACCTGGCAACCCAGGAATATTATCTGAAGAATCTCCCATCATACCTAAAAAATCAATGACCTGTTCAGGTCTTTCTACTTCAAACTTTTTCTGAACTTCCGGAATGCCCCAAACCTCATAACCACCACCAAAGGATTTTGGTCGATACATAAAAATATTTTCAGACACCAATTGGGCAAAATCTTTATCAGGAGTTACCATAAATGTTTGGTAGCCTTCTTTTTCAGCTTGTTTGGAAAGTGTTCCTATAACATCATCAGCTTCATAACCTTTTTTGACCATGATAGGAATGTGCATGGCTTTCAAAATCTCTTGAATATAAGGAACAGCTACTTTTATAGCTTCTGGTGTTTCATCTCTGTTGGCCTTATATGCTTCAAACATCTCAACTCTGTCAACACTGCCTCCTTTATCGAAACATACAGCTAAATGGTCCGGACGTTCTCGTTTTATAACATCTAACAAAGAATTCATAAAACCCATTATGGCAGAAGTATCAACACCTTTACTGTTTACTCTTGGATTTTTAATAAAAGCATAATATCCACGAAAGATAAGCGCGTAAGCATCGACTAAAAAAAGACGTTTTTGTTCAGACATTTGATTGTTTTTGTAAGAACATCAAATCTACAAAAAGTTAATAGCGAATAGAAATTAATTTGCAGCCGAATATATAATTTGTTTAACAATTATATAAGGAACCTAAAAAACTTAATTACTAACTTTACCAAATAATAAAAATTGCATATGATCCGTTGGGCTATTTTTTTGGGAGTCTTTTTGTTGATTGATATCTATGCTTTTCAAGCGGTAAGAACAGCTTTTAAAAGTAGAGGAATTAATCTTGTTTATATTTTAGTTTCAGTTATTGTTCTGGCCAATTTTATTTACCAGCTAAAAACAGCAGACAGAAGTGAAGGTATAAGCACAAAAATTAATATGGCTATTGGCTTATTTTTAACGCTTTATATTCCAAAAATTGTGATCTTGGTTATCATGTTTGGCGAAGATATTATAAGGTTGCCACAGGCATGCTATAAATATTTTACTGAAGGCAATGCTGCTGAAGGAAACTATATGCCTTCAAGAAGAATGTTTGTAAGCCAAATTGCATTGGGTCTTGCGGCAATTCCTTTTGCGTCTTTTTTATACGGAATGATAAAAGGCAAGTATAATTTTAAAGTTTTAAAATACACTTTACATTTTGAAGATTTGCCTGAAGCTTTTGATGGTTACAGGATTACCCAGATAAGTGATATACATAGTGGAAGTTTTGACAACAAAGAAAAAGTAGAATATGCTGTAGATTTGGTAAACCAGCAGGCATCAAACGTTATTTTATTTACTGGA
>DATGBV010000099.1:0-2836 GCA_035312485.1 Flavobacteriaceae bacterium | reverse complement strand
CATCTTTTGAAAATCTGTTTAAGTTTAATGTCAGTTCAAGCGAGGTCATTGAGCGTAGTCGAAATGCAGTCGAGAACTTACCAGAAGCATTTCAATATTTAATTCATTCAGATAACGTACTACTTACTCCTCATGTAGCAGGATGGACTATAGAGAGTAAAGAAAAATTAGCACAAACAATTGTGGACAAAATAAAAGCTAAATTTTGTTAACTTTCAGGTGTGAAGAAAACCATTATTGTTTTTGCATTATTGATTTTTGCGTTACTTCTGCTATTTCAGTTGAGTAAATACGCAATGATTTCGGGCAATTTAGATACCGAAATTGTGGTTGCCATTATTGCTGTTGTTTTCTTTTTTATTGGAGTGTATTTGAACAAAAAAAGCCTGCACAAACCAGTTAATGTTTCAGTTGAAATAGATCATAAAAAAATAAAAGAATTAGATATTAGTAACCGAGAATATGAAGTTTTGCAAGCAATTTCAGAAGGATTATCCAATAAAGAAATAGCGGATAAACTATTTGTTTCAGAAAGCACTATAAAAACACACGTGTCTAATCTTCTGATAAAACTAAATGCAAAACGCAGAACACAAGCACTTCAAATAGCAAAAGAACTTCAAATCATTTAAATTAAGTATTTTTAAATTTAAGTTTGAGCACTTTGGTACTTTAGTATGAAAGGATTTTTTATAATTCAATATACTTTTGAGAAATAATTTTAAAATGAATATCTATGAAAAGCACAGTAATTAAATATGGTCTTTATGGTCTTTTAGCCGGACTTATTATTTTCACATTACACCTTGTTTTAGGTATTAACAATTTAGACTATTCTACAAATGAAATATTGGGTTACGTATCCATATTTCTCTCATTGTCTTTTGTGTTTTTTGGAATAAAACATTACCGAGACAAGGTAAATAATTGCATGATTACTTTAGGTAAAGCCATAGCTATTGGAATTCTTATTTCCATTTTAGTAGGTGTAGGTATTGCCATTGCTGATTTTATCTATACAAAATTTATCGATCCTTCTTTTTTCAGTAATTATGAGCAAATATTAATAGAACAAGGAAGAGAAGATGAGATTTTTGAAATGACGAGTACTACAGCGGCAATATTTATGTTCGTACTAGTTACTATTATCGGATTTATTATTTCCCTTATTTCAGGACTAATTCTACAACGTAAACAAATTTAAACAATAAAAAATGAATAAACCTGTCATACATTTTGAAATGGGCTGTGATAACCTATCCGAAACAGTTGAGTTTTACAAGGATATTTTTAATTGGGATATCATCACAAAGGATAATTTGGCATCAATTAATTTCAACACAAAAAATGGAATACCTGGTCACATCACCGATTTAGTCACAGAAATCCGCAATTATATTACCATTTATATAGAAACAGAAACCATAGATAAAGACTTAAAATTAATTGAATCTAAAGGAGGAAGAACTCTTGTCAATCCTGTAAATCTGCCAGATGGACGAACATTTGCTTGGTTTCAAGACGTGGCGGGAAATACAGTTGGACTACTTACCCCTTTAAATAATTTCTAATAGTGCAATATAAAATAAAAAACATGAGTTTAGGCGCATTTTCAGTCAGTTTGAGTGTTAAGGATATTAATGCTTCAAAAGAGTTTTATGAACATTTAGGATTTTCTGTTTTTGCTGGAGATATTGAGATGAATTATCTTATTATGAAAAATGGAAACGCATTAATAGGATTGTTTCAAGGCATGTTTGATCAGAATATTTTGACCTTTAATCCTGGTTGGGATGAAAGCGCTAACAAGTTAGATTCTTTTACTGATGTTAGAGAAGTTCAGCAAGAACTAAAAAGTAAAAATATAAAACTTGAAAGGGAAGCAGACGAAACCACTTCTGGTTCTGCAAGCATTGTATTGTATGATCCAGATGGCAATACGATATTAATAGACCAACACGTTTAAAATTATGCAATACAAAGCAACATCTCCAGAAGATTATATTTCTCAAGTTCCAGAAGAACGACAGGAAGCACTAAAACAACTTCGAAAAGTCATAAATAAGAATTTACCTAAAGGTTTTGAAGAAGGTATACAATATGGCATGATAGGTTATTATGTTCCACATAGTATTTATCCAGATGGTTACCATTGCACTCCAAGCGAACCTTTGCCATTTATGAGTTTTGCGTCTCAAAAAAATTCAGTTAACCTATATCATAGTGGCATTTATGCCATTCCAGAATTGCACGATTGGTTTGTAAGCGAATACCCAAAACATTGTAAAAGAAAATTGGATATGGGAAAAAGCTGTATAAGATTTAAAAAAATTGATGAGATTCCTTTTGAATTAATAGGCGAATTGTCTTCTAAAATTACAGTAGAAGAATGGATTAACTTTTATGAAACCAATACTAAAAATAGAAAATGAAAAATCGAGTTACAGGAATAGGAGGTTTGTTTTTCAAAACCAAAGATCCAAAAGCAACAAAAGAGTGGTACAAAAAACATCTTGGTTTTAATACAGATGATTATGGCTGTACATTTTGGTGGAAAGATAAACAAGGGAAAGATTGTTCAACACAATGGAGTCCATTTGCTAAAGACACCAAATATTATGAGCCATCAAAAAAAGACTTTATGTTTAATTACAGAGTTGAAAATTTGCACGAACTAATGACAGTATTAAAAGAAGAAGGTGTTACCATTGTTGGAGAAATCCAAGAATACGACTATGGGAAATCTGGATGGATTATGGATAATGACGGACATAAAATAGAGCTTTGGGAACCAATAGATAGTGCGTTTCTTTAATTTTATATTCATTTTTGGCAC
>DATGBV010000098.1:0-4660 GCA_035312485.1 Flavobacteriaceae bacterium | reverse complement strand
TTCCAATTTCTCTGTTTGTTCTCTTACCAATATTTGCTCTTATATTAAAATTATTGTTTTATAGACGAGGAAGTTTTGCTCATCATTTGGTATTTAGCTTTTATTATTTTTCATTTCTTTTTACAACAATGAGTTTAATATTGCTTCTAAACTTTATAATAGAAATTCCTAATTGGATTGATTGGATGATATTTTTGTCCACATTTTTTTACCTATTTCTAGCAATTAAACATTTTTATCAACAAGGCTATTTTGTTAGCTTTATAAAAACTAGTATAGCATCTTTTGTTTACATTATTTTTGTAATACCTCTAGCTTTTATTTTTGTGGTTATTGGCTCTATTTTATTTTATTAAAAGCTTCTCTTTGAGAAAAAAACCAGTGACTGAATTTTTATTTTTAATAAGTTCTTCAGGTGTCCCATGAGCTACAAGAAGTCCACCATTTTCACCTCCTTCCGGACCTAAATCAATAATATAATCAGCACATTTTATAAGCTCCAGATTATGCTCTATAACAATTATTGAATGTCCGTTTTCTATTAACGCCTGAAAAGACTTCAGCAGTTTATTAATGTCATGAAAATGTAAACCTGTTGTTGGTTCGTCAAAAATAAATAATGCATTTTCGCTTTTTGAACCTTTACCTAAAAACGATGCCAATTTAATTCTTTGTGCTTCGCCACCTGAAAGCGTAGAGGAGCTTTGCCCCAAAGCAACATAGCCCAAGCCAACATCTTGCAATGGTTGTAATTTTTTTTGAATTTTTGTTTGCTTGTGTTTTGTAAAAAACTCAATAGCCTCATCAATGGTTAAGTTTAGTATATCATCAATAGATTTATCCTGAAAAGTTACTTCAAGCACTTCTTTTTTGAAACGTTTACCATTACATGTCTCACAGGTTAAATGAACATCTGCCATGAATTGCATTTCTATAGTAACTTCACCTTCACCTTTGCAGGTTTCACAGCGACCACCATCTACATTAAAACTAAAATGTTTAGCTTGATAATTTCTAATCTTACTTAATTTCTGATTTGAAAATAACGCTCTTATGTCATCATAAGCTTTAATATATGTTACTGGATTTGAGCGAGAAGAACGTCCTATAGGATTTTGATCAATAAATTCAATATGCTTTAAGTTATCAAAGTTTCCTTTTAACTCTGTAAAGTGTCCAGGTTTATCACTAAAATCCGTAAGGTGCTTTTGCAACGCCGGAAACAATATCTTTTTAACTAACGTGCTTTTACCACTCCCAGAAACGCCTGTTATTACTGTAAGCATATTCAATGGAAAACTTACATCTATATTTTTAAGGTTGTTTTCCCGAGCACCAACTATATCAACATGATATTTAGAAATTCGTTGTTTTTCAGGCACTTCAATTTTTAATTGTCCGTTTAAGTATTTGGCAGTCAAAGAATTTGATGCCAATATATCTGAATAAGTCCCACTGGCTACAATACTTCCACCAAAGGTTCCTGCTTCTGGACCAATATCTATAATTTCATCGGCTGCTTGCATAATATCTTCGTCATGTTCTACAACAATTACAGTGTTTCCTAAATCTCTTAAAGATTTTAAAACAGAAATAAGACGCTGTGTGTCTTTTGGATGAAGACCTATACTAGGCTCATCTAAAATATACATTGAGCCAACAAGACTGCTGCCTAAAGATGTAGCCAAATTTATTCTTTGGCTTTCTCCACCTGAAAGTGTATTTGATTTCCTATTCAATGTTAAATAATCCAAACCAACATTGGACAAGAATGTTAACCTGTCATTAATTTCCTTTAGAAGCCTTTTGGCAATTTTAGTATCGTAATCATTTAATTCAAGTTCTTTAAAAAATTGAGAAAGCTTATTTAATGGCATTTCAACCAGGTCAGTTATTGATGAGTTTCCAATTTTTACATAATTTGCCTCCTCACGTAATCTTTTCCCATTGCATATTTTGCACTTTGTTTTTCCTCGATATCTAGATAACATAACTCTATTTTGAATTTTATAGGCTTTTGCTTCAAGTTCAGCAAAAAAAGAATTAAGTCCTTCAAAATACTTATTGCCTTTCCAGATGAGTTGCTTTTGTTCTTCTGTTAACTCAAAATAGGGTTTGTGCACAGGGAAATTAAAATGATGGGAATTATTTACCAATTGGTCTCGATACCAGCTCATACTTTCTCCTCGCCATGGAAATATAGCATTTTCATATACAGACAGCCCAGTATTTGGTATCACTAAATCCTCATCAATTCCAATAACATCACCATAACCTTCACATTTTGAACATGCTCCATAAGGATTGTTAAAACTAAAAAGATGAATATTTGGCTCTAGAAAAGAAATGCCATCAAGTTCAAATTTATTGCTAAAATGTCGTTTTTCAGCATTGCTTATAGATTCTATTATGCACTCGTGCTTTCCTTCAAAAAATGCCGTTTCAATGGCATCGCTTAAACGATTGTAAAAATCTTCATCATTTTTTGTGACAACTCTATCAACAACCAAAAAAATGCTTTTAACAGTCTCTTTGTATGTTTTGGCTTCTTCAATTCTTATAACATCATCATTTATTTTTATTCTGGCATAACCTTGTTGTTGTAGTGTTTTAAGTTTATCACTCATTTCTCGCCCTTTTTCAAGAATAATAGGAGCTAACAGCAATAATTTTTCATTTTCAGGAAACTTTTTAATATAATTTAAAACATCTGTAACAGTGTCTTTACTTACTAAATTTCCTGATTTGGGAGAGTACGTTTTGCCAATTCTGGCAAATAATAACTTTAAATAATCATAAATCTCTGTTGTTGTACCAACAGTTGATCTTGGGTTTGTAGAATTTACTTTTTGTTCAATGGCAATGGCAGGAGCAATGCCTTTAATATAATCTACTTTAGGCTTATTCAGTCTTCCTAAAAACTGTCTAGCATAGCTAGAGAGGCTTTCAACATATCTTCTTTGGCCCTCTGCATACAAGGTGTCAAAAGCTAAACTGGACTTTCCAGAACCAGATAATCCAGTAATTACCACTAATTTATTTCTAGGTATGACAACATCAACATTTTTTAAGTTGTGCAATTTCGCACCTTTAATAATGATATTTTCTTTTGGATTAACTTCAGAAATGTTAGTATTCATAAGACTTTTCGAGAAATAATCTTGCAAAGATACTATAACTATTTCAGCTTAAAAAATAGATTGCATCTTAACGAATTGTTAAAAAGTTGTCTAAATTTTTGCTTTTTAGGAACGATTGTTGTTATATTTGATGTTCAAATCAAAAACAAATTTTTATTTGCCTATAGCATAATATTACTTTTTAAATTTTAACCCCAAGCAAAGAAGACTGCTTCTTTGATTAAAAGTAATGATTATGCAAAACCAAGTTATTTCAGATGCTATTCTTGTAAGTAGCTATATCAATGGAGACGAAAATGCTTTAGAAACTCTTATTAAGAGGCATAAACAGCGTGTTTATAGTTTTATTTACTCTAAAGTCTATGATAAAGATATCGCTGAAGATATTTTTCAGGATACTTTTATAAAAGTTATTAGAACATTAAAAAGAGGCGCTTACAACGAAGAAGGTAAGTTTTTACCTTGGATTATGAGAATCTCCCATAATCTTATCATTGATCATTTTAGAAGAAATAATCGAATGCCCAAATTTGATAACAGTGGAGAGTTCAGTATTTTTTCTGTTTTGAGTGACAATGCCTTAAATGCTGAAAAGCAGATTATTAAAGATCAGCTTGAAAATGATGTAAGACGCCTGATAGAAGAGCTACCAGAAGATCAAAAACAAGTGTTATTAATGCGTATGTACAATGATATGAGCTTTAAAGAAATATCAGACAAAACAGGTGTAAGTATTAATACAGCACTTGGGCGTATGCGATATGCTTTAATAAACATGAGGAAAATAATTGAAAAGCATAATATTATTTTAACCAATTAATACAATAAAGTAAATTTTCTTGCGTTAAAAATGTAATTAACTACAAAATTAACGTAATGGCAAAACTTTACTCTGAACGTTCTATTAAACATTTGAACAACGTAAAACCGAAAGAAGAAACGGTTAAATTTCTTCTAGATTATTCTAAGGCTTTAAGTGTTATAAATTGTAATAAGATGAAGTTTGAAGCACTTCTCAACTAAACTTTGAAAAGTCCTGATAGTTAGTCGTCAGGACTTTTTTATTTTATAATAGTCTTTAATTACAGATTGCCTCCCAATTGTTTTTGTGATGATATCTTTATCTAGATTCCACCCTCTTGCAGGAGAATATTCACGACCATACCAGATAATTTGTAAATGCAGGTCATTCCAAAGTGATTTTGGAAACAATCGTTTGGCATCTTTTTCAGTTTGTACAACATTTTTGCCATTGCTCAATCCCCATCGATACATCAGTCTGTGAATATGCGTATCAACAGGAAATGCAGGCACACCAAAGGCTTGAGACATAACAACACTTGCTGTTTTATGTCCTACAGAGGGAAGTGCTTCTAATGCTTCAAAACTTTGAGGAACTTTGCCATCATATTTTTCAATTAAAATTTCTGATAACCCATGAATACCTTTACTTTTCATAGGAGAAAGCCCAACAGGTTTAATTATTTCTCTAATTTCTTCAATGGAAAGTTTTACCATAT
>DATGBV010000097.1:0-2814 GCA_035312485.1 Flavobacteriaceae bacterium | reverse complement strand
ATTATTTGCCATCTACTCACGGTTCTGCAATTTTTACGCGTGGTGAAACACAAGCTTTAGCCACAGTAACTTTAGGAACAAGTAGAGAAGCCAACCAAATAGATATGCCGTCGTTTGAAGGAGAAGAACGTTTTTATTTACATTATAACTTCCCTCCTTTTTCAACTGGAGAGGCACGACCAATTCGTGGCACATCACGTCGCGAAGTAGGACATGGTAATTTGGCACAACGTGCTTTAAAAGGTATGGTACCTGAAGATTGTCCATATACAGTAAGAGTAGTTTCAGAAGTATTAGAATCTAATGGTTCGTCATCAATGGCAACGGTTTGTTCTGGTACAATGGCACTAATGGATGCTGGTGTTCAGCTTAAGAAACCTGTTTCCGGTATTGCTATGGGATTAATTTCCGAAGGTGATAAATATGCTGTATTATCAGATATTTTAGGAGATGAAGATCATTTAGGTGATATGGATTTTAAAGTAACAGGTACTGCAGATGGCATTACAGCTTGCCAAATGGACATTAAAGTAAAAGGATTATCATATGAGATTTTAGTAAAGGCTCTTAAACAAGCACGTGATGGACGTTTACATATTCTTAAGAAATTAACCGATACTATTTCAGCTCCAAATGCTGATGTTAAACCTCATGCGCCGAAAATGATAACAAGGGTAATTCCTAATGAATTCATTGGAGCGTTAATTGGTCCTGGTGGAAAAGTCATTCAAGAATTACAAAAAGAAACCAAAACAACCATTGTTATCAACGAAGATCCTGTGACAGAAGAAGGTATTGTTGAAATTCTAGGAACAGACCAAGAAGGTATTGACGCAGTATTGGCAAAAATTGATTCATTACTATTCAAACCAGAAGTTGGTAGTGTTTATGAGGTAAAAGTGATTAAAATGCTTGACTTTGGCGCTGTTGTAGAATATACAGAAGCACCAGGAAATGAAGTGCTTTTACATGTAAGCGAATTGGCTTGGGAGCGTACAGAAAATGTTTCTGATGTTGTAAAAATGGGTGACGTTTTTGACGTGAAATATTTCGGAATAGATTCTAGAACCAGAAAAGAGAAAGTATCTCGTAAAGCTATTTTGCCAAAACCAGAAGGTTTTAAAGAAAGACCTCCTAGAGATAATAATCGTGGACGTGATAATAGAGGTTCTCGTGATAATCGTGGAAGAGACAATCGTGGACGTGATAACCGTCGCGATGACAGAAGACCAAGGGATGATAAAAAAGGGGATTAATTCTCTTTTTAAACAAGTAATAAAAAAACCTCTCAAATTTCATGAGAGGTTTTTTATTTTATAATATTTTATGTCCTTATTGATAAATCCTAACTAATTATTAATATTTGGATTTAAAGAATAGCTTTGTATTAATCCGAGCTGTATTTTGTAATTATTAAGGTCCCCATTAATAATTATCTTTTTTTTGCCAGTAGCAACCAAAGCGCCAATTCCAGCTCCAAGAGTTCCAAGTCCAATGGCATTCATCGCAGCTTTCTCTTCTTTTGAAAAACTAAACCAACCTGCTTCGTCATCACCACTTGCAATACCCATGATTGCACCAAATGTTGCACCAGATAAGGCACCAATCCATACTCCTTTTCCAACTCTTCCTTTTTTTCTAATTCTTATCTCTTTTATTTTTTCTGCACTTAATGTATTTAAATTATCAGACGTAATACCATCGGATAATTTTACTCCAGAACTGTCTGCAGCATATAAAACGCCTTTAGCTTTTGACCCGTCCAATAATTTTACCCAAGCTTTATAAACTTTTATTTTATCCGATTTGTTTTGAGCAAAACTATTTGTACAGATAATTAGCACAATAGATAAAATGATAATTTTAATTGGCTTTTGTGATTTTTCCATGATTCAAATTTTAAGTAGTTATTTTTATTGTTAAGTTAAGCTTACAAGCAATCCACATTTACCTTCTTTATGTAGCCAGAAAAAGTTATTCCAGAACAAGGTAATTCGTCTGTATACACGCAAGACTCTCCAGACTCATTTAAAAAATCACTAATACATATGTATAATTCTTGAGTAATAGGATAATATGTTCTACATGTCCCATCAGATTCTGCACATGAACAAGCATCGTAAGAGTATACAGAATACAAGAAACTGTTACAACCGGTAAGGCCAGTATTAATTTTGGGTGCGTCAAAATTTTCAAAAAACTCCTCTAGCTGTTCTTGTGAGCATGAGCAAATAAAAAATAGTAGTATCAGTATTTTTAGTAATGTCTTCATAATAAAAATTTTAGCACTTACAAATATTGTTTTAAATGAAATATTGTTTATCCTAGATCATATATTCTATAAATATTAGGACGATAAAACATAATCTCGGACATTAGATTCTTGTAGATGTTCTAAAAACCTAATTGTATTATTAATACAGAAATTTGAAATCAGCACTTCTGGATTTATATGTTTATTTTTTTTAAGTTTTAAAGTATTTGGTTTTGTTAAATAATGTCTAGCACAAACTACAAGTTCATTAGCCATCTTATTAAAATCTTGCGAAGTCCAAATTTCATCCAACGGATTAATTGTTCCATCAAAATCACTACCTATACAACATGTATCCCAAGCAGGCAGTCCTGAAGCATCCAATATTTCAGCGACATGCTGTATTTGTCTCCAGACTATTTCAGCTGATTTTTTTAAAGCTTTCTTTTTGTCAGTAAATACAATTGATTTCTTTATCAAATGATTTGGTGCTAATCTTTTCGAATCCATTTGAATTGCGAACAATCCATTTGACTTTGCAATAGAAATAAGTTCTTCAT
>DATGBV010000096.1:0-12954 GCA_035312485.1 Flavobacteriaceae bacterium | reverse complement strand
TTTCAAGGAAGATTTGATTCTTTTCCAGGAGCATTGATAAAAAGTGAAAGCAATATTGAATTGGGAAATACTTTAGGGTTAAACTTAAGCGGAAAATCTGCTAGACATTTGAATATTATTTCTTTAAAAGAAAAACAATATTTATTGGTAACCATAAACAACGACAAAGTTCAAGTATACGAAATAACAAACTAAATTATAATTATGAAACTGAATAGGACGCCTTTACTCTTAATGGCTTTAATGATTTTTTTGATTGCTTGTAAAAACAATGTAGAACCTATTGTAATTACATCCGATAATTTTCATCAATCGGTTGATGAAGTTGTCGAAGTTATGGTTCATGATATTTTCTCGCCTCCTGTGGCAAGTAGGGTTTTTGTTTATCCAAATATTGCAGCCTACGAAATTATAGCTCAAAATAACCCAGAATACAATTCATTGGCAGGACAAATTGAACATTTGGAAAGTATTCCTGAAGCAGATACGACCAAAAATATCAATTATCAATTAGCCGCTCTTGTAGCACATATAGATATGAGTAAGAAATTAATTTTTTCTGAAGCTAGAATTGAACATTTTAGAGATAGCTTATATCAAGTATGGGAATCTAAAAACAACTCTGAATTTGAAGATTCAAAAGAGTTTGGTTTACAAGTTTCAGATTTTATTTCAAAATGGATGAATAAGGACAACTATGCTCAAACAAGAACCATGTCTAAATTTACTGTAGACACAGATGATGAAGAACGATGGCAACCAACACCACCAGCTTATATGGATGGTCTAGAGCCACATTGGAGTAAAACTAGATCATTTGTTATTGATTCGGCAGCACAATTCAAGCCTGTTCCTCCACCAGAATTTTCAATGGATGAAAATTCAGATTTTTATAAAGAATTAAGAGAGGTTTACGAAACCAGTAACAGGATTACTGAAATTGGAGATGAATCTGAAGAAGTACAAATAGCACAATTTTGGGATTGTAATCCTTATGTTTCTGTAACACGCGGACATCTGATGTTTGCTACAAAAAAGATAACACCTGGAGCGCATTGGATTGGTATTACCAAAATTGCGTGTAGAAAAGATAATGCCGATTTTGACAAAACTATATTCGCCTATACAAAAACTTCAATTGCCATAGCAGATGCATTTATTAGTTCTTGGGATGAAAAGTATAGAAGTAATTTGGTAAGACCAGAAACCTTAATTAACAATTATTTTGATGATGAGTGGAAACCTATTTTACAAACACCACCATTTCCTGAATATACAAGTGGACATTCCGTAGTTTCTGGTGCATCAGCAATAGTTTTAACACAGATATTCGGTGATAATTTCAGCTTTTTGGATGATACGGAAACACGTTACGGATTACCTATCAGATCTTTTACATCCTTTAATCAGGCAGCAGCCGAGGCTGCAATCAGTAGAATGTATGGTGGTATTCATTACAGAGCAGCTGTAGAGGTTGGTATTGGACAAGGTAAAAAAGTAGGAAATTTGGTTGTTGATAAGTTGAAAATGAAAAATTAAGATGCTACAATCAAAGTGGTTCAAAATTGCACTACTATTTGCGTTTATAATAGGATGTATTTGGTACTTTATTATAAAAGACTACAATTACCGAATAACATTTACAATTGCTCAACCTCCAGGTATTATATTTGATGGTCTTACTAAATGGAATAATGGGAAGCTTTCTAATGATAAAGTTGTAACCACTTTAGAGCAAACTCCCTTTAGCAAGATTAAACAAGAACTAGTTATTGGAGATTCTATTTTTAAAATAGATTGGCAATTAAAAAGAGAAAACGATTCTTCAACTTTGGTTATTGCAAGAGTCAGTGATAAAGAACATTTTTTTAAACAAAACCTACAAGTTCCATTTTATCAAAATACGTTTGTAAAACAGAGTATTTCAGCAGTAGAAAATTTTTATAAAACACTCATTTATAATAGAAGAAATTATAAACTTTCAGAAGTTATATCTTCTAAAATTCCACCAAAATATTGTGCTTATATTGCTTTAAAATCTAAAACAGATGATAAGGCTAGTGTCATGGTTAAGAATATTCCAAAAATTATGCATTACATAAAAGACAATGGGATAACTTTAGATGGAGATCCTTTTACTGAAATCACAAAATGGGACATTGAAAAAGACAGTATCGAGTTTAATTTCTGTTTTCCTATCAAAAAGGGAAAGACTTATCCTGAAACTCAACAAGTGTTTTTCAAGCAAATCAAAGAAAGAGCGGCATTACAAACTACTTTTAATGGCAACTACAAAATTTCCCACATGGCATGGTATAAAATTCTTCACTTTGCAGAAATTAATAATATTAATTTAGAAAAATTACCTATGGAATTTTTTCTGAATGATCCTCACGCAGGTGGCAATGACCTCGAATGGGTGGCCAAAATTTATGTACCTATAAAAAACTAATCTTAAAAGAGATATTATAATAGATTTTCGGGATGTAATATCTTCAAACTGATTGTAAAATCGAAAACGATTTCGATTAATCTACGTCATTTTTCTTATAAAAAATTATAATTTAAGCCAAAAATTAAAGAAATTGACAATATTCAGTATTCTGTATTGAATATCTTTTAAAAAACAAATAATGAAAGTAAGAAAATTAACCCTGTCCTTTATAATATTTATAATAGTAATGAGCAGTTGTAAAGAGAATAAACAACCGGAAGCTTTAGTAAAAAATGATCTACAAAAAAACTGGTGGAAAGAAGGCGTACTTTATCAGATTTATCCTCAAAGTTTTAAGGATACAGATGGAGATGGCTTTGGCGATTTTAGAGGAGTGATTGAAAAATTAGACTATCTGGAAAGTCTTGGGATAACAATGGTTTGGATGAATCCGTTTTTTGAATCGCCATTGGTAGACAACGGTTATGATGTCAGTGATTATAGAGCGATACATCCACGCTATGGCACTATGGAAGATTTTCAGGAGATGCTTGATGGTATGAAATCAAGAGGAATTAAATTCGTTTTGGATGTTGTTGTAAATCACAGTAGCGATCAACATGAATGGTTTCGGTCGGCTCGTAGCTCAAGGGATAGCGAATATCGAGATTATTACCATTGGTGGCCAGCAGAAAATGGTAAACCGCCACACAGACATAGTCTTTTTGACCCTGAAGGTGGTTGGGACTATGTTGAAGAAACAGATTCATATTATTTGCACACATTTGCCGAAGCACAACCAGACTTGAATTGGGAAAATCCTAAACTACGCCAAGAGGTTTACGATATTATGAAATTTTGGGCAGGAAAGGGAGTTGATGGATTTCGCATGGATGCCTTTCAGTTTGCGAGTAAAGACACTACATATCCAGAGTTTCCTGAAGGTCATGAAAAAGATTTTATCAAATGGTATGGAATGAGACCACAATTGCATGACTACTTAAAAGAAATGTACACAGAAGTCATTGAACCTTATAATGTTTTTGCCGTTGCCGAAGGCGCAGGAAGTACATTTCAGGATGCTCACGATCTAGTAGATGAAGATAGAAAGGAGCTTCAAACTGCATATCATTTTGAATATGTAGATATGTCCAGAACTCCAGAAGGATATGAACTGGCTGATTTTAAAGAAGTATTTACGCGTTGGGATAATGAATTTGCAGAAAAAGGCTGGTTGGCTATTTTCCTTTCAAATCATGATAATTCAAGGTTAGTAAATCGTTTTGGAAACCCTAGTCCAGAATTCAGAACACTGTCTACACAAATGCTTAATACATTCCTTTTAAGTATGAGAGGCACACCATATACCTATTATGGTGATGAGTTAGGCATGACGAATATTGATATGCCAACTATTGAAGAATATGTAGATATTGATGCTATTGGTAAGTATAAATCAGCTTTAGCAGCAAATGCAGATATGGAAGAATTCATGGAAGTTCTTAATTACAGTTCGCGTGAAAATGCACGTACACCAATGCAATGGGATGATTCTGAAAATGCAGGATTTACAACTGGTACGCCTTGGAAAAAAGTAAACGAAAATTATAAAGAATTAAATGTAGCTTTACAAAACAACAATCCTAATAGTGTTTTGAACCATTTTAGAAAAATGGTAAAACTTCGCAAGGAAAATGAAGTTTTGGTTTATGGAGATTATGCAATTATCCAACAAGGACATCCAGATATTTATGCTTACACTAGAGTTTTAGATGATAAAAAAATGTTGGTGCTTTTAAACTTTACAGACCACAATTCAGATAGAACATTACCTGAAATCAATAAATTCAACGAAACACTAATAAATAATTACAACACTTTTACTGTTGAAAATGATAAAATAACGTTAGAGCCTTACCAAGCAGTAATAGTATCATTAAAAGAATAGTTTTAAAATAATCACAATGAAAAAAAAGAGTATTTACTTTAGTTTAACAATTTTAAGCGTTTTGTTTTTCATATCATGCAAAAACCAAGAAACATTATATAATGTTAATTCACCAGACAATAACATTTTAGTAGAATTTTCACTTACGGATTCTGGCCAACCAATGTATTTGGTGACTTATAAAGACAAAACTGTAATAGATTCTTCCTTAATGAGTTTTGATTTTAAAGAATTACCATCATTAAAAGACAATTTTAAAGTTGTTAGCGCAACAACTGGAACAGCAGATGAAATATGGACTATGCCCTGGGGAGAACAATTGGAGGTTAGAAATAACTATAACGAATTGATAATTAATTTAGAAGAACAATCTGAAACTAAAAGACTTTTAAATATTCATTTTAAAGCCTATGATGATGGTGTTGGGTTTAGATATGAGTTTCCTGAACAACCAAATTTGAAAGAAATTTTAATTACTGACGAAAACACAGAATTCAACTTAACTGGTAACCACAAAGTATGGTGGATTCCTGGTGACTGGGATTTGTATGAGCACTTATACAATGAAACCATGTTTTCAGAAATTGATGCTATTTCAAAACGCAATCACCCTAATTTAAATGCAACATATATTCCAGAAAATGCTGTGAATACTCCTGTGACTATGAAAACTGATGAAGGATTATATTTAAGTTTTCATGAAGCAGATTTAACCAACTATGCAGGCATGACACTGAAGGTTGATAATGAAAACCTAAATATGGTTAGCGAATTAGTTGGTTCTGATATTTTAGAAGGTAAAGCAAAACTTACTGTGCCTTTCAATACACCTTGGAGAACTATTCAAATTGCTGAAAGAGCAGGAGATTTAATAGAATCCAAAATGATATTAAATCTTAATGATCCAAATGTAATTGGTGATGTAAGTTATTTTACACCAATGAAATACGTCGGTATTTGGTGGGAAATGCACATTGGTAAATCTACTTGGGATCTTGAAGGAAGCCAGGATATGAACACATTTACTACAGGAAAGGTAGGCACTTCTCGTCATGGAGCAACTACAGAAAATGCTAAAAAATATATCGATTTCGCTTCAGCAAATGGTATTAAAGGGCTACTAGTCGAAGGTTGGAATACAGGTTGGGATCAATGGATAAATACAGATGATAGAGAAGGCGTTTTCGATTTTATGACACCTTACTCTGATTATAATTTTGATGAGGTAATGGCTTATGCAAAAGAAAAAGGCGTGGAAGTTATTATGCATCATGAAACATCTGCTGCACCTAGAACTTATGAAAAACAGATGGATGTTGCCTACGATTTTATGAAAGCAAACAATATCAATTCAGTTAAAACTGGTTATGTAGGTAAAATAATTCCAAATGGAGAATATCATCATGGACAATGGATGGTGAATCATTATCACAAAGTGTTAGAGGAAGCGGCCAAAAAGAAAATAGCAGTTAATGCACACGAACCCATAAAAGCCACTGGAAAACGAAGAACTTATCCAAATGCAATTGCTCGTGAAGGTTTAAGAGGTCAAGAGTTTAATGCTTGGGCAAGTGATGGTGGCAATCCAACAGATCATTTACCTACTGTTGCTTTTACGAGAATGCTTTCCGGACCTATAGATTTTACACCTGGAGTTTTCAACATTAAGTTTGATGAATACAAACCGGACAACCAAGTAAATACTACATTAGCACATCAGTTGGCTTTGTATGTTGTAATTTATAGCCCAATTCAAATGGCTTGTGATTTACCAGAGCATTACATGGTTGATGGTAAAGTGCATCCAGCATTTCAGTTTATTACTGATGTTGGTGTAGACTGGCAACAATCCAAGGTTTTAGATGGTGAAGTTGGAGATTTTGTTGTAATTGCTCGTCAAGAGAGAAAATCAGGAAATTGGTTTGTTGGAGGAATCACAGACGAGAATTCAAGAACTCAAAAAATAACCTTTGATTTTCTTAATGAAGGAAAAACATACAATGCAACTATTTATAAAGATGGACCAAATGCACATTGGAATGATAATCCGCAAGATTATGCTATTGAAAATATTGAAATAAATAAAGATTCAACATTAGATATACAATTAGCTCCAGGAGGTGGTTTTGCAATTAGTATTATGAAAGAATGAAGCAAAGAGAAGCCAAGAATTGAAAGTTAACTAACTACATAAAAAATGAAACTAACCAAACCAAGATTATCGTTTTGGCAAATCTGGAACATGAATGTTGGGTTTTTCGGAATCCAATTCAGTTTTGGATTACAGCAATCAGCCGTTAATCCAATTTTTGAATTTCTCGGAGCTCATCATGATGAATTACCGTTGTTAAATTTAGCCGGTCCAGTAACTGGGTTGTTAATTCAACCTATAATTGGTGCTATTTCAGATAAAACGTGGTCTCCTAAATATGGAAGAAGAAAACCTTTTTTCCTTATAGGAGCTATCTTAGCAAGTTTGTGTTTATTTGCTTTTCCTTACAGTCCTAGTTTATGGTTCGCTGTTGGCTTGCTTTGGATATTAGATGCAGCAAATAATACCGCTATGGAACCTTATCGTGCATTTGTAGGTGATAAATTACCAGACAGCCAATTAACTTTTGGTTATCAAATGCAAAGTTTATTTGTTGGTGCTGGTATTACTATTGCTAATTTCTCATTATTTATATTTCAAAAATGGTTTAGTGATACTTCTGGTGCGGAAGTAGCAAATACAATACCTACATGGGTATATTACTCCTTCTTTTTAGGAGCATTTGCATCAATAGCAACGGTATTATGGTCTGTTTTAAAAACGCCTGAAATACCACCATCTGATGAAGAATTACAAGAAATAAAAGCTTTTAATGAAGGAAAACCACATCCACTTATTCAAGTAATTAGTGCTTTATTAGTGGTTCTCTCGGTTCCAATTCTATTAGGATTTGGAGTAGCATATATTTATCCGTATCTATTTGAAAATTATAACCTTTTAGCAATTATTATATTGGTATTTGCTTTTGTTTGGTTGTTTTTCTTGTATAGATTAATAAAAAATAATCCTGAAGTTAATTCAATAAAAAAGTTTGGTGATTTATTGATGCCTTTAATGGAAGCTGCAGAAGCCATAAAAGATATGCCTAATTTTATGTGGAAATTGTCTGGAGTTTACCTCTTTCAGTGGTATGCGTTGTTTGTTTATTGGCAGTTTATTTCACCAATGCTTAAAAGTTCTATACCAGGAATTACAGCTGATGAGGCTTTAGCACAAGTAGGTTTAATGAACGGAACTTATAATTTTGTCACCATGATTGTGGCTTTGGCCTTGGTGCCTTTTGCAAAAAAATATGGCTCTAAAAAAGTTTATGTAATGAGCTTGTTTTTTACAGGCATAGCTATGTTGAGTATGCCTTATATAAAAAATCAATTCGCGCTTTTACTGCCAATGATATTGTTTGGAATAGGTTGGGCAGCTATGATGGGAATACCTTATGCAATGGTATCTAAAATAATTCCAGCTGAAAGACGTGGTGTTTATATGGGCATTGTAAATATGATGATTGTAATACCAATGTTGATTCAAACAGTAAGTTTCGGACCCGTTGTAAAATATGCATTAAATGATAGTGCTATAAACGCAATTATTCTTGGAGGTGTGTTTTTTGTGATTGCAGGACTATTGGCATTACGCTTAAAAGAACCAATGAATACTGAAGGTGATAATGAGATATTGTTTGCCGGTGGCGGGCATTAGTTTTTAAATTTTTAGATATGAAAAATATAGGCATTAAAATTTCAATTTATCTTAACTATTTTGTCTTTGCCATTTTATTAAATAGTGTAGGTATTGTTATCGCAAAATCTATTAATGTATACCATGTTACTGAATCTCAAGCCTCCGTTTTAGAGGCTTTTAAGGATTTACCTATTGCTTTTGTTTCTTTTTTAGTGGCATCTTTTTTACCAAGATTTGGATACAAAAAAGCCATGCTTACCGCTTTAGTAATCGTATTTTTTGGGTGTTTACAAATGATTTTTGGTAATTCGTTTTTCTACACCAAAGTATTGTTTTTAACAGTTGGAGTAAGCTTTGCCTTAATAAAACTATCAGTGTATTCTCTTATTGGGATTTTGACAGACTCAAAAAAAGAACACGCTTCTTTGATGAGTTCTATTGAAGGGTTTTTTATGGTAGGAATTGCTTTGGCATATATCTTATTTCCTGCTTTTTATTCTGAAGATGAAAACTCTTGGTTAAATGTATACTATCTATTATGCGGGCTTATTTTACTTTCGTTTATTTTCCTGTTTTTTTCAAAAGTTGAATATGAAGTTGAAGCTATTGGTTCCACTTTAAAAGACGATTTAAAAGAGTCTGTTAAATTAATGATTGTTCCTTTAGTTTTGGTTTTTATTATATCGGCATTCTTGTTCGTGATGATTGAACAAGGAATCATGACTTGGTTACCAAGATTTAATGAAAAGATTTTCTTGTTTTCTGAAAAATTAAGTGTTAGGATGGCAATTATTTTTGCTTTATCCTTGGCTCTAGGCAGGTTTGTTGCTGGTTTCCTAACAAAAAGGATTTCTTGGGTTTATCTTGTGACAATTTGTATAGTAATTGCTGGAGGTATTTTAGTTTATGTTCTTCCACAATTACAAGTTAGTTTAGAAGCTGTCAAAGAAATTAATAGCATTACAGATATTCCAATGCTTGGTTTCATTTTACCATTAATAGGTCTGTTTATTGCGCCTATTTATCCGCTATTAAATTCTACAGTTTTAAGTTCTTTGCCTAAAAGCTTGCACTCACCAATGTCTGGTCTGATTATTATTTTTTCTGCATTAGGAGGAACTATTGGTTCCAGAATAGTTGGAGAATTGTTTGAAAGTGTTGGAGGCGTTAATGCCTTTTACTTTTTGTTAATTCCTATGGTGTTACTAATTATTTTTGTTCTGTTAATAGATAAAATGTCAAAGAGAAAAGTAGCTGTATAATCATGATTTTTAACCTTCATATTGAAAGCACTTTAAATTCTTTATTAAAACAAGAAGATACTGTTGGTGATAAAAAGATTACCATCGAAGATAATGGTCCAAAAGTTTTTACTATTAAGTCGAAAGAAGGGATAGATTATGATGTAAAAGGCACGTATCATCTTTCAAATTTATTACAGGAGTTGGTTATTGCTAAAAACCAAGGCCATGAAGTAGCAGAAATACCATTACATCATATTGAAGAACTGCCTGCTACCAGAGTTTCACGAATGATTAAAGATTACTTCTGGAATGGACTTACCAGAACTATGGATGAAAAAGGTATTGAACACCTTATTCATGATTCCAAAAATGATGAACTTATTTCCAGTAAATTGAGGATTTATGTTCCCTTTCAAGATCAATTAGCTATTCAATATTATACAAATTTTGAAGCTTCATTACCGATTGAAGTTATACAGTTACCAAAACACGTAACACCTCAATATGTGAAGTCTATCAATACCAAACCTGGTATTTTATCACTTAAACTAAAAGAGCATAATGATAAAATTGAAGGAGTTCCTTTTGTGGTTCCGGGAGGAAGATTTAATGAAATGTATGGTTGGGATAGCTACTTTGAATCGGTTGGTTTAATCTTGGATGGAAAAGTACATCTGTCAAAAGCTATGGCAGATAATTTTCAGTATGAAATAGAACACTATGGTAAGATATTGAATGCTAATCGCTCTTATTATTTAACTAGAACGCAACCACCTTTTTATTCCAGTTTAATTCGTGAAGTCTTTGAAATCACAAAAGACAAAGATTGGTTAAAAAGTCATTTAAAAACGGCTATAAAAGAATATGAAACCGTTTGGATGGTTGAAGGAAAAAGACTTACTTCCAATGGTCTGAATAGATATTTTGCCGAAGGCATTGGCATGCCTCCAGAATGTGAAAAGGGGCATTTTGATGCCGTAATAAAACCTTATGCAGATGAAGTTGGTTTAACTTTAGATGACTATATTTTTAAATACCATTCAGGTGAAATTAAAAACAAAGCATTAGATGATTATTTTATTCACGATAGAACAGTTAGAGAATCTGGACATGATACATCTTATCGAATAGAAGGAAATTGTGCCGATCTGAATTTAGTAGAACTTAATGCAATGCTGTACAAATATGAAACAGACTTTGCAGAATTAATTGAAACCGAATTTAATGGTGTTTTTGAATCGTATACAACAGGCTATTGGCAACAAAAATCTAAATCAAGAAAAATAGCTGTAAACAAGTTTCTTTGGAATGAAGTAGAAGGCTTGTATTTTGATTATAATATATCTACAAAGTCTCAATCAAATTTTATAGGTGCATCAACATTAGCACCGTTGTGGGCAAATATGTGTACTAAAGAGCAAGCTCAAAAATTGGTTAAAAATGCTTTGCCATTATTAACTGAAAAAGGAGGAATAGCTGGTAGCACAAAAGAGAGTAGAGGTGAAATTTCTTCAGAAAGGCCAGCGAGACAATGGGATTATCCAAATGGTTGGGCACCACATCAGATGATGATTTGGAAAGGGTTATTAAACTATGGATTTAAAAACGAAGCACAGGAACTAATATATAGATGGCTTTATATGATTACCAAAAATGCTGTAGATTATAACGGAACGATTCCAGAAAAATATGATGTTGTTGCTGCTACGCATAAAGTTTTTGCAGAATATGGTAATGTAGGGACAGATTTTGAATATATCACGCAAGAAGGTTTTGGTTGGATGAATGCTTCTTATCAATATGGCATTTCTTTATTAAGTAGCGAGTTTATAGAAAACTTAAACAACTTAAGGACACCAGAAAAACTATTTAATTAAACTATAAAGCGCTAACCACAAATGTGCTAGCGCTATTATAATTGAAAAACAAACTACTACTAAACTTTAGTTATTAACTAAAAGCTAATTATCTTCTATAATGAATGTTGGAGGAATATCATCATTATGTTTTTTATTCTTAAATCTGTAAGAAATTCCAAAATTGATTAAATAATCGGCAAATGCAGCATCACCATGTCTGTAAACACCTGTTTCTTGGGTACGCTGTTTATCTTGATAACTTCGGGTTCTATTTCTATATAAGGCAATGGGAACACTTGCAAAAATGGCATAATTATTTTTAAAATAGCCAATTCCAGGCTCTAGTGAAATAGCATAACCAGGTCTACGATAACCTGCGCTGCCTCCTATTAAATCATTAGATGGGATTCCTTCAAGCCTTCCTCCTAAATAGGCATTAAAGCCTCCCATAGTATTATAATATGAACCTAACCTTACAGCATATTGATCAGGAGAAGAGAATTCGCTACTTCCGTTTCTTGTCAGTACACCATTGGTTTCAGTTACGTTAAAGAGGTAATATATATTAATACTCAAACCAAAATTATGTGAAAACGCATGGTTTCCCTGAAAATCAATGGTAAACCCTGTTCCGCCATCTCCTGGTTGTATGGATTGATCTACAACAGTTTCAGTGTTTTGGTCTCTATTTTCGCCTTGATTATAGAATGTATCTGTATAATCATATTTTCCAGTTGGAAGTTTTAAACCAAGACCTACCGAGTAATTGAAATTCTTTTCTCCAGGCTCAAAAAGCCAATATCCAACCCCTACTCTTAAGTCACCTATGCCTAAAGAAGATGTTTCGTGGCGTTCACCTAATCCATTAGGAGGATTGCCTCCATGTTCATACATAGATGAACGTGTATGCCATACATAAGGAATAATGAGGTTAGCATATAATCTATCTGTAATAGCATAACTTACAGAAAGGTCTAAAAAATTTGAATGGTTAATAACTTCCGTTCCTTCTTCAACTCTATGAGTCTCTTCATGGTCACCTCTAAAATGTCTGAAAGATTTAAAATATCTATAACCCATTTGAATATTAAATTCACCATCCATTAAATTAAAGTAATTCCCAATATTTACATTACAAGATGAATTACCTCTTATAGCAACACAACCTTGAGCGTTTATATTGTTAAATATGGAACAAAAGAAAAATAGAATTACTATTTGTTTAGGAATCTGTACGTTTAGGTTTAGTTGGTTTATCAAATCTTTTTTTAATGTTAAGGATATTTCAAATGTAGATTTATTAAATGCAGTATAGAGATAAGAAGAGGTTAAAAAGATTAATGAAAGGTTAAAAAGATTAATAAAAACTTAATATGGGTTTTAAAAGCATTTTTTTAGTAATATAGTGCATGATTTTGGAAAAAAGGAAGATATACATAACCGTTTTTATAATTGCAATACTCGGTTTGTTCATTGTACAATTTCAATACCTTAAGATTGGACTTAGCTTGGCTAAAGTTCAGTTTAATAAAAAAATAGCAGTTGCTGGAGAGAACATTAAGCAGGATTTAGAATCAGAAAACCAATTATCGTTTTTAATAGGACAAGCAGCTATTAAAAGTGATTCATACTTTAAATTGAGTGTTGATAGTATTCAAGATGCCTCTAGATATTTTTTGAATGATTTCATTACCTATAGATTATCCAAAAATGGCATTGACACAGATTTTGCTTAC
>DATGBV010000095.1:0-8700 GCA_035312485.1 Flavobacteriaceae bacterium | reverse complement strand
CGCCACCGCCAGCGCCAGTACTAGTGAGATAAATAAACTCAACAATATCTGTTGTTAATAGTGTAACGGTTCCTGCATAAGTAACTGTTGTTCCTGATACAGTATAAACAATACCATTTTGCTGTTTGATACCATTTACGAACATTTCTACAAGCGAAGTACTATAAGGAGTTTCGCTTAATGTAAAAGAGGTTTGTCCATTAATTGTTACGGCAATAGTTTCTTGAATTTGTGATGTGCCATTAATTGTGACATTTGCGCGGCCTTCTGTTGCTGATGGAGTGACGGTTACGCCGCTGCCTTGGAAGTCCATAGAGACTACATTTTCAACAGCCACAACACTTTCATCTAAAACGGTATTAAGGCCACCACCTCCCCCAGCGCTAATCAGCCCTGTTAAAGCATCAAGACGCGCTCTAACAGTTGTAAATGTGCCACTGGGTTGAATACCTAATTCGGATTCAACGGCCAATACGGCATCACGTAGGCGGTTAACAACCTCGCCTCGAACAGGGGTAACATTATCAACAGCTTTAGGCAGTTGAGTAGATGTATCTATATCACAGGGATAGACGGTATATTGTGTAGTAGGTGTGCATTCAGCCAATTTGAACTCTTTATCAAGGTATAAAAGCTATTTTTATGCCCCAATATGCAGCAACAAATTGGCAATAAAAAACCCACCAATCTTAAAAAGATGGTGGGCTTTTTTCTTTTATTGATGTCTTATGCTTCTAAACGAAAAACGGTCTCAACCTGCCTCTTGGACACTGTACTTGGGCGAATTCTATAGAAGAATGTGTGCTGTGAACCGTTACGATTTAACGTAGCAGCAGACTCACACTCAACCTGAAAACGGCCAAATTGAGGTTTACGCAGGTCACGAACGCGAGCAGAAGCAGATGTTGCTACACGCTCAAGATCAGAACGGCGAACCCAAGAGCCATTTGCCTTCAACAGCTTCAAAGCAACTTTTTGCGTATTGTTGGTCAAATTACGGCGATTTACTCCTCTTAATACTGAATCAATCTTCATTTTTTTTCTCCTGTTTGTTTCTAGAGCGCTTGATATCCTCCCATTTATGGAATTTTTTCGGGATATCTTGGCCCTCTTTTTCTTCAGAGGGCTTTGAATCTGCGCTCTCGACTTTCTTTTTCCCAGTTGTTTTGCTAGTTTTCTTTTTTGCTTTTTTCTTAGCAGTTTTCTTTACAGTCTTTTTCACAGTGTTTTCAGGCATTTCAACATTTACATCTGCTAGTAACTGTTTTAATTCATCAGGTGTGATTTCCGCAGTATTAATAACTTTTTTCGTTGGGCTACTAGCGGCAGCAATTACAATTGCAAGTTTACCTGGTGTTGCAGAATAACTAAATTCTACATAACTATTATCATCAAAATTAATTCGCATATAAATCTCTCGCTGAAATAAAGTTACCATTTTTAAAAGAACATGTATCAGTATTAACCCAAACAGAGTCTATAGCTGAAATTATTCCAATACCAAAATCTCGATATATTTTTAATATACCGTTATCAATATGACCTCTAACTAATTGCAAAGGTTTATTTGCCCTATTATAAGCAAGATCAAAATATATTGTATTGATTTGAATTTCTGTTAAATTAAACACAGATTCTTCTATTTTTGTACATAGCGTAAATTGTCCAACTTGCACATGGCCATCTAATATCATTCCATTCATGGCATTTCTGTCATTATGTGAATATTATCTTCTTCTATAAAAATAGAATGTTCAAAATGACAGCTAACTCCAGAAGCTTTAACTGTCCAACCATCATCTAACACAGATGTTTTTTTATCACCCATTACAAGCATGGGTTCAATTGCAATTGTCAATCCTGGTAAGATATGAATACCTTCGTCTGTTTCGGCTTGGTTTGCAATAAATGGTGAGGCATGAGGCACATCCAAATCAATACCATGACCACCATATTTAGAAATTAAACTAAAACCACTATTCTTCGTAAACTTATGAATTGCATTTCCAATAGCGCCAATACGATTTCCTACCTTAGCCGCCTTAATACCTGCATATAAGGAACCTCTACAAATTTCTAGCATACGAGGAATTTCTGCAGATTTCGGCTCACCATATATAGCAGTATAAGCGGCATCAGCAATAACACCGTCATAAGTTGCGCCCAAGTCTACGCTTACAACATCACCTTCTTGGAGCACATAATCTGTAACAACTCCATGAACGAGGTTTTCATTCACAGATGTACAGATTGCGTTAGGAAAAGGAACTGGGCCACCACCTTTATAGTCTTTAAATGTGGGGGTACAATCCATCTTTTTCATTACATCCAATGCATGAGCTTCCAAGTCTTTTAATGAAAGGTTTGGAGTTTTTTGCTCAATCATTTCTTTGCAATCACGAAGGATTGTACCCACACACTTGCCCGCATACTTCTGTTTATCAAACCATTCTTTGTTTTTAATAATAACTAATTGTGAATGTCTTGAAAACATTATGTACTTCTTTTAACCGCTACCTTTTTCTTTGATGTTTTCTTCAGTTGTCTTTTTGCTTTTTTCAAGCTTTTGGCAACATCTGGGTCTATAGATTGTGGTTTAGAAGTTTTTAACTTATTTGCGTCTGTATTTGTTACTGTAAATGTTTCTGCAACCACATTATTCGTTTTTACATTATCTGCTGTTGTATGTAGGTCGACGCCTAAGTCTTCACAAAGTTTCAAAGGCAAATACTCATCTAAAATGTTATCTAAAACAACAGAAATAAACAGCTGATCCAATTCTTGAACTTTATGGTTCGCTGTTTGTATTTTATCTTTTGTAATAGCATTTCGGTTATTTATTAAATTAGCCAAATGATTACGAACAGACACTAGATCTGCTAAATCTTTCAGTTTCATATATTATTCCTGTCCTTCTTTCTTAGCGCCACCACGGACAATATTTCCAGTGCCATCATCGATACGGTCATCAACACCAAGATGATATTTAATAAAAATATGTTGTACTAAGCTACGATACTCAAGATCTGTAACTTTGGCAACAGCTGCTGCAGTCTCTGCCTCTGCCGAAGCCAGCTTTACACGAATTTTAGCATTATTAATTTCCTGCATTTCCTCAGTAGTAATGCTCTCAGTCTGCTCTTCAACTTCTTTCTTTTCTTCTGACATATAAAACTCCTAAGTTTAATTAAAAAGGTTATTGGTTAATCATTCTCGACATTTTCTTCACCACCATCTTCAAAAACACTGGCGAAATTAATAGTCATTTCTAAAAACATTTTTTTAGATGGTTCGATTTTTGTGTTATCGACTCGCAATTTATATTGGGGTTTGTACCATTTTGCGATAAGACCTTCTTCCCAATAAATTTCGATTCCACGGTCGCCATCATCTAAAATCACTATATCATGTTGTGCGCAAAGTTTTCGAAGTTCAATCTTTAAGTTAACAGTAATTTCAGCATCCTCAGGCCACACCGCATCTAAAGGAATTCCAATATTTGCTATAATTTCTCTTACAAATCGGTTTTTTTCCTCTTCCTCAACTTTCTTTACATCTTCTCTATCTATAAAATATGTTAATTCAATCACGAACAGCCCGAATATGCACAATCAGGATCGACACATGTGCCACAGCCCCCACTTAAAACATATGTCCGCTTTTTGCAATTAGGACATTTGCTCATTGGGGTTTCCTCCCTAGATGTCATATTTTCCGATGTTTTTTCTTCATCACTATATTTGCTTAATAATTTCGCGATATTAGTAGGGATAGAAAATACATATTGCCCACCAATTTTATCAAATTGTTCACAAATATAACGAATTGGCACGCCATGACGAAGGTTCATGCTGGTGGTGCGGGCTGTAAGTTCAAGAATTTGCAGGTCTTGTTCGCCTAACCCTTGATATGGTCCAATCACGAAAATCTCATAAGGTCTGCGAGTTTCGGGGAAAAATGATACAGTAACATAAGCATTTCGCGGAGTACCATCGCCAAAATCAACCTTAATTTTGTGTGTTTCAGAAGCGAGTATATCTGGTCGTTTTGGCACCTCTGTAATTAAGTTCTTTTTAGCCTCTTTCTTCTCAACCAATACACCGTCCCTAGACCCATCCACATATACAGTAACGCCTTTAAGACCTTTTTTCCAGGCATCTAGATACAATGCGCCAACGACATCTGATGACGTACCTGTTGGCAAATTAATCGTGCTAGAAATACTATGATCAATAAATTTTTGTTCGGCAGATTGAATCTCAATTCGTTTACGCCAATCAATTTGATCTGACGTAACAAAGTAATCTGGCAAATTAGCATGATCAGACAGACCATTCATATCAAGATAGCTTTTCACATTTGAATGGAAAACTTTATATTCCTGCCATTTATCACCAACAACATCTACGAAATCAACTCTAGCGCCAGTATCATTGCTATTAATTTTTTTTCTACGAGTATAAGAGTTTCTAAACACCGGCTCGACACCAGAAGACACATTAAAAGCATCAAACTCACCAACCTTGCTAATAATTGATACTGAACCCGTTGGTGCCTGTGTTAATAGCGAGATATTTCTTCTACCAACAGTAGCCATACGAGAAACAAGCTCTTTAGGCATGCGTTCAAAAAATGTACAATCCTTTTCTTTTTCCCAATCAAAAGCAGGAAATGCCCCACGCACTTCTGCCAAATTAATTGATGTTTCATAGGCAGTATTTCTTAACGTTTCATAAATTTCTTCTACAATCTGAATTGCGCGCTTAGAGTCATACTTAATACCAAGCTGTGCTAAAGTATCGCCCAAGCCATGTGTGCCTAGGCCAGTTCTACGACCAGTGCGCCCAGCTTCATACAATTTATTCCAAAGAGTTTCTTCAGCATCACCTCCGCAAACTTCTTTAATTCTGTCAATGAGTTCAAGTTCAATATCAACAAGATTGTCAGCCATCTGCATTGCCAGTGCAGCATCTTTTTTAAATGCATCAAAATCAAAATGAGATTCTTGTTTAAATGCGTGCCGAACATAACCAGTTAAATTAAGCGAAATCAAACGACAAGAGTCATAAGCAGAAAGCGCTATTTCTGAACATGGATTTGTACTTATGGTTTTAAATTGGGGATAACAATGTGCTGGCAAATTGCGCAACATATTACCCCATAAAATTAAACCAGGCTCAGCTGTTTTAGTTGCAGAGTTAATGATTGTTTCCCACACCATCCTTGCGGGCACTGTGTGACGAACCTTGGGAGTACCTTCACATGGCCAGCGCTGCTCATATTCTGTATCATCTTCCACAGCCTGCAAAAACTCATCACTTAAACGAACAGAAATATTTGCACCAGTGACCTTTGTAAGATCATGTTTCATGGTTGAAAACTTAATAACATCTGGATGATGAATATCCATTGTGATCATAAGAGCCCCGCGCCTGGCTGAGTTATGAACATAAAACCCTTCACACCAAAAAAGATGTTCTTCTGGCAATTCTAAATCAAAAGTTTCTTCTTCATCAAATTCTATAATGGCTTGTACAGAAGATTTTATTAAAAGACCATCATTGGCACTATCTTCTCCTGCTTGTTTGATTTGCAAGTATGCGTTAGCAGATATATATTGAGATTCATCTGGAATAAATTTGTATTTATTATGATTTACGTTTAACGATGAAGCTTTATATGGTGTAAGATAATTATCACGTTTTGATATGAATTTTTCATAAATTTTAATCGCAGGAAAAGAGCCGCCTTCAATACAGCTAACTAGTGCTTTTTGTGCATGAGATCCTGTAATTGCAATAGTATATAAATCTTTCCAACCCTTATCTTGTCTATTTTCAACATGTCGTTTACTGATTATACCATTTGACATTAATATTGTTTGTATATCAGATGCAAAATCAAACGATGTTGTAGTAAATACATATCCCTTTTTAAACTTTCCATTTGTCCCATCAGCATCAAAAAAGCCAGCTAAAAATGACATTTGAATATTTGATGCGGCTTTTAAAATTTTTGTAGGAATTTTGATTTTATTAGACTTTTCTTTTAACAGCCCATTCAAAGCTAGCCAATTACATATAATTTTACTATGAATATGAACATTAGATAAAGCGCCATCTCCAGGTTTTATTGCCGGATCAATACCAAAACAATTTTTAATTGCTTTACATACTTGATTTTGTACAGCCGGATGAGCGCATGCAATAGAAATTTTTGTAGGCTCTTTAAATTTATCATATTGAACATAACCATCACCATACATTTGGCCAAGCAAGTATGCTAAATCTTGAGTTATTTCGGTTGGTTCTGTATTAAATAAGATAGTAATATGTTCATTTAACCGATTTGAGTTATTATATGCTTTCTTGATATATTTTGCTGGAATTAATGGATCAGCATTAGAGTTTTCTCTCCATGTACCTGGTATTAATACAATTGAATCGCCAAGCTCAAATTCTCCAAGGCGCTTTTCTACTAAACGCCCATCAGCTTCTGTAAGGAAAATATGGTCCATAGAAGCTTTGATGGAAAAGCCTTCTGTTGTTTCTAATTTAAAAATCTTTTTAATACCATTTGACCACAATTTTTTAACAGGTATGAATCCTTTTTTAGTCCAAACCTTATCTCCTGGTGAAATATCCTGTATTGCTTGCAAACCATAATCGGTCAAGACTCTTTCATCTTTTGCAATACATTGGCCTATCATACGAGTAATATCACTATAAAAATTTGCAAAAGACCAAGCGCCACTAGTTGTTCTTGCAGCATTATTGACAGCGGCACCATCGGGACGCAGTGTAGAAATATCAATCCCTACGCCACACCTACGTTTATACAATTCTGCTAATTCGGTACCAGAAGCAAATATGCCATTTACGGAATCTTTTGGACTTTGCACGACAACGCAATTTGAAGCGCTCATACGTTGGTATTTATTACCAACAGCAGACATAGGCGAGCCTTGAAGAACAATACGTGCAAAGTTCTTCAAAGCATCAAAATACACATCGAATCGCTTATCATAATCAAAGCCATATTTTTCAGCATCAATTCTTGCAAATTCAGCGGCAAGTCTTTGATGCATTTCATGTGGGGTAGGTTCTAGAACACTTCCATCATTATCTTTAAGAGAATATTTATTAACAAAAACGCTGGCGGCCAATTCATTGCCTTGGAAATATTCTAATGAGTGTTCTAAAGCTTCGTTAATGGTAAATTTATCAGACATAGTTCAGGTTCAATTTCAATAAACGGTTTTAAGAGATTCTTTTAGATTTTGTTTCGCTTCATTAAGGAGTTTTAAGCATTCTGGCATTTTCATATTCAACTCCTTAGAGATTCGATTTAAGGAATATGATTTTATGCCATTGAGTTCAATAATTTTTTTCTGGTCATTCGGCAACTTTTCAATTGCGTTTCGTACTTGTGTTTTTATTTCACTACTTTCCATATTTTGAAAAGGATCGGGGGCTGAGTCAATCACTACTGGAATTTCTGAAACTTTATATGGTTGAATTGTTTGTGCTTGTTTAATTGGAATTTTTATTGTGCTATGTCGATTTGCTTCTCTTTTAATTTTCGTTTTAATATATTGATTTGCCCACCAATAAAAATTACCTTTATTAGGATCGAAGTTTCTTAATGCTAGTAAAAGTGCGACTCGGCCATCTTGTTTTAAATCTTCGTAATTGGCAAAGCTTTTGTATTTATATAATTTCGACAAAACCAAATAATCAAATTTGGCTTCACATAATGCTTCGGCCTTGCGGTATTCGGCATGAATTTTTTTGCTTTTTGATTTTTTGCATTTTTGTCTAAGTTCAAAAAGCCTATTCAAAATTTCATCGTGTTCGTCCCTTTCGATCTGAATCTTCATAAGTCTCCAAAATGTCTAAGTCTTCTAGTGAATCAATTAATGATTCAATAGCACAATTTTTCAATTCAATATCCTCGACTTCTAATATTTGTCTTAATATTTGAATTATTCTTTCTTTGGTCATTTGGGAGCCGAGTATTTATATATCTTTTTTTATTTTATCAATAGCAGATTGGTTTTGGTGAAATTTATCTTCACCAACAATATTAGCAGCGAAATTTTCATCACCTTTCTTTTTTGCCTCTCGTGCCATGCGCTTACCTTCTTGCCATTGTTTTGCGACGTTTTCTCGACCAGTCAAAACAACTGTACCAGCGCACCAAGCAATTAAGCGTTGAACCTTGCCTTTGGTATTACATTCTGGGCAAGTATCAGGAACAGATTCGGTCATTCCATAAGCTTGTTCCCATTCGTGATTACATTCTTTACATAAGTGTTCATATGTGGGCATTATTTTTCCTTAATAATTAATTCCAACTCAACATCATCAAGCCAGTTTTTTTGCAGTCGTTGTTTAAAATCTTCGTTGATAATCCTAAATGTAACAAAAACCTCACCAGTAGAATCGACTCTTTCTAATTTTACGGCTTTTGCAACGGTATGATATTTAGGATCCTTAGACATTATTGACTCAATCCAGCCTGCCTTTTAAGTACCTTACTTTCAGTTGCACTTATACATGTGTTTAAATTATGTGAAGCATACGGAATATGTTCTTCATCGACATTTTCTTGATTTCCTACAGATTCTACAGGCACAGCTCCTTCGCCCTTCACATATGGCATATATTCAAGGTTTAAAAGACTACAATAAGTAAAATT
>DATGBV010000094.1:0-5149 GCA_035312485.1 Flavobacteriaceae bacterium | reverse complement strand
TTCCGTTAAAACCATCCAGATCAAAGAATAATTTTTTAGTATAAGCCAAGTTTGCACCATTGCATAAAAAAGGCTTTCCAATACCAAAACCACCAATGGTTGAGCCTTGTAAACTCAATATGCTTAACAATTGAAACTTCTCAAGCAGCATATTGTTGGTTTTGTAAATTACCGGAGCAACAATGCATTTGGCATTTGTCTTTTGGATAAACTCATCAAAGCTATTTAGCCATTGTTTTGGCAGAATACAATCGGCATCGGTTGTAATTATCCAATCATTTTTAGCAATGGATATGGCTTTGGTAATAGCATCTTTTTTTGGTGAGTTTGTTTGCCTTTTGTTAGAAATTATTTTAATGTCAGTTCGAGTGAAATTCTCGTTAGAGAATTTTGTATCGAGAACTTGATCTATAATTTCTTTTGAATTATCTGTTGATTCGTCATCAACGAAAATTATTTCATATAAATCTCTGGGATATTGTAAATCAATTATTGATTGCAATAAATTTGGCAAATTCAAAGCTTCGTTTCTAAAAGGAATTACAATTGAAAATCGAGTTTTAGACAACATGTTTTCAAGATAAAAATCCTTAACTTTATTAAAGCCATAAACAAAAGATCCAATTATAATTAGATAGGCCAATGTGACTATTATAACCAAAAAAATAATCATTCTATATCTTCTTCAGGTAAATTAAAATTGAGCACATAATAGCTTCCAAAGAGGCTTGGTAGAACAAAGTTCAATAGCCACATCAAAGTAATGATACTTAAAATAATGAGTTCATCTATACCAATTATAGAAAATAAGAATATTCCAACACTGCCTTTTACAACCACATCAAAAATAAAGACTGAAGGAATAATAGAAGTCAATAAATACATTGATGTAATAACAGTCATAGCTTGAAAATAACTAATATCAACACCAAAAACAATTAGTAAATAATAAAATTGAAATGAGAAAATGAGATAACGCAATAATGAAAAAACAAACGTTAATAAATGCGTTTTAACAGGTAAACTTCTTATGAATATAAAAACTTTTTCAATAGAAAAACCTTTAATTGTTATAGTACTTTTTTTAATGCCATAACCTGCTAAACCAATAATTAATAATAGAATTATAAAAAAACGCATAAGTTTAAGATAATCAATCTCAATAGTATTTAGTACTACAAAGAACGATAATCCTACAACTCCAAAAAGAAGAGTAATTAACATTTGTGACATATTCCCAAGCAGATTGAGTAAGACAATTTTTTTTCTAAATGAAGAAGTGTAATAAACAACTTTAGCACCATACTCACCAATTCTGTTAGGAGTAAAAAGTGATGCTGTAAGTGCTCCTAAACTTTGCTCAAGTGCATTTTTAAAAGAAATTTTCTTAATTGAAGATACCAATTTCTGCCATTTTAAGATTTCAAAAAACCAATTAAAAAAGGTCAAAAACAGTAAAAAAAACACATTTTTTAACGAAAAACCATCATTTTTGACTAAAAACAGTCTAAAATCGTTAAAACTTAAATCTTCATTAAAGGCCAATTTTTGATATATAAAATAAAATGCACCAACAACAATACTTAACTTAATTAGAACAAAAAAGAATTGTTTAGCTTTGTAAGACAATGTAAAAAACATAGCCACAAATTAAACTAATTTATAATATGAACTTAACACTAAAACAATATATTCTTTTGCTGGGTTTTGTCTCATTTACCTTTTTTAGCTTTTCTCAAAGTCGGACAAGTATTTGGAAAGGACAAATTGCATTTGGTACAAATTTTCCCTCAAGCAATGGGTTTGTAGAAGATTTTGAAGCTAAATCACTAAACTTTCCTACCATAAATCTTGGAATTCAAAATATGTTTAGTGAACAGTTTGGAGCCAAATTAGATTATGGATATAACAGAATTAAAAATGAAGACAATTCACCAGAATTTAAGTTAAATTACTCAAGAATAAATGCACAATTGATTTATGATGCCAATAAATCCATAACATTTACACCAAATAGAATTGGTATTATAGCTCATGCAGGTCCAGGTATGAGCTTTGTAAAGCCATTGAGCAGTTATTCAGATAATAAATTGTCATTTTTTAATGTCATGGCTGGAGTCGAGTTTCATTATGGTATTTCAGAAACGTTTTCTGTGTATCTTGACACATCTTATATTATGGGGTTTAGTAAAGATTTTGATCCTGTAACAGATGGTTATGGTTCTTTTAATGGCGATTTACTTACAGTAACTCTAGGACTTTCATTTTCTTTAAGTGGTTGCCAATTTTGTGATTAATGAATAAAGACAAAATAATATTAGGAATAGATCCAGGAACCACCATTATGGGTTTTGGTCTTATTAAAGTTGTAAACAAAAACATGCAGTTTATGCAACTGAATGAGTTGGATTTAAAGAAATATAGTGACCATTACCTAAAACTTAAACTTATTTTCGAAAGAACAATAGAACTTATAGACTCGCATCATCCAGACGAAATAGCTATTGAAGCTCCCTTTTATGGTAAGAATGTGCAAAGTATGCTTAAGTTGGGTAGAGCTCAAGGTGTGGCAATGGCTGCAGGTCTTTCCAGACAAATTCCAATAACGGAATATCTTCCTAAAAAGATCAAAATGGCTATAACAGGAAATGGTAATGCAAGTAAAGAGCAGGTGGCTAAAATGCTTCAAACATTGCTGGGTTTAAAAACCTTGCCTAAAAACCTGGATGCTACAGATGGTCTTGCAGCAGCAGTCTGTCATTTTTATAATTCCGGTAAAATTTCTGTTGGGAAAAGTTATTCTGGTTGGAGTGCTTTTGTTAAGCAGAATGAAGATAAGATAGGATAGTACTATCAGAAATTAAAATGAGCGGCATTTATATCCATATTCCATTTTGCAAACAAGCGTGTTACTATTGTGATTTTCATTTTTCCACTTCAATAAAATATAAATCTGAAATGATTCGAGCAATCATAAAAGAACTTGAATTACGAAAGGATGAAATAAGCGAAACAGTTGAAACTATCTACTTTGGAGGAGGTACACCATCGTTATTATCAAATGACGAATTACAATTATTGATTTCGGAAATATACAAGCATTATCAAGTTATTGATAATCCAGAAATTACTTTAGAAGCCAATCCAGATGATTTGTCAAATAAGCGAATAAACGAATTAACAAATACACAAATCAACCGTTTAAGCATTGGCATTCAATCTTTTTTTGATGATGATTTACAAAGTATGAATAGAGTACATTCAGCTCAAGAAGCCAAACAATGTTTAGAGGAAGCTACAAAGTACTTTGACAATATAACTATTGATTTAATTTACGGAATTCCAAATATGAGCCTTGAAAAATGGAGCGAAAACTTACAAACGGCTTTCAATTTTGGAGTTAAACATATTTCCAGTTATGCATTAACCGTTGAACCCAAAACAGCCTTAGATTCTTTCATAAAAAAAGGGAAATACCCTCCAATAGATGAAGATTTGGCATTAAAACACTTTAATCATCTTATAGAAGAAACGGAAAAACATGGGTTTATTCAATATGAGATTTCAAATTTTGGAAAGCCGAATTATTTTTCTAAACATAACACGTCTTATTGGCAAGGGAAAGCATATTTGGGAATTGGTCCTTCGGCACATTCATTCAATGAAAAATCAAGAAGTTGGAACATTTCTAATAATACAAAATACATAAAAGCTATTCAAAACAACAAATTGCCAAGTTCAACTGAAAAGCTTTCAAAAAATGATAAATACAATGAATATATTATGACCTCGTTAAGAACTTTCTGGGGAATTTCACTACAAAGAGTGGAACAAGATTTCGGACAAAAGTATTTACAGTATTTAAATGTTTCGGCAGAAAAATATATTAATCAAGAATTGCTAGTCACTTCGAGTGATTTTGATATCTATCAAAATTGTATCGAGAAGTTAAAACTCACCAAAAAAGGAAAATTTTTAGCGGATGGCATTGCTTCAGACCTATTTATCCTGAACTAGTTTCAGGATCTTTTTAATTAATATTAAATTATGAAAGAAGGCTTTGTGTACATATTATCAAATAAAACAGAAGTGTTTTGTATGTCGGAGCTACTGGAGATTTAAAGAAAAGAAAAGAATTGCATATTGCAGGAAAAGCTACAATGTTTACAAAAAAATATAATGTAATTGAATTGCTATATTATGAAAAGATCAGTGATTACAATAGTGCCTTTATCAGGGAAAAGCAAATTAAAAATTGGAAAAGTGAATGGAAATGGAATTTAATTAAAACACAAAATCCTAAATTAAAAAACTTATATTTGAACTTATAGTGTCTTAATTAAAAGATGCTGAAATAAATTCAGCATAAATGCTTGCAACAATACAATACAACTCCAGAAAACATAATATAGATTTATCAAAACCTATCGACATTTCAATACCATTAAGAGCCTCAAAGAGTAATGTAAATGCATGGTATGTAGATGAACCCAAAATTCAACCAGTAGAGATAGATGGTGAGATAGTAAGCGTAGAGCATGGAGCTTGTGTTAATTTCAATAACATTTCTTTTAATCCTCATGCGCATGGAACACATACTGAATGTGCTGGTCATATTACAGAGAAAGTACATTCAATAAATGAAAATTTAAAACAGTTTTTCTTTTTAGCAGAAGTTATAACTGTTGCACCAGAAAAACTTAATGATGATTTTGTAATATCTAAAAAACAAATTCAATTTGCATTAGGAAACAAAAAAAGAGATGCCATTGTTATACGTTCAATACCCAATACGTTAGATAAATTGACCAAACAGTATTCATATACAAATCCTACATATTTACTTGAAGAGGCTGCAATCTATTTGCGCAAGAAAGATATTAAGCATTTACTAATAGACTTACCAAGTGTAGATAAAGAAAGAGATGAATGTCAATTATTAGCTCATAATGCATTTTGGAATACACAAGGAAAATTACGATTGGATGCTACAATTACAGAGTTTATTTATGTGCCAAACTCTGTTAAAGATGGTACTTATTTTCTAAATCTTCAAATAGCCCCTTTTGAGAATGATGCTTCACCCAGCAAACCTGTTTTATATCAAATTTTAGAATGAATATAGAACAGCTTCGAGATTATTGTATTG